>NZ_JBJURM010000014.1:0-164095 GCF_046097995.1 Rhodococcus sp. 5A-K4
GACTCTTCGATGCGCGCAACGTCAGGCAGCCAGGCAGTTTCGAGGGTCGGTGAGAACGGAACCGGAGTATGTGGCGGCGTGATCAGTTCGATCGGCGCTTTCAGGTAGTTGAATCCCTTGGTGGCGATCAGCGCGGCCACGTCGTGCCCGAAACCGCAGCGGGCGGCGGATTCGTCGACGATCACGACGCGTCCGGTCGATGCGACGGATTCGAGGATGCCGTCCTCGTCCAATGGTGAGACGGTACGAGGATCGACGACCTCGACCGAAATACCCTCGGCGGCCAGCTTGTCCGCTACGTCGTTGGCACGGTTCACCATTGCGGACAAAGCGATGATCGTGACGTCGTCGCCCTGCCTGGTGTAGTTGGCGACGCCGAACGGAATCGCGTACGGCTCGTCCGGCACCTCGCCCTTGAGGTCGTAGAGCACCTTGTGCTCGCAGAACACAACAGGATCGTCGTCCCGGATGGCCTGGATGAGAAGGCCTTTGGCGTCGTAGGCGTTGGACGGCGCGACCACTTTCAGGCCAGGCACCGCGGCAAACACGTTGTACGGAGACTGAGAGTGCTGCGCAGCGGCGGAGAAGCCGGCGCCGATCATGCCTCGCACCACCAGCGGAGTTCTGGCTTTGCCACCGAACATGTAGCGGAACTTGGCAGCCTGGTTGTAGAGCGCGTCGTAGGAGACTCCGAAGAAGTCCATGAACATCAGCTCGGCGACCGGCCTCAGTCCGGTCAGTGCGGCTCCGGCAGCCATTCCGATGATCGCGGATTCGGTGATCGGGGTATCGATTACACGCTCCGATCCGAACTCCGTCCACAATCCCTTGGTGACACCCAGGACACCGCCGAATGCCTCGATCCTCTTCGTCTCCAGATCGGGATTGGTACCGGCATGCCCACCGCGTACGTCCTCACCGATCAGGACGACGCTCGGATCTCGTTGCATTTCTTGAGCGATGGCCTCTTTGACGGCCTCGCGGTAGGTCTTCTTCGACACGTTCGTGGCTTCCACGCTTGTCATCTCGGGCTCCTCAGTACGACACGTAGACATCGGTCAGCAGATTTTCGACTGGTGGGTACGCTGCGGCGCGCGCCTTCGCCACCGCCTCGTCCACCAGCACTCGCGACTGCTCGTCCACCGCGTCCAGATCAGCGGTGCTGACCTTCTTCGCATCCACACTGCTACGGAAATTCTTGAGCGGATCCTTGGTTTCCCGCAGTTGCGCAACCTGTTCCGCCGTGCGATACAGCTGCGCGTCACCCTCGAAGTGGCCGTGCCAACGGAATGCGGCCGCCTCGATCGTGGTGGGGCCACCGCCGGTCCTGGCTCGCTCGGATGCTTCCGCCATTGCGTCGTAGACCGCGAAGAAGTCGGTGCCGTCCACCTTGACGGCAGGCATTCCGAAGGATGCAGCGCGGGCGGCGATGTCGGGTGCGCCCACCGCGTAGTCGGTTCCTGTTGCTTCACCGAATCCGTTGTTCTCGATCACGAAGACGATCGGAAGATCCAGCACCACAGCCATGTTCATCGCCTCGAAGACGGTTCCCTGGTTGGATCCACCGTCTCCCGTGAACGACGCTGCGATGACGCCGTTTCGAAGTGTCTTGCCACTCAGTGCAGCGCCGATCGCCAACGACGGTGCTCCGCCGACAATCGCATTGGCACCCAGCATTCCCACGGACAGGTCGGCGATGTGCATCGACCCACCCTTACCGCGACACAGGCCGTCGTCCTTGCCGAAGATCTCGGCCATCATGCCGTTCAGATCGCAGCCCTTGGCGATGCAGTGCCCGTGACCGCGGTGAGTGGATCCGATGTAGTCGGCGTCGCTCAGGTTCTCGCACACTCCCACTGCGATGGCTTCCTGGCCCGAGTAGAGGTGAATGAAGCCGGGGATGTCACCGGTTGCATTCTCTTCGTGCAATCGATCCTCGAACGCGCGGATGCGCGACATCTTCTCGTACGCCTTCAGCAATGCATCCCGGTCCAGCCCTGAATGAGGCTTGGCCCCGGTCTTTTTCGATCCTGACGTTGCCGGCTTCTGCGCCGTCCGTTGAACCACCGTCACACTCCTCGTTCTCGATCACTCGTCGCCATGCAGTGTCGTGTAGGTCACGGGCGAAGAGAAAGAGTTGCGTGAGGTTGCCGGGAGTTGCGAAGGGTTGCAGCTGTTGACTTTCGAGCGTTGGCTCAGGCGCCGCTGAGGCTGCCGCGTCTGATCTTGGACAGCGCGCGGTGTTGGACGAGTTCGACGGCGCTCGTTGTTGTTCTCAGTGACAGCGCCGTCTCGCGCACGTCGAAACCGACAACGATGCGAGCTACCAAGACATTGCGTTCGACGGCCGACAGATCGCCGAACGGCAGAGTGAGTCGACTGGATGCGGGTAGCGAATCGATTTCGCGACTGATCGCGTCGTACAGATGCGCGAGGAACGCTTCTCCGGCGCGTCGTCGTCGCTGGATATCGGCCAGGACGGAACCGCAGATGCCGACGGCAATACGGTCAGCGTCGACCGGTCGCAATTCGGCACGACAGCGCCGCGTCACCAGAGGCACGATGCGTTGAAGGAGTTCCGCAATCGCGTCACGATCCCCTCGGGACGCATCGTCGGCAACACCGTCGATCGAACGTCCACCTGCCCTGCTTGTCATTCCGATCTCCCCCTGGTTCCACCCTTGGTCGAATTCCCGACTACTGCTCAGGTTTCGAACTCGCTAGGGGCGTATCGGCTCGGGGCAGATCCCGGTTTGTTCCCCGATGATGTTGATCTCGGCGTTGGAACGAGGGTCAGCGCCGTAGTTGATCTGGTCAGTGCACTTCTCGGGGGGTTCGACGGCACCGGATGGGAGCGGGGCCGGGCATGAACCCATCTGCTCTCCGATGCTGTTGATCTCTGCATTCGAACGAGGATCGCCCGCATAGTCGATCTGATCGGTGCACTTGGTCGACCCGGTAGCCGGACCAGGGGCCGCAGGGGCAACTGCGCTGGCCGAGACCGGCGTCCAGGCCGGTGCTGCTCCACCCGCCGGGACTCCCGGGGTGGATTCGTCCGCGCTGCCGGCCGAATTCGAATTTTCGACTGTCTCCGACGTAGGTGCCACCGTGGTCAGCGGGGGTGTGGTCGCGGACGCCGCGACCACTGACGTAGCCGTCGAACCGTTTTCAGGTGCAGTGGTGTCTTCACTCGAACACGCGGTCATGGCGCACGCGCTTCCGATCGTCAGTACGGCAAGAAACACTCGCAGGCGCCGAGACTTGTTGGTCAGCAAAACATCAGGCATGTGCTCTCACGCTCCTCGATACAGAAATTCGGGTCCGTTCACCTCAAATGGCGAACATCGACGTGACTCACTCTAAAAGCCTGATTCCATCGGTTTCGTAACAGAATTCCGGCGGTCGCGTACCAACTCTCAACGGTCCCGACATTCATACGATTACGTAACGGTGGGTGGCGAAACGCCGATATCGAGATCACGTGTGATCCTATGAAAAGTGCGCATGCCGATGAGACAGTTCGCACCGGCCGGGGAGGGGAAAGTGTTGTATCGGAATGAGATCTGCGAGGGCCGAACAGGCCGCACTCGCAGGCTGTTCGGTACGGCATTCGCGACAGCGGCCGTCGGAGCGTCTGTGATCACCGGATGCGGGTCCACCCAGGGTGTTGTGATCGAAGGCGATGTCGCTTCCACCGGATTGTCCGTCACACAGCCCGCCGACCTGGCCAGACGGGTTGCCGAGAATTCGAGGTTGGGCCGTGCGCTTCTCGACGACCCCGGGGTGTCGGAGGGCGTGAAGACAGAACTCCGATCGTGCCCGGACTGGTATCCGATCTCTGTCGGATCCATCCTTCTCGATCCAGGCGCACCTCGTATCGTGCCGGAGACCGAACTGGTCGTCATGAATGTGTATCGGTGCCAACCTGCCCACCAACCCGGGACCGGAGTATCGATTTCGGTCAACCTCGCCGGCTACGTCTACCGCAGCGGCAAGGCCGGTTCGAGTGAAGACAATCCCGAACTGGGTGAGCGCCTGTTCTCCGTCGAAGAGCGCGGAAAATTCATCGTCAGCGGTCAGCGCGCCGCGAGTTTGTCTGTCCTGGAAACGGATCCGCGACCACCGGAGTTCGAATGTTGCCCGCGTCCGCCGCTGCGAACCGAGTTCCACTGGGATGGAACGGAGTTCATCCGTGATTGATCGCCGTCGCCGCGCGATGCTCGCCGGTCTTTGCCTGCCGGTCGCGTTTGCTCTCGCCTCCTGTTCCACCGAGCCTGAATCAGAACCCACTCCGAATATCGCAGCATCACTCGACCCCTCGGATCTCTCACAGGGCTTGAGCATCGATCCTGTTGCCCTCCTCAGAGCAGACCCGGAAGTGTCCGATGCGGTCAAGGACAGTCTCCGACTGTGCGGGGATGCGAACTTCCCCTTCGAAATCCGGTACTCCCACGTGACGGACGCCGTTTGGCAAGATGCCGTCGTCAATGTCTTCACCTGCGAGTCTGTCGGCATCTGGGGACGACCGGCCCCACCGGTCAGCTTCATGGTCGCCGGATTCGTCTACCAGATCGACGAATCGGGCGCTCACAAAGTCTTCGGAGTGCAAGACCCAGGACGCTACGTCGTCGGCTCAACCGGAGGATTGTCGGTCATGGTCGACCTGTGCAAAGACCCCGGCATTCCGGAGTTCTGTCAATCGTCGACTGCATACAAGTGGACCGGTGAAGGGTTTGAGAGTGTTCCGTTCCCATGAAAGCGAAGGCCGATGACCGATCCGTTGATTTTGCTGGTCGAAGACGACGCTGTCATCCGCGAAGCAACGCAATTGAATCTCGAACGCAACGGGTTTCGGGTGATCACCGCATCGGGTGGGTTGACCGGAATGGATTTGGCGGTCGACGCCAAGCCGGATATCGCCGTCCTCGACGTGATGCTTCCCGACCTGAACGGAATCAGCCTGTGCCGACGCATTCGTGAGGAACTGTCGGTGCCGGTCATCATGCTGTCCGCGCGCGACGACCCGGTCGACATCGTTCTCGGATTGGAAGCCGGTGCCGACGACTACGTCACCAAGCCCTTCGACAGCGGTGTCCTGGTGGCCCGTATCCGAAGTGTGCTCCGGCGGGTCGAATCCCATTCCGGTACGGAGAAAGACATCGTGACTCTCGGCGATCTGGAGATCGATCGCGAGTTGGTGACCGTCACGCGTTCGGGCGCCGAAGTGGCACTCACCCCCACTGAAATGAAGCTGCTCCTGGTCATGGTGAGTGTGCCGCGCAAAGTCTGGTCTCGCTCCGAACTGCTCTCGGACGTCTGGGATTACGACTGGGGCGGCGATACGCGCATCGTCGACGTTCACGTTCAGCGATTGCGCACGAAGATCGGCTCCGAACAGATCCGAACCGTCCGGGGGTTCGGCTACACGATGGACAACCATCGGTGAGATCGCGGGATCTCGCCGCCAAGCTCCCGTCCACCGGGAGGCGGTTGTCGTTTCAGTGGAAGATCGCTGCAGCGATCACGTTCGTGATTGCCGTCGCCTCGATCACGCTCAGTACCGTGATGCATCAAACCTTTTCACACAACCAAGAGGATGCAGCGCGGGCGGCAGCTGATCGCAATCTCCAACTGGTGTTGCAGGACGAAACGGGCAGCATGCGTGCGCTGTTCCGCGCCACCACAGATGGTCTCGACGTTCCGGAAGAGTTGCGTCAGGCCGTGGCGGGCGGCAAACGTGCCACCTACCTTGTCAACAGCGGGGACCAGCCATTTGTCTGGGCTGCTGCCGACGTCAACACTCAGGTGGTGGCGATTCGCGTCCCGTACACCGCGCAGCGGGAATCGATCGCCAGCGTCGATCGGACACTTCGCAATGCCACCATCGCAGTGATCGCAGCGGGTGCCGTCCTGGGTGTGCTGCTTGGACTCGCGATGTCGTATCGATTGCGCTCGGCCGCCCGTGCGGCTCGCAAAGTGTCCACCGGAGCGAACATCCGCGTCCGCTCGGTCACCTGGTCGCTTTTCGACGACGAGATCACCGAGCTGGCGGATGCGGTCGACGCAATGTCGGATGCGCTGCGGGGACAATTGGACGCCGAGAAGCGCGTGACAGCCAACATCGCGCATGACCTCAGAACACCCATCTCCGGACTGGTCGGCGCCGCAGAGCTTCTGCCGCCAGGTAGGCCTACCGAATTGGTGCGCGACGGCGTCCATAAACTCAGGAGGCTTGCCGAGGACGTCATCGAAGTGGCCCGCCTCGACACCACGTCCGAGCAGGCTGACATCCAATCGGTGGAACTGGCACCGGTGGTTCACCACGCGATTTCCACCACCGGGGTGGAGTGCGAAGTGAGAGTTCACGGGACACCTGTGTCGTACACCGACGCACGTCGGCTCGAGCGGATCATCGCCAACCTGATCTTGAATGCTCGAAATCACGGAAAGCCGCCGATCAATGTCGACGTCGACCACTCCCGCATCACGGTGCGGGATCGGGGCAGCGGCTTCACTGAAGAGTGGCTTCGTCAGGGGCCGAAGAGATTTCAGACCGATTGCGTCGAACGCGGCCCGAACTCGGGCCTGGGCCTCGGCTTGACGATCGTAGTCGGGCAAGCGGCGGTCATCGGCGCTCGTATCAACTTCTCGAACCATCCGAACGGCGGCGCTGTGGTGACGATCGACCTCCCCGAATGCCCGCCAGACGAGTTCGCTTGACACCGAGCCAGTTCGGCCGATCGGCCGGGACGCAGTGCCCCGGCCGATCAGTGGTGTCTCAGGTTCAAACCTGTCCGACAGTGACTCCGGTGCGAACGTCCGGTGCACCAAGGCGCGCCGCATCAGCGGTCAGGTCATCGGGCTGCTCCTGCGATTCCCGCTCGGCTGCAACACGCAACCGGTAGTGTTCGATCTCCTCGGCAATGTGCTCGGGAGTCCAACCCAGCACCGGCGCAACCAGTTCGGCTACTTCCGCGGCTGCCGCGTCGCCGCGGTCGGTCACCTCGATGGAGATGCGGGTACGACGGGTGAGGATGTCGTCGAGATGCTGCGCACCCTCGTGACTCGCGGCGTAGTGAATCTCCGCCCTGAGGTACTCAGGGGCGGAGTCCAACGGCTGCCCCAGTTCAGGCCTCGCCTCGATGAGTTCGAACAACTCGTCAGCCAAAGTGCCGTACCGCCCGAGTAGGTGCTCGATGGTCGAAACGTGGAGCCCGGTGCGCTCAGCGGTGAGATGCCGATTGTTGTGTGCGGCAAAATAACCGTCGGCACCCACCAGCTGGATACGCTCGGTGCAGGACTTCGGCACCTTCTGTTCGAGTCCGTGTACCGCGGAATCGACTGCGTCCTTGGCCATCACGCGGTAGGTCGTGTACTTGCCACCGGCGACCACCGTCAACCCTCGAACCGGACTCGACACCGCGTGCTCACGCGAGAGAGTGCTGGTCGAGTCCGATTCGCCGAACAACAACGGACGCAGTCCCGCGTACACACCGACAACGTCCTCGTGCGTCAACTCGTCCTGGAGCAGCTTGTTGACATGTCCGAGGATGTAGTCGATATCGCTTCGGCTCGCTGCCGGATGCGCGAGGTCGAGGTTCCAGTCGGTGTCCGTCGTACCGATGATCCAGTGGCTTCCCCACGGGATCACGAACAGCAGACTCTTCTCGGTCCGCGTAATGATTCCGGTAGAGGAGTTGATGCGGTTTCGCGGGACGACCAGGTGCACACCTTTCGAAGCGCGAACCTGGAATTGCCCTCGCCCACCGACCATTTCCTGGATCTCGTCGGTCCAGACCCCGGCGGCGTTGATGACCTGACGAGCACGGATCTCGAACGCGCGACCCGTTTCCAGATCCACTGCCTTCACTCCGACAACGCGGTCCTCCTCACGGAGAAAACCGATTACGCGGGTGCTGTTCACGCACAGTGCGCCGTATTCGGCTGCTGTGCGCGCCAGCATCATCGTGTGGCGGGCGTCATCTACCTGGCCCTCGTAGAACTTGACCGAACCCCTGATAGCAGAGCGCTTTCCGGAAGGGAACGACTCGAGAGTCTTCTTCTTTCCCACATGCTTGTGGTGTGAGGGAACCCCGCGGCCTGCGCCCATCACGTCGTAGACGCCGATGCCCAGACCGACGTACGGCCGGTCGATCAACTTCTCGAGCGGGTAGATGAACGGCACCGGCTTCGCGAGATGCGGGCACAGCGAGTTCAGAACCAGCGAACGCTCACGCAGTGCCTCGAACACGAGCGCAAAATTGAACTGCTCCAGGTAACGCAGTCCGCCGTGGAACAACTTGCTGGACCTGCTCGAGGTTCCGGACGCGAAGTCACGAGCCTCCACCAAGCCCACCTTCAGACCACGAGTTGCGGCATCGAGCGCGCTACCCGCGCCGACCACGCCACCGCCGATGACCAGGACGTCGAGTTCGGTTTCTTCCAACTTCTTCAGCGACTCCGCCCGCGAGGACGGACTCAATGCTTGTGCTGTGCTCATGAAAAGGGTTCCTTCACTTGAAAATAGGTAGAAATTCGGGCGCCGCTATCAGTCTGCGTCGACCCAGTCGAGTGTCCGAGTGACGGCTTTCTGCCAGCCTGCGTACAGCCGCTCACGCTCGGCCGAATCCATCGACGGCGTCCAGCTCTTGTCCTTCGCCCAGTTGCTGCGAATGTCGTCCTCGCTCTCCCAGTACCCGACCGCGAGACCAGCGGCGTACGCAGCGCCCAATGCCGTGGTCTCCGCAACGACAGGGCGGATCACCTCGACGTCGAGCAGATCGGCCTGGAATTGCATGAGGAGTTCGTTCGCGACCATTCCGCCGTCGACCTTGAGTACCTTCAAGTCGACGCCCGAGTCGAGGTTCATCGCCTCGATCACCTCACGGCTCTGGTACGCAGTCGCTTCGAGTACCGCCCGGGCAAGGTGCCCCTTGTTCACGAACCGGGTCAGACCGACGATGGCACCGCGGGCATCCGCGCGCCAGTGCGGTGCGAACAGACCCGAGAACGCAGGCACGAAGTACGCGCCACCGTTGTCGTCCACAGAGCGCGCATTGACCTCGATGTCGGCCGCGTTGTCGATCATGCCGAGGTTGTCCCGAAGCCACTGGACCAGCGAACCGGTCACGGCGATCGATCCTTCCAGCGCGTAAACCGTTGGCTGCTCACCGATCTTGTAGCAGACCGTAGTCAACAAACCGTTCTTGCTCATCACCTTTTCGGTGCCGGTGTTGAGGAGCACGAAGTTGCCGGTTCCGTAGGTGTTCTTCGCTTCTCCGGGTGAGAGGCAGGCCTGACCGAAAGTCGCTGCTTGCTGATCGCCGAGGATTCCGGCGATCGGCACGCCGGACAACGTTCCGCGTTCGCGTACGAATCCGAAAGTTTCGGACGAGCTGCGAATCTCGGGGAGCATCGATTCGGGGATGCCCATGTCGGCGCAGATCGCCGAATCCCAAGCGAGAGTGTCGAGATCCATCAACAGGGTGCGCGACGCATTGGTGGGGTCGGTTGCGTGCACTCCGCCGTCGACGCCGCCGGTCATGTTCCACAGCACCCAGGTGTCCATCGTGCCGAAGCACAACTCTCCTGCGTCGGCCTTCTCACGCGCCCCCTCGACGTTGTCGAGAATCCACTTGACCTTGGGACCCGAGAAGTACGTGGCCAAAGGCAATCCGGTGACTTCGGTGTACTTCTTCGGCCCGTCCTCGCCGGCGAGTGCAGTACAGATTCGATCGGTGCGTGTGTCCTGCCAGACGATTGCGTTGTAGACGGGTTTTCCGGTGGCGCGTTCCCACACCACCGCTGTCTCACGCTGATTGGTGATGCCGACGGACGCGATATCGGCCGCGGTCAGGTCTGCGTTTGCCAAAGCGCCCGCGGTGACGTTGCGGACGTTGTCCCAAATTTCGATCGGATCGTGTTCGACCCAGCCTGCCTGCGGAAAGATCTGTGTGTGCTCGTGCTGTTCGACAGCGACTACGTGCCCACTGTGATCGAAGATCATGCAACGTGTGGAGGTGGTTCCCTGGTCTATCGCGGCTACGAACTGCGTCATCGTGCTACCCCTTTGGTATCGAAAGAAAGTACGAGAGATTGACTGTCAGAGATAATGTTTCGCGGTCACGCCGGTATCGACGCCGGCTCTTCGGTCGCTTCTTCCGCCGACTCCTCGTCAGGCAGGAATCTTCCAACCAGCTTGTCGTAGAGGAACACTCCGATCGGAGCGCCGATCAGGGGTCCCACGATGGGCACCCAGAAATACAAGCTCCCGTACTGATCTCGCCAGGCGCTGCCGTAGCCGGTGATGAAGGACGCCAGTCGTGGCCCGAAGTCGCGCGCCGGGTTGATGGCGTACCCCGCGTTGGTCGCCCAGGCGAATCCGATTCCCACCACGATCAATCCGACGACAAACGGCGCGAGATTCGCGAGCGGCGGAGTTCCACGAGAATCGGTGACTGCAACGATGAGGAACAACAGGATGGCGGTGCCGATGATCTGATCGATCAGAGCCGAGCCGAGACTGACCGGAAGCGTTCCGTTTCCGGGCATCGTCGAGAAGATCGTCTGGGTGGCGGTTGTGTGTCCGGGATCGATCGCATTGAGCATGTCGTTGTAATTCCACCGGACTATCAACGCGGCGACAAAGGCTCCAGCGGTCTGCGCCAGGGTGTACGGCAGCACCTTGCGCCAGGAGAATCCCCGGAAGATCGCGAAGGCGAAGGTCACTGCGGGGTTCAGATGAGCACCCGTCACCCGGCCTGCGACATAGATGCCGAACATGACGCCGAGTCCCCAGGCCCACGCAATACTGTCGTGTCCGCCGAGACCCCCACCGCTCCCGCCGGACACAACCTGCGCCACAACTCCGACGCCGAACAAGATCAAGATCATCGTTCCGGCGAACTCGGCTGCCAACTCGCCCGGAAGCCCCAATCGCTTGGCTTTCTCCATCCCCACCCTCACTTCGTTGTGATGCATGTCATAGTTTGGATTGCTGCACCCGTAGCGTAAAGCCCATTGCACATTCACGCATAGCTCGTGCACATATGTGCAAATGCGTCATTTGCGCACCGTAACGCGGGTAACAGACACACTTCTGGGACTTTGCGTGATCGAGCGGCTCAACCTGGTTCTACTCGGATAAGATTCGGTTCAGTGCTCTTGCACGTACGTGCAGACAGGACGAACCCATGGAAACTCCCACTTCCGACTCCGCTACCTCCGATCCGGCGGACCCTCGCATCGCCGACGCCGTTCAGGCCGCACGCCTCTATTACTTCCAGGACCAGACCATGGCTGCCATCGGCCGCGACATGGGGGTGTCCCGATCCACCGTCTCCCGATTGATCACCTACGCGCGCACCTCAGGCCTCGTCGAGATCAAGATCAGCACCCCGCACGGCCAGGCTCCTCGCATCGAACGCGAGTTCTCGGAACGGTACGGAGTGCGTGCCCACGTGGTGACGGTGCCGGAACTGGTGGGCGATCTCGAGCGACTCGAGAAGGTCGCAACCTTTGCCGGACGCCTGCTCGCGTCGTTCTTCGACAGCGACATGGTGATGGGGATCGCCTGGGGAACCACTCTCAGTGAAGTCAGCAAGCACCTTGCCCCCAAACGCACGTACAACTCGTACGTCGTGCAACTCAACGGCGCTGCGAATACTCGCACCACCGGAATCTCGTACGCCAGCGACATCATCAGAACCATCGCCGACGCCTACGGCGCTCTCCCCCAAGGATTTCCGGTCCCCGCATTCTTCGACTACCCGGAGACCCGGGAGCAGTTGTGGCGCGAACGAAGTATCAAACGCGTACTGGACATGCAAAAGCGAATGGACCTGGCAGTCTTCAGCATCGGCGTACCGGGCGGCAACGTCCCGAGTCACGTCTACACCGCCGGATACCTCGAACCCGATGAAGCAGAAGCACTTCGACGCGACGGAGTAGTCGGCGACATCGCAACCGTGTTCTTCCGGTCAGACGGAAGCTACCGCGGAATCGAACTCAACGAGCGCGCGAGCGGCCCACGACTGGACCTTTTCGAGAAGGTCGCCAGGCGCGTGTGCATCGTCGCCGGAACAGCAAAACTGCCCGCACTGGAGGGTGCACTACGGGGCGGGCTGATCACCGACCTGATCATCGACGACGTCAGTGCCACCGCGCTGGTGTCCTGACCGCTGCACCAGCTTCTCGATTCCGTCGAGCAGTAAACCAAGCGAGAAACTGAAATCGAAGGCATCGTCGCCGGCGGCCTCACCCTCCGGGCTGCCGTCCTCGAAGCCGCCCTCCTCGATTGCGGCACTCAGGTGGGGGAATTCCTCCCGATTGATGACACGAGCAATGAGAGCACCGTATGCGACGTCGTCATCTGCCGACTGCGCTGAACGAGTAGCCAGGTCGGCCGAGAATCGGGCGCGGCCGATGACGAACAACGACACGTTGGTCACCACCTGGAACTTCGACGCGGCACTCAGGGCGACACCGTCGAGGGCGCTCAGACCCGCGTCGAGCCACGCCATGTTGTTGGGCCCGGTCGGTGGAGCCGTGATGGGCAGCTTGAGCCACCACGGTCGACTCAGCATCGTGGCGTACTCCTGATTCGCCCACGCCTCGAGCTTGACGCGCCAGGTCACGCCGTCGGGAATCACCGGCGGTGGCCCGATCACCCGATCCGAAATCAGCTCGATCAGTTCGTCTTTGCTTGCCACGTAGCGGTAGAGCGACATGGTCGTGAACCCGAGCGCTTTGGCCACGCGGCCCATCGACAGAGCCGTGACACCTTCCGCGTCGGCCAACTCGATCGCGGTGTCGAGAATTTGCTCGAGACTGAGCCCCTTCTTGGGACCCCGCGTTCCCGGCTGGTCCAGTCCCCAGGCCAGTTCAACTGCTCTCGGTAGCGCTCCGCGATCCATAAGCTCCCACTCTTCACTCTTGCCATCATCCTAGAACTGTGTACGCTATAAACACGAGTTTATGATATACACAGTTCTTACTTGGAGGTCTCGATGTCAGGAACGATCCCCGCAATCTCGGTCCGCGGACTCCGTAAGCGCTACGGCGATCAACAGGTACTGGGTGGACTCGACCTGTCGGTCCCGGCCGGATCGGTGTACGCACTCCTCGGCGCGAACGGCGCCGGAAAGACCACGGCCGTAAGAATTCTCACCACCCTCATCCCCTTCGACGGAGGCGAGGTCACGGTCGCGGGGCATTCACTGCCCGGAGATCCACAGAACGTTCGGCGGCGCATCAGCGTGACCGGGCAGAACGCGGCCGTCGACACCTTGCTGACCGGATTCGAGAACCTGATCCTACTGGGCGAACTGAATCACCTGGGCCGGAAGAACTCCCGTCGCCGTGCCGAGGAATTGCTCGACCAGTTCGATTTGACGGACTTCGGCGACAAACGCGCCGGCGACTACTCGGGCGGCATGCTCAGACGACTCGACATCGCAATGAGCCTCGTCGCCCGACCGGACGTCGTCTTTCTCGACGAACCCACCACCGGCCTGGACCCGCGGAGCCGCCACGAAATGTGGTCGATCGTTCGAGGACTCACAGCGTCAGGCGTCACCATCTTCCTCACCACCCAATACCTCGACGAGGCAGACGAATTGGCCGATACAGTCGGCGTGCTGAGCGGCGGTCGCCTCGTCGCCGAGGGAACACCGGACGAACTCAAACGCCTTGTTCCCGGCGGCCATGTCGCTCTGCAATTCGAGAACCTGGCTCAACTCGAACTCGCCGCGGCATCACTGCCGCAGGCGCATTCGAATGCCGAGACCTTGACCCTGCACATCCCTTCCGACGGGGCGCTTCCTTCGATCAAAGCCATCCTCGACTCGATCGACGATCCGTCGATCACCGTCGAGAAGTTCTCCGTTCACACTCCGGATCTGGACGACGTGTTCTTCGCGCTCACCGGATCAGGCCAACCCGAGATTGCGAGCGTTCGATGACCTCCACCATTGCAATCGATTCCGCGGTGATGCTCCGCCGGAATCTCAAACACGTTCTGCGCAGTCCGGATTCGATGATCACCGCGATAGCCCTTCCGGTCATGCTCATGCTGCTGTTCGTCTACGTCTTCGGCGGCGCCATCAACACCGGTAGCGAGTACATCGACTACGTCGTACCAGGAATCATCCTTCTGTGCGCCGGTTTCGGTGCCTCGACCACCGCGGTCAGCGTCTCGAGCGACATGAAGGACGGGGTCATCGACCGTTTCCGGACCCTGGCGATCTCTCCGTCGTCGGTCCTGACCGGTCATGTACTGGCCAGCGTCGTCCGCAACGTCCTTACTACGGCGATCGTGGTCGTCGTTGCGCTGATCATGGGATTTCGCCCGACCAGCGATCCGTTGCGCTGGCTCGGCGTCGCCGCTGTGATCGTCGCCTTCGTCTTTGCCATGTCGTACCTCTCGACAGCTTTGGGGCTCTTGGCCAAGAACCCGGAGGCTGCAAGCGGATTCACCTTCGCCATCATGTTCCTGCCCTACGTCAGCACTGCTTTCGTACCGGCTGAGACCATGCCGTCATGGCTGCAGGGATTTGCCCGGCACCAACCGGTAACCCCGATCATCGAGACGGTGCGCGGACTCCTGATGGGCACGCCGATCGGGAACAGCGCGGCCATCGCCCTCGCGTGGTGTCTGGGCATCGCCGCCGCGGGATTCGTGTGGTCGAACTGGCTCTACCGACGAAAGACCGCGAGCTGACCACACAAGAAAGCCCCACACCTGACGGTGCGGGGCTGCTTGTGCTGTGCGCCTTTATTAACCGCGGGGGGTTAATAAAGGCGCACAGTGAATTACTTGGCTTCCAGCAGATCGATCACGAAGACCAAGGTCTTGCCGGAAAGCTGGTGCCCTGCACCGGCGGGGCCGTATGCCAGCTCCGGCGGAATGGTGAGCTGGCGACGTCCGCCGACCTTCATGCCCGGGATGCCGTCCTGCCAACCCTTGATCAGGCCACGAAGCGGGAACTGAATGGACTCGCCACGGCTCCAGGAAGAGTCGAACTCTTCACCGGACTCGAACTCGACACCGACGTAGTGAACGTCGACGGTGCCACCGGGAACGGCTTCGGCGCCTTCTCCGACAACCAGATCCTTGATGACCAGATCGGTCGGCGCGGGGCCTTCCTGGAACTCGATTACGGGCTTGCTACTCATGGGTCCTCCTCGTTGAGGCGAAAATTGTGGGCAGGGGCTAGCGGGTGGTGATATCCCGATAGTCACGCTCGGTGTAGCCGGTGTAGATCTGGCGCGGGCGGCCGATCTTCGTAGCCGGATCCTCGTGCATTTCACGCCAGTGCGCAATCCAGCCGGGCAGACGGCCCATGGCGAACAGCACCGTGAACATGCGCGGCGGGAAGCCCATCGCGCGGTAGATGAGGCCGGTGTAGAAGTCGACGTTCGGGTAGAGCTTGCGCTCGATGAAGTAGTCGTCCGTGAGGGCGGCCTCTTCGAGTTGCATTGCGATGTTGAGCAGTTCGTCGTCGCCGCCGAGCTTGGCGAGGATGGTGTGCGCGGTTTCGCGGACCAGCGCAGCGCGCGGATCGTAGTTGCGGTAGACGCGGTGCCCGAAGCCCATGAGCTTCACGCCGTCTTCCTTGTTCTTGACCTTGCGGACGAACTCGGCTGCGGTGCTGCCGCTGGCCTTGATCTCGTCGAGCATCTCGAGCACTGCCTGGTTCGCGCCGCCGTGCAGCGGGCCCCACAGTGCGTTGATGCCGGCAGAGACGGAGGTGAACAGGTTGGCGTCCGACGAGCCGACCATGCGCACGGTCGACGTGGAGCAGTTCTGCTCGTGGTCCGCGTGCAGGATCAGCAGCATGTCGAGTGCCTTGGCGACCTCGGGATCACCCTGGTACGGCTCGGCCGGGAAGCCGAACGTCATACGCATGAAGTTCTCGACCAGGTTCAACGAGTTGTCCGGGTACAGGAACGGCTGTCCGACGGACTTCTTGTACGCGTACGCAGCGATGGTCGGCAGCTTCGCAAGAAGACGGATGGTGGACAGTTCCACCTGCTCCGGATCCTCGGGATCGAGCGAATCCTGGTAGTACGCCGACAGTGCGTTCACTGCGGAAGAGAGAACCGGCATCGGGTGAGCGTTGCGCGGGAATCCGTCGAAGAACCGCTTGAGGTCCTCGTGAAGCAGGGTGTGTCGACGAATGCGGTCCGTGAAGGACTCGAGCTGGGCGTCGGTCGGCAGTTCGCCGTAGATCAGCAGGTAGCTGACCTCGATGAACGTCGACTTACCTGCCAACTGCTCGATGGGATATCCGCGGTAACGCAGGATTCCCTTCTCACCGTCGATGTAGGTGATTGCAGAACTGGTGGATGCAGTGTTCACAAAACCGGGGTCAAGGGTGGTGTACCCCGTTGTGGCCAGCAGCTTTCCCAGCTCGATGCCGTCATTGCCCTCTGTTGCCCTGGCAATGGACATCGTGTACTCACCACCGGGGTAAGTAAGCGTGGGCTTTGTGTCATTGTCAGCGGGCACGAAGGATCCCTCTCAAGCTCGAACCAACGAGTAACTACATGCGATCAACTAGAAACTAGTCGCACGGGAGAGATCGTGCCGAAGGAGGGTCGCTCCACGGCTATTTTTCGGGTACTCACGAACCCGACATACCCACCGAAACTGAAACACGTTCCAGGCTGGGTTTTCCCACTCGCGTGACCGGTACTCCAGTCTACGGAATCGCGCATTTACCCACACTGATCTGCAAATCTCGGCAGCAATCCGAGAATGGGACCAATGTCGGACCGTCCGGAGCACTGACACGAGGTACCGAAAACCGATCGTTATCGGCTGATGCTTACTCGGCGTTACACGATCCCACGGTATGAGAGCCGGATCACAGAGCCTTGATGCCCCAGCTACCCGTCCACGTCTGACCCGGGTGAAGCACCAGGAGGTCGATGCCCGAATTGAAGGCGTCAGGCGGGCAGGTCATCGGTTCCAAAGCCAATGCGCGGCCGCGATCGGGATACCCCTTGTCGTTGGCGGGATCTGCGATGAAGGCCTGAATCCACGGGAACTCGCGGTTGGTCCACAGGGCAGTGCCCGTTCCATCCGGAGCCAGCAGCTCATGTTGCGTCCGACCACTGCCGTCGACGACGTCCAATGCGCTGTACGGCGTGTCCAACTGAACCCCGTCGAGCAGTCTCGGTGTCCGGAAGTCGTAATCCGTACCGGCGACTGCCTGCGAATACGCGTTCGGCAGCATCCTCGCCGGATCGATCGGCAACCGCGTGCCTGCGGCCAGATGCAGCGCACATTCGTCGAGCGGAAAGTCGCCGGCGCGAATGAAGGTGTGCATTCCGAGCCCGAACGGCGACGAGGTCGCACCCTTGTTCGTGGCCGTATGCGTGACGGTCAACCCGTCGGCACCGACCTCATAGGCGATCGTCAGCTGCAACGGATACGGCCAACCCTTGTGCAGTCCGACGTCCACCGACAGTTCGACGCGCTCGTAGGTGTGGTCCACGAGGCTCCAATTGCGACGACGGACGAACCCGTGGCTCGCGTTCCCCAGCGCAGGTTCGGTGATCTCGAGTTGATGCTCGATGCCGTCGAACATGAAGTGCCCGTCGCGAATTCGATTGGGCCACGGCGCGAGAACCAATCCGGCCGACAGGGGTGGCTTCGATCCGAGTGCCCAGGTCTCGGTCAGCGCGCGCTGACCGTTCGGTCCTTCGTGGTCGAGAAGCCGCAACCCGGCACCGGCCGCGGCGATCTCGGCTCGATAGCCGCCACCACGGATCTCGAACCCTCCCCTACCCGTGCTGTGCGGCGCAGTCATACGTACCAGTTTCCACCACGAGCGACCGGTTAACCAGGACGTCAGACGGCGCGTCCCACCTTGTAGCGAACGAACGCCGGAAATGCGAGGGCAGAAAGGACAACACCGACAATCACCAGGAAGCCGCCGCCCGCTGCCGCGACACCGGTCCCGAACAGGAAGGCCGCACCGCCGTGCAGGACGTCACCGATGCGCGGACCACCTGCCACGACCACGATGAACACGCCCTGCAGTCGTCCGCGCATGTCATCGGTTGCCACTTGCTGAAGCATCGTGCTGCGGAATGCGGCCGAGACCATGTCGACGGCGCCGCCGAATGCCAGGAATGCGACCGCCACCCAGAGCAGAATCACACTGGAACCGGGACTCGCGAAGTACACCGCTACGCCGAAGCCGACCATGGACAGCCCCCACAGCGCGATGCAGACCAGCACGGCCCGCCCCTGGTACTGAACTCGTGGCAACCAACCCGAGAAGATACCGCCCAGAACTGCTCCCACCGACATCGCCGCGAACAGCAGTCCGAGCGCAAAACCACCGCTGGCGGGGTCACCGAAGGATTCGTGTGCGATCTCCGGGAACAGTGCTCGCGACATCCCGAACACCATCGCGATGATGTCCACCACAAACGACGCGAGCAGAACCTTCTGCGTCGCGAGATACGTGAAACCGCCGAGGACTTCGCTCAATCCTGCCCGTCGAGACGTGCCGGTCGGCGGAATCGCCGGGAGCTTCCATACTGCCCACAACGTGGCGATCAGAAAGATCGAGTCGAGCAGGTACAGCAGTTGCAGACCGGCCGACGGTATGAGGACACCCGCCAGTAGCGGGCCGGCTATCGCACCGAACTGCACGACAGTCATGTTCAGCGAGTTCGCGGCAGGTAACTGCCTGCCCGGAATCAACCGAGGGATGATCGCCGCTCGCGTCGGTTGGTTCACCGCGAAGAACGCCTGTTGAACCGAGAACAATCCGAGCACCAACCACACGTTGTTCACGTTCAGAGCAGCCTGGATCCAGAACAGCACCGACGTGACACCGAGTCCGATCGAGGTGATCATCAACAGCCGTCGTCGATCCATGACGTCGGCCAGTGCGCCGCCCCACAGACCGAAAACGACCAGCGGGACCAGACCGAAGATTCCCGTCAGACCGACGTAGGCCGAGCTTCGGGTGATCTCGTACACCTGTTGCGGTACGGCGACCACACTGAGCTGAGCGCCGATGACGGTGACGATGCCGGCCGTCCACAGCCGTCGATAGTCGCGATTCTCGAGCGGAGTCGTGTCCGCGAGTAACCGGCTCACGGCTGGAGACGGACGGCGGACCACTGTCCGTCGACCAGGCTCGTGCGAACTCGATTGTGCATGCGGTTCGCGCGTCCTTGCCAGAACTCGACGGACTCGGGCCGAATCAGAATCCCGCCCCAGTTCGGTGGCACCGGAATCTCACCGTCCACGCCGAATCGGGCGGCGACCTCACGCAGTTGCTCGTCGAGATCGGCACGCGAGTCGATCGGACGAGACTGCGACGACGCCCACGCGCCGAGCTGCGATCCACGAGGCCTGGTTCGCCAATACTCCTGCGTCAGTTGAGCACTCACGCGCTCGGTGGTGCCGCGGACGGTCACCTGCCTGGCAAGGGTCAGCCACGTGAAGTTGGCCGACGCGTACGGGTGGGCGTCGAGGTGACGAGCCTTGTCGGATCCGTAGTTGGTGAAGAAGAGGACACCGTCTTCGCTGAGCCCTTTGCAGAGCACGGTCCGCGACGCCGGACGGCCACCGTCGTCCACCGTCGACAGAGTCATGGCGTTGGGCTCCGGCGCGTCAGCTTCGACGGCGTCCACAAGCCATTGACGCATGAGGGGCAGCCAACCGGTCTCGACGACCGAGGTATCCAATTCCGCACTCATGCGGTCCTCGACGGACTCCGATTCGCTGCCTGCTTGCGGATAGCCCACACGCATGGCCGCGAGTTCGTTGTCCACCGCCTGCGGGTCCTGACGTTCATTCGACACAGCCGAGAACGCTACTCCCGGGTACTCACTGGCCAACGGCTACGCGGCACGCGCTAAAGTTTGCCGTGGCTAGACCCGACCCGGACCGCGAGCCGCACCAGCGACAGCAACCGAATCGGGACGAGACGATTGCGCAGTACAAAACACGGTGCGTGCTCATCCCTGCGAGCACCGAGGCGCAGTCACTGAAGCTGAGGCAGTGCGACTGTAGACCTGGCGCACTCGAACGAGGAGAGTCCACGAGAATGGCAGCGAGCGCAGCAATACCGGACGATTTTGTGAGCGGACTCGAAGGCGTCGTCGCCTTCACCAGCGATATCGCAGAACCCGACAAGGACGGCGGCGCACTGCGCTACCGCGGAGTCGACATCGAAGACCTGGTCGGCCAGAGGGTCACCTTCGGCAACGTATGGGCCCTTCTCGTCGACGGCCGCTTCGGCCCCGGCCTCCCGCCGGCCGAGCCCTTCCCCCTCCCCATTCACACCGGCGACGTCCGTGTCGACGTCCAGGCCGGACTGGCGATGCTGGCTCCAATCTGGGGATACCAGCCGCTCCTCGACATCGATGACGAGACCGCCCGCGACCAGCTCGCCCGCGCATCCGTCATGGCACTGTCGTACGTCGCGCAGTCCGCTCGCGGCATCTACCAGCCTGCAGTCCCACAGAGCCGCATCGACGAGGCCAAGACGGTCACCGAGCGCTTCATGGTTCGCTGGAAGGGTGAGCCTGATCCGGCACACGTCGAGGCAATCGACGCGTACTGGGTCTCGGCAGCCGAGCACGGCATGAACGCCTCCACCTTCACGGCCCGCGTCATCGCCTCCACCGGCGCCGACGTCGCTGCCTCGCTTTCCGGCGCCATCGGCGCGATGTCCGGCCCGCTGCACGGCGGCGCACCGGCCCGCGTTCTTCCGATGATCGAAGAGACCGAGAAGACCGGCGACGCCCGCGCACTGGTCAAGGGAATCCTCGACCGCAAGGAAAAGCTCATGGGCTTCGGACACCGCGTCTACCGCGCCGAAGATCCCCGTGCTCGCGTGCTTCGCGCTACCGCGAAGCGCCTCAACGCTCCCCGCTACGAAGCTGCCGCAGCTCTCGAGCAGGCTGCACTGGCAGAACTGCGTGAGCGTCGTCCCGATCGCGCGATCGAGACCAACGTCGAGTTCTGGGCCGCCGTCATCCTCGACTTCGCCGAGGTTCCCGCGCACATGATGCCTGCCATGTTCACCTGTGGCCGCACCGCCGGCTGGTGTGCACACATCCTCGAGCAGAAGCGTCTCGGTAAGCTGGTACGCCCGGCCGCCATCTACACCGGCCCGGCGCCCCGTACTCCGGAGTCGGTCGAGGGCTGGGACCAGATCAGCCACGCGTAGTACCCCGCTCGAATTCGCCAATCACGGTAGTACAGAACACAAGTGAAGGAACAGAAAGAAGCGATGACCTCCACACCGATCATCCCCGCCGACCTCAAGCCCGCCGACGGACGCTTCGGCTGCGGTCCTTCCAAGGTTCGCCCCGAGCAGCTGCAGTCCCTGGTCGAGGTGGGCGCTTCGGTGTTCGGCACCAGCCATCGCCAGAAGCCGGTCAAGAACGTTGTGGCCAGCATTCGTTCCGGCCTCGCCGATCTGTTCTCACTGCCCGAGGGCTACGAGGTCGTCCTCGGCAACGGCGGAACCACTGCGTTCTGGGATGCGGCCGCATTCGGCCTCATCCGCGAGAAGTCGCTGCACCTGACCAACGGCGAATTCAGCTCCAAGTTCGCTTCGGTCGCCAAGGCCAACCCGTTCATCGGTGACCCGATCGTCGTTTCCGCCGATCCGGGCAGCGCACCGGTGCCGGTCTCCGACCCGTCCGTCGATCTCATCGGCTGGGCGCACAACGAGACCTCCACCGGTGTGTCGATCCCCGTCTCGCGCCCCGCGGGTTCGGAGAACGCACTGATCGCCATCGACGCCACCTCGGGCGCCGGTGGACTTCCGGTCAACGTCGCCGATTCCGACGTCTACTACTTCGCTCCGCAGAAGTGCTTCGCCGCAGACGGCGGACTGTGGATCGCGCTGATGAGCCCGGCCGCCCTCGAGCGCGTCGCGGAGATCAAGGATTCGGGCCGCTGGACGCCTGACTTCCTCTCGCTGCCCATCGCCGTGGACAACAGCTCCAAGGATCAGACGTACAACACCCCGGCCCTGGCCACCCTGTTGCTCTTCGCCAACCAGATCGAGTGGATGAACAGCAACGGCGGCCTCGACTGGACCACCGCTCGCACCGCGGATTCGTCCTCGCGCCTGTACAACTGGGCCGAGGCCAGCGAGTTCGCAACCCCGTTCGTCGCTGATCCGGCACACCGCTCGCAGGTTGTCGGCACCATCGACTTCAACGACGACGTCGACGCTGCCGAGGTGGCAAAGATCCTGCGCGCCAACGGAATCGTCGATACCGAGCCGTACCGCAAGCTCGGCCGCAACCAGCTGCGCGTCGGCATGTTCCCGGCCATCGACCCCGATGACGTCACCGCTCTCACCAAGAGCATCGACTGGGTCGTTTCTCAGCTCGGCTGATTTTCATACTGCTTCACCGCTCGGCCCCCGACATGATGTCGGGGGCCGAGCGTCGTTTGCGCCAGGCCTTGTGAGCTACCACACCGGTGGTCGGATCCGAGGTCATCTCGCCCTGCGTGTCCTGCCGAGTCCATGGTCACGAATGAATTACAGTTGAGCGCGGCGCAAAGTCGCGAGCCGGCGCGATAAGGAGGTCAATGTGCGAGAGCTTCGAGTGATCGGACTTGAACCCGATGGATCGCATGTGGTGTGCGCAGATGCTGAAACCGGCCAGAAATTCCGGCTTCCCGCCGATGACAAACTTCGTGCAGCTTCCCGCGGAGACGTGGCTCGACTCGGCCAGATTGAGATCGAAATGGAAAGCCAACTCCGTCCCCGCGAAATTCAGGCGCGCATTCGTTCCGGTGCTTCCGTAGAGCAGGTCGCCGAAGAAGCGAAGATCCCCATCAGCAAGGTCGAGCGCTTTGCGTACCCCGTTCTGCTCGAGCGTTCCCGCGCCGCGGAAATGGCGCAGGGCGGACACCCGGTGCGCGACAACGGTCCGACGGTTCCCACCCTCTCCGAAATCGTGACCCACGCATTCCGCGCCCGCGGACACAGCATCGACGAGGCCACCTGGGATGCCTGGCGCGACGAGGACAATCAGTGGGTCGCCCAGTTGCAGTGGCAGGCCGGCCGCACCACCAACGCCGCACACTGGCGCTACCAGCCCGACGCGCACGGCGGAACGATCGTCGCACTCGACGACGCGGCATTCGACTTGATCGATCCCGACTTCGGTCGCCCGCTCCGCGGCCTGGTACCGGTGGTCTCGAACGAGCCGCAGCAGCTTGAACTGTCCCGATTCGACGCCGAACCGATGGCGGAGATCGAGCCGGAGCCCTCTGCAGTTTCCGAGCGGACAGCAGTTTCCGAGCGGACAGCAGCTTCCGAGCGAACGGTGGTGGCGGAACGAATCGTGGCGCCCGAGCCGATTGCTGTCGAGCCGGAGACAGTCGTCGCCGAAGAGGTTCCCGAGCCTGCACCGGACGTGACCCCGAAAACCGCTCCGCAGCAGACGCAGACCAAGGACAAGCGCGGACGGCCTGCTCTTCCCTCGTGGGACGACGTACTCCTCGGGGTCCGCAGCAGCGGTCGCTGACCCGAAGGAAAGTATTCTTCTTTCGAGCGAGGCTGAGGAGAGAGGGCTGCCGGTGGCTGCACGGGTATCGACGATCTGGTTTCTGGGCGGCGCAGACGCTCGCACCGAATTGAGCAAGTACCCACAGCCGGATCAGACCGAGGCGCTGAAAATCGCCATGTCGCTGTACCCGGACAAGGAGTTCGAGTCTCTCGGTCCTCAGCCGCTGTCGATGGCCGCGACGGTGAGCCCCGGCTACGTCTTCGTCGGCGCGTACGGCCGAGTGAGCGTCGTCTGCAGTTCCGAACTCAGCACATTTGTCCCCTCGAAACTGCCTGAGTCCTGGCACCTTTCGGCCGAGGGTGGCTCGACGCTGTTGATCAGCTCCGTCCCCGAAACCGCGCAGGGTTCGTTTGCACTGTGGGAGAACGGCGAGCTACGACGCTCGTTCAGTGCCATCCCGATCGACATCGTCGAAAATCTGGGGATCCCGCAGACGTGGGAACTGGAATTCTGGGCCGGCAACCATCCCCTGCGTTACCCGCCCGGGATCCTGCCCGATCCGCAGTCACTTCCGTTCCACCCGCAGCAGTTCGCGGAGTCCGCCAACCTCGAGTGGCTGGGATTCCGATACACCGGCGCGCCGCGAGAACACGAACTCGACACAACGCAGATTCTCCTGTGGGGCTTCAAGATTCACCGCCCCGGCGAGGCACCCAAACCTGCGCCCCCAGCTCCCGTACCGGTACCCGAGCAGGCGCCGACAGAGATACCCATGCCCGAAAACATGCCGCCGATCCACGACGCACCCGCGGCCAAGCCGCGTGGCCGCCTCGCCCGGTACTTCGGGTTCAAGTAGCGCCGAGCAGCCTCACACGGTCACGCGGCTATCGCTGCGATCCACCCGAGCGGAACGCCGACTACCGCGCCGTAGACCACCCATCGCCACACGGAGACGGCTCGCCAGCGCCAGACGGTCGGCGCAAGTCCGCCTACCGCAATGATATTGACGACAACTGCCAGGAGCACGTTCACGTTACCCAGCGCGACGCAGAACGCCGCGACAGCGCTGGTCGAGAGCATCGCGGCGAATACCGACACCGCGATTCCGGTAAACCAGGGCGTGCGGTCCAGAGTCACCGGCCGGTCCTGACACGTTCGTAGAAGGCCATAGCCGCTGCGGTTGCGACGTTGAGCGAATCGGTGCCGGGTGCCATCGGTATCTTGGCACGAATGTCGGTGGCCCGCATCGCATGTTCGGTCAGACCTGGCCCCTCGGCTCCCAGCAGTAGCGCCACCTTCTCCCCGGTCATCGCTTCGGCCAAAGTGACCGCTTCCGGCTTCGGAGTCAAGGATATGAGCTGAAAACCGTTGCCACGCAGCTCATCCAAGTCGTGTGGCCACTTTGCCACATGCGCGAAGGGCACTCGCAGCACGTGCCCCATCGACACACGGACCGACCGCCGGTACAGCGGGTCAGCACAACCCTTCCCGAACAGAACGGCGTCCACGCCGAGCCCTGCAGCGTTGCGGAACATCGAGCCGAGGTTCTCGTGATCGTTGACGCCTTCGAGGACCACGACGGTCTTTGCGTCCTTCAGCACGTCCGAGACCGCGAGTGGTGCCGGGCGCGCTGCTGCAGCGAGGACGCCACGGTTCAGGTGGAATCCGACGACCTCGGCCATCACTTCGGCGCTCGTACGGTAGAACGGCACGTCCACACCGTCGAGATCGTCAGCGAGCTCCAGGAGCCGTCGTTCGACGCCGAGAAGACTGATCGGCTGGAACCGCGACGTCAGCAGTCGCTGAGTGACGAACACTCCTTCGGCGATGACCAGTCCCTTGCCCTCCGGCAGGTCGGGGCGCCGATCCGAGGAGTTGAGATCGCGAAAGTCATCCAACCGGGGGTCGGCGGGATCTGAGATGTCGATGACGTGAACCACGGGTCTATCGTGCCGTACGCACCGCGGGCCCCCGTCACTACTCCCGACCTAGCGCAGCAGCGTAGCGAAATGCGCGTCGAGCACCCGGCCGATCACCTGCGGATTGGTTCGCTCGGGATTGTCGACGCCGTGCGACGCGAGCCCGTCGGCGAGCGCATGCAACCTCATCGCCTCGATGTCGACCGAAGCGTCCGGCTGCAGGAATCCTGCATCATGTACGGCCTCGACAAATGTTCGATAGTGCTCGAACAGCGTCCGGTCCGTCTCGTCACGCACTGCCGTCAACGTCGAATCGGTCTGGGCGGCAGCAGCAAACGCCTCCCAGACCTGCATTTCTTCACGCCGATCTTCGTCGAGGGGAACGAACTGATCGGTGAACTGGCGGATCGCGCGGCGGATGTCGGGATCGAAGTCGATGCCGGCAATCCTCTTCTCCACCCGGACGGTCACGAGCGTCATCGCGAACAGCAACAGTTCGGACTGCGTCGCGAAGAAGTGGCGTAGCGACCCCGTCGACATCTTCGCCTCGTCTGCGACGGCCCGGACGCTCGCGCTCGCCACACCATCGCGACGGATCACACGCCAGACAGCCTCGGCGATCTCTTCCCGTCGCTCATCGGGGCTGCTTCGTTTCACCACTTCACAAAGCTAACACAGTTGTGCTAGTTTTCGATCACTAACACAGTCGTACTAGAAATGAGCTGATGTCATGATCGTCCATCTGATCATCGCGTGCGAAATCATGTTCTGGGTGTTCATCGCCGCCGGTCTCGCCGCCCGCTATCTGCTGCGCCGCAAGACGCTGGGTGCCGCACTGCTCATCTGCGCACCCCTGGTCGACGTCGTCCTGCTCGTCGCCACAGCCCTCGATCTTCGGGGCGGCGGCGAGGCGAACTTCACCCACGGGCTTGCTGCGGCCTACATCGGCTTCTCCGTTGCGTTCGGGCACAGTCTCATCTCCTGGGCCGACGCCAGGTTCGCCTACCGATTCGCCGGCGGCCCGGCTCCCGTCGCGCCACCCAAGTACGGGAGTGCGCGAGCACTGCGCGAATGGCGCGAGTTCGGCAAAGCCGCGATCGCCTGGGCCATCGCGTGCGGACTTCTCGGCGCGGCCATATTCCTCGTCGACGACCCTGCACGTACGGGTGCCCTCGACGGATGGATCAGCAAGCTGACAGTGGTGCTGGGAATCTGGGGAGCAATCGCCCTGAGCTACACGGTGTTTCCCAAGCGAGAGAAGGTCACGGCGCGCGGCTAGCCTCGACTGCCTGTTCGGTCGCGTCGCACACGATCACCGGACGCAGGACGAACACCGGCAACCTTCCACCGTCTTCCGGCCTCGCAAGACGAAGTTTCAGCCCTTCGCTACGTAGCAGGTACACCCCGGCCACTGTGCCTGAGACGAGCGAGATCACTCCGCCCACGATCAGGGGCGCACGGGGATCCACGGAGTCGGCGAGCCAACCAAGCAGCGGGCTTCCCAGCGGTGTGCCACCGAGGAAGCTGAGCATGTAGATGCCCATCACCCGCCCGCGCATCTCGGAGGGGACCGACATCTGCAGGATGTTCATCGCGGACGTCGTGAACGTCAACGTCAGTGCGCCCGTGGGAATCAACATCAGCGCCACCAACGCGTAGGTAGGCATCAATCCCACCGCGACCTCGAACACGCCGAAAGCCACTGCGGCACCGAGGAACGTCCGCAACCGCGGCGCTTCCTTGCGCCTTGCGGCATACGCAGCGCCTGCAAGGGTTCCCACAGCAAGCGTCGTGGACAGCAGTCCGTAACCGTCGGCTTCGAGACCGAACGTGTTGCGCGCCATCACCGCCAGGCTGATCGCGAAGTTCAGGCCGAACGTCGAGACCATGAAGACGGACACCATGATCACCCGAAGGTCCTTGCGACCCCACACATATCGGAACCCGTCGCGCACCTGCCCCTTGGTACGCGGCGCCGGTTCGGACGGGATCAGCTCCTTCTTGTTCATCAGGTACAGCGCGATGAGGACCCCACCGAACGTCGCGACGTTGAGCAGGAACACCCATCCAGTTCCGATCAGGTTGATCAAAACACCCGAGATGGCCGGACCGACGATGCGGGCCGTGTTGAACGTCATCGAGTTGAGCGCGATGGCATTGGACAGGTGTTCCTTGCCCACCATCTCGATAGTGAACGACTGACGCACCGGTGCGTCGAGCGCCGAGACACAGCCGAGGGCAAAGGCGATCAGGAAGACGTGCCACAACGCGACGAGCCCACCGACGTCCAACAGACCCAACACCAGTGCGCATACCGCACTCGCCCACTGCGTGAAGATCAGGATCCGACGCTTGTCGTACCGATCGGCCAGCACCCCACCCCACACCGACAGAAACAGCGTCGGACCGAACTGCAAGGCCATGACGATGCCCACCGCCAACGCGTTGCCGTCCGAGAGCGTCAGTACCAGCCAGTCCTGGGCGATACGTTGCATCCACGTGCCGACCAGAGAAACGATCTGTCCGGAAGCCCAAAGGCGGTAGTTGCGGTTGTGGAGCGCGGCAAACATGCCGGAATCGGGGTCTCGGGGCACCCCACTATCTTGCCCCTCGAGTAATTCGTTTGGGCAACGACCTCTATGTAGCGGAGCTACGCGACCTCTGCGTAGCGGAGCTACGCGACCGCATAACTCGCGGAACTACTCCGTCTTGTTGACCATCTCCGTGATGATCCCGACGGCACCGCGCAGCGTCGCGAGTTCTTCGCCACCCAGCCCGGCCAGCTGCTCGTTCATCCACGCCTCACGCGCATGGGTCTCGTCCGCGAGCAACGCCTGCCCGGCGTCGGAGAGATTCACGATGATCTGACGACCGTCCGTGGGATGCGGCGAGCGCTCGACCAGACCGAGCTCGGCGAGAGAAGCAACAACGCGCGTCATCGACGGCGGCTGAACTTTCTCACGTGCTGCGAGTACGCCAGGGGTCATCGGGCCGTACTGATCCAGGCTCGCCAAAGCGGACAGTTGCGTCAGCGATACCTGAGCGTCGACTCTGCGGCCGCGCAGATGCCTGGTGAGACGCACTACAGCCAGGGAAAGATCGCTGGCCAGCGCACGAGTTTCGGTGGTCACGCGTCAGACAATACGTCAAGAGCTGGCCGGTAGCTCACGTAATCGAATACCGGTCAACCCTGATTTCACGTAAGGGCGTCGGTAATGGGTCCGACAGTGAAGTAGGCCACAAAAAGTGCCGCCACGATCCAGAGCAACGGGTGGATCTTCTTGATACCACCGCTGGCAGCGTGCAGGACCACCCATGAAATGAAGCCGACACCGATGCCGTTGGCGATCGAGTAGGTGAACGGCATGACGATCATGGTCAGGAACGCCGGGAGAGCCACCGAGAACTTGGTGAAATCGATGTCTCGGACCTGTCCGATCATCAGCGCACCGACGACGACGAGGGCAGGCGCAGCTGCCTCGATCGGCACGACGGAGTAGAGCGGCGTCAGGAACATCGCGACGAGGAAGAGCAGTCCGGTCACGACATTTGCCAGGCCCGTGCGGGCGCCTTCGGCGATACCCGACGCGGATTCCACGAACACGGTGTTCGACGACGCCGAAGCGCCACCGCCCACGATCGCGCCCGCGCCTTCGACGACAAGCGCGCGACCGACGTTGGGGAGGTTTCCGTCCTTGTCGGTCAGGCCGGCTTCCTTACCGAGACCCGTCATCGTGCCCATGGCGTCGAAGAAATTCGCGAGCACGAGGGTGAAGACAAGCAGGCTGGCGGCCAGAACACCGATGCGGGTGAACGCGCCGAAGATGCTGACGTCGCCGACCAGGCTCAGATCAGGCATACCACCGAGCATCTCCGGGATCGCGGGGATGCTGAGGTTCCAGCCCTTGGGGTTGGTTCCGAGCGAGGGTCCGACGTCGGCAACTGCCTCGATGATCGCGGCGAGGATCGTCGTGACGACGATGCCGATCAGCAGTCCACCACGAACCTTGCGCACGACCAGAACACCCATGAGCAGGACACCGAAGATGAACACCACGGTCGGCCACGAAGCGATCGAGCCGTTGATTCCGAGTCCGACGGGAACCGTCGTACCGGCGGCATCAGGGATGCGGCGGACGAATCCGGCGTCGACCAGTCCGATGAAAGCGATGAACATGCCGATACCGGCCGCGATCGCGGACTTCAATGCCGAGGGAATCGCATTGAACACCGCAGTTCGGAAACCGGTGAGTGCCAACAGAACGATGATCACACCGTCGATGACCACCAGTCCCATCGCCTCGGGCCAGGTGACCTGAGGTGCGATGGTGACGGCGAGCAGGCTGTTGATGCCGAGACCCGCGGCGATGGCAAACGGATAGTTGGCAACGAGACCGAAGACGATGCTCATCAGGCCGGCAACCAGAGCGGTGACCGCAGCCACCTGGTTGACCGGAAGGATGTTGCCGAGAACGTCGGTCTTCGCTGCAGCGTCGTCAGCCGAGAAACTGCCGAGGATCAGGGGGTTGAGGACCACGATGTAGGCCATCGCCACGAAGGTGACGACACCGCCGCGAACCTCGGTCGAGATCGTCGACCCTCGTTCGCTGATCTTGAAATAGGTGTCGAGGATCTTGCCGGGTGCCGCCATGTTTGTTCTTTCCCCATCGCTGTAGGTCGCCGTGTGCCGGCGCACATGAAGCCGGTCGCACTAGGGAGAGTAGGCCACCGGGGTACGGGTAGCGTTAATTTTGTGACGGAGACTCGCAACACAACCAGCCTGATCGGCAAATTGTCCGCACCCGCGCCGGCACTGATCATCGGCACCGCGTTGTGGGTGGTCGCCACGATCGTGGTCGCGGTGAGCGGCAATCGTTGGTCGGATGCACTCCCGATCTGTTACGCGGGTATCGGAGTCGGCTTCCTCGGCTTCGCTCTGTTCTCCATTCAACGACGCGCAGCTGCGCGCGGTGACAAGGGCGCACAACAGGGCGCCGGTCTGGTCGACTGAGCAGGTCGATTCACCCTTTCAGTATGGTAAGCCTACCCTGCACTCTAGTGTCGGTCTTAGCTTGTCAATGCTGAAAGGAACCACGTAACCGTGAAGATCTCCCACCGAAATCGTTGGAAAAGCCGAGGACGTTGGACGAGACTGACATCCGTTGCTCTGGTCGCCCTGGTCGGCACAGCACTCGTCTCCTGCGGTTCGAACGACGACGCAGCAAGTAGTTCGTCGAGTTCCGGTGGCGGCGCCTTCCCCGTCACGATCGATCACGCTTTCGGCAGCACCACGATCGATTCCGAACCACAACGGATCGTCACTGTCGGTTACAACGACGAGCAGGCTCTGCTGGCCTTGGGCATCAAGCCCGTCGGAATGGTCAATCAGTACCCGGGCGAGCCGGACGTCAACCGCACGTGGCCGTGGGTCACCGGCCCTTGGGGCGGAACCGAACCGACCGTCGTCGGCAGCAATCCCGAAACCACGATCAGCGTCGAAAAGATCGCTGCGCTCGAGCCCGACTTGATCCTCGCGCTCTACTCGAGCATCGACAAAGACCTGTACAGCACACTTTCCGCGATCGCCCCGACCGTCGCGAAGGATCCGGCCTACGGCGACTACGCAACTCCGTGGCAGATCACGACGAAGACCGCAGCGAAGGCAGTGGGTCGCGAAGCCGACGGCGAGAAGTTGGTCGCCGATATCGACAAGCAGTTCGCCGACGCCAGAAGCGCTCACCCGGAATTTGCAGACCAGACCGCGGTGATCATCAGCGTCGACACGACCCCGGAGTTCTACGCCTTCTCCTCCGAGGACGCCCGCGGACGGGTCCTCGGCAGTCTCGGATTCAAACCTGCTCCCGCGGTCGAGGCATTGATGAACGGTGAGTTCTACGCGCCCATCTCCACCGAGCGACTAGATCTCCTCGACGTGGACCGTCTCGTTGTCATCGGCAATCCCGATGCCGCCCAGGCGGTCCGAAACAATCCGGGCTTCCAGCAACTCGACGTGGTCAAGAACAATCGCGTCGTCTACGTCAACGACGATCAGGCCCCGCAGGTCGGTGCGGCCCTGACCGCGAGTTCAGCACTGAGCTTGCCGTGGGCGACAAGCCAACTACTCGCCGAACTCACGAAGTAACCAGCGCCCGGCGCTTCCTGATCTGCGCAGTTCCCCAGATCCACACTCCGGCCCACACCATCCCGAACGCCCAACCTGCCAGCACATCGGTCATCCAATGGGCAGCCAGGTAGACGCGGGAGAATCCGACAGCGATCGTGTACAGGCCGAGGCTCGCGAGCATTGCCATCTTCGCGAGCCTCGGCAAAGCAAGCCGAAGAATCACTGCGGCAACCGAAGTCGCGAGTATCGCGCTCATCATCGCGTGGCCCGACGGGAACGAATACGAATCGATTTCGATCAAACGCTCCGGCAGGGGTGGACGGGTTCGTGTGAAGATGCGCTTCAATCCGCTCATCACGAGCAGACCGGTCAACATCGATCCGGCGATCAGCAGAGCGTCCGTTCGGAGCCCCCGAACCAGAAGCACGATCGTGAGCAGCGTCGCGATCAGCCACGACGCGAGGGTTCCGCCGCTGTCGGTGATGACGTCGACCACGTCCACGAGCCACGCCGTCCGCTGGCACACTGCACTGTCGAGTACCCACTGATCAAAAGACATCTGCCCTCACATCCCTTGCGGCAGAGTCCACGTGCGCATCACGTGATGAACGCCGTCCGAGTCCACCCACCACGGCACGGTCACTGTCGCCTCCACCGCTCCTGTCAGTTCCACCGACAGTTCGTGATGGATCACTACCTCGCCGCCGGGAACCTCACGGCCGAGGGCTGCGAAGCCGAGAACTGCCTGTGGTTCGTTCGCCCACGTCGTCACAACGCCGGTGCTGCTCACTCGTCCGTGAACGGATGTGGACGCCGTAGCGACGTCGAGCAGATCTGCCAGTGCGTCAGCTGTCTCGAAACTGCCGAGCACCACTCGTTGTGCAGGCAGTGCCGCTCCCAGCCACGGTCGGTCGAGAACAAGGGCGTCGCCGGGATCGACCAGATCGCCGGAAAGGCCTCGCACGAACGGCGGCAGGTGCAGTTCCTCCAGGTCGAGAACCCGTCGCTGCGCTGCCTCACCCAGCAGTCGGTGCGTCCGCGCGACGACGGCGGAGGCCGGCATCCGTAGTGGGTCGGCAAGCCGATCGAGCAGCAGCTGAGCCAGTTCCGGATCGTCGACGGTATCCGATGCCAGTAATCCGGCGAAGAATCCGGCGTCGGGGTGTTCGGCAGCATCGAGTAATCCCTCGAAGGTGCGATCGCCTGGAGCGCGCAGCAAGCCAAGCACCTCACCGCCGAGTTCGGCATTCGAACGCAACCACCACGCCGTGTATCCACGACGGTCGGTGAGCAGCGCCCGCGTCGCCGGCGACTCGACCAGCAGCGACAGCGCCTGCGGCCAGCGGTCTTCGTCCACGAGATCGAGATCGCGCACGGCTTCGATGTATTCGGGGTCCTCGTCGAGGGTGTCCCACCATGCGTCTTCGGCGTCGAGATCGTGATCGGGGCCGGACGGCAATTCCTCACGGACCACCGTGAAACCCCACCCGACACCGACTACCCGTAGCGCCTGCTCCCCCACCCGCTGAACAAAATCAGCGTCGACGATGCCGAAGGGAGAATCCTCGACCAGGACGCTTGCAAGGGGAGCGCCCGGAAGCAGAAGTTGGTCGGCGGAACGCAATTCGCCCTCCGAATCAGGAAGCAGCACTTCACCGATCCACGACGGCAGCGCCCCTGGCGCCACGTGGGCCGCCAATCCGAGCACCACTTGCGCCAACTCCGTCGCTACCGAATCATCCTGATCCGCAGCATCTTCGATCAAGGCTCGCAGTGCCGGATCGGACAGCAGGTCGGTGGCACTCGCGGTCTGTGCTCCCAATCGAGACAGCAACGGGTGCGCCGCGACAGGATGAACCAACCTCGTCCACTGCACAGACGGTGCGTCTTCGCCCAATTCGACGCCGACGACGACGGTCCGCGGTCCGGTCACCGTTCGTCCATCGGAGAGCGGAACCGGCAGTGTTCCAAGCTCTTCCACCGCAAGAGTGTCGATCACCAAGGGCTCGAGAGCCGAATAGAGTCGATTCCACCACTTCGGTTCACGTTCCAAGCCGCTGAGCAGTTCCGCGATACGCGCGAGCCCGATGCGGTGCGTCGACACCGCCGCGAGCGCTCGCTCGTGCTTGGGGCCGGAGAGCTCGGGGACAACCAGGCCGCCGATGATGTCGGTGAGCAACTCGGCAAGATCGTCACTGAGCCCGGGCACCACGGATGCTCGCTGCGGCGCGCGGTCGGGTTCACCGACCACCGGAAGCCACTCGTTTTCCTGCAGCTCCTTCAGAAGTGCTTCGCGCAGAAGCGAATCGGTTTCGCTGCGGGCAAAGGCAGGAATCGGGACGAGTGCCGTTCGCTGCCGAGGAGGTAGTGCAGCAAGGAACTTCGCGTACCCCTCGGCAAGCGGAGCGATCGGTGCAGCGGGCATGAGGCGTCGCCGATCGGGTTGCATTGCAATGTCGGCAATGATGATCGCCGGGATCGACAGTTCCTCATCGGATCGGGTCGGCGCCCGCAGCACGTCGTCTGCGACCGGCTCGACGACCCCGTCGCGGACCGGCACCAACCACCGTGCATTCGGCGCCGAGTACTGCCACCACGTGCGATCTCCGATGACCACCTCGACGAGACCGGAATCCAGCACTCGTTCCGATCGCCGAAAAGTCTTCTCACCCAAACGAATTGATCCGAGAGCCGGGAGTTCGAGCAGCAGATCGACTGCCTCACGTGTCATCTGCGAAAGCAGCGCCGCGGCATCGACGTCCGGCCGAAGCGTCAGCACCACTTCCGAATCGGCACCGTCGCTCGGCAATTCGCCAGACGGCCACACCAAACGAAGTACGGGGACACCGGTTTCCGGCACGGGGAGTTCGCGAGAGTCGATCTCGCGCAGAGTTTGCGAGGCAGAGAATCGAATCGATCCCGTCGACGAGCGCAGTTCAACCTCGTCACCGACCGAGAGAACTGCCGAGAATCCGACTCCGAACCGCCCCGTCACGCCTTCGTCGGCGTCGACCTTGTTCGACGCACGCAGCGCCGTGAGTGCGTGAACGCCGGATTCGTCCAGCGGACGGCCGGTGTTCGCGACGGTCAGCGTCCGACCGTCCACGTCCACCCACAAAGAGCCCTCGACGCCCTCGCGTGCAGCTGCATCGGCAGCGTTCTGCGCCAGTTCGGTGAGCAGACGGTCGCGGTACCCGGCCTTCGCGAGGTCGGATTCCGCAGCCGCGTCTTCACGCAATCGCGTCGGAGATTCCGACCACGCGCGCAGCGTCGCCTCGCGGAGTGCGTCCGTGCCGAACGGATCTTCTACTCGGTGGATACCGAATCCTCAACTGCAACAACGCTCGACGGGCGAGCGGGCACCGCAATCAGCTCGACTGCTCCGTCGTCGAATGCGTCGAACTGCGGCGAGCCCGCACCGAGCGGCAAGCTGGTGTCCGAATGCGCGCCACAGCCGTAGGACACGCTGACCACCCGGCCGTCTGCGGAGAGTTCGTTGCCGCACACGCCGAACGCTGCGTGCAGCGAACCTGCGAGTGGAAGGAAGAATCCACACAGCCCACACGTCGACGGGGCAGCCTTGGCCATCTCCGACTCCGGGCCGAAGTCACCGTCGAACCAACGCTGCGCGGCATCGAGTCGGCCCTCGAGGCTCATGACCTGTTTGCGGCCTAGCCCGATTTCGAGAGCTACCTCGTCGACTTCCGGGTCACCGGTGGCGACGTAGCCGGGAACGAGCCGAGGATCCTCGGCCGGCGGGGCGAGTAGGTCACCGACGGAGAGATCGCCGGGACGAATCCGCTGATCCCATGGCAGCCATTCCGGCGCAACCAACGCGTCGGGACCCGGCAGCAGCGCCAACTCACTGACAGTTGCGCGGGTGTCCTCCGGTCCGGCAGCGACGACAACCGCCCACTGCCAACCGCGGTATCCGGGAATGTCTGCTGCAAATCGATGGGTGGCGGCAAATTCGTCCTCCGACGTCACGCCGAGGTATGCCCCCACACCGCCTTCATGCAGGTCGACGACTGCCGTTCGGGCAAGCTCGACCGCATCGGCCAGTACTGGGCGCGGCACTGCACGCTCTGGAGAAGTAGCAACACTCACTCCTCCAGTTTGCCGCACCACCGCAAGTCCGCAACGCACTGGGCTGCCATGCTGGGCAGATGAGTAGGTCACACGCCAATTCCGTGCGCACTTTTGCAGTGGTCGCCGTGATCGCGTCGGCCCTGGCGGGGTGCTCCGATTCCCCCGGTGCTCCCGACAACCTCACGTCCGAAACCGGCTCCGTCGAGATCGTTCGAGTGTCCGCGCACGATCCCGACGCGTTCACGCAGGGCCTCGAGATCGACGGAAACCGGTTGTACGAAAGCACCGGACGCGTCGGGCAGTCCTGGGTGCGCTCGAGCGAGATCTCCGACGAGCAGTCCCCCGCTTCGGGACCGGAAGTTGCGCGTGCCGATCTCGACCCGCCGTTGTTCGGTGAGGGCATCACGGTCGCCGGAGACACACTGTGGCAACTCACCTGGAAAGACGGCGTCGCCATCGCCCGTGACAAGGACACCTTGACCGAACGTGGGCGGTTCCCACTCGACACCGAGGGATGGGGAATCTGTTCGCTCGGGGATCGGCTGGTCTCCAGCGACGGTTCGGCCACGTTGACCTTTCGCGATCCCGAAACCTTTGCGCCGATCTCGACCGTCGACGTCACCAGATCTTCGGAGTCCGTCGGCAAATTGAACGAATTGGAATGCGCCGAAGACGGCTCCGTCTACGCCAATGTCTGGACCACCGACACCGTCGTCCGAATCGACCCGTCGGACGGCGCCGTCACGAACGTGTACGACGCATCGGCGCTACGCGAAGAACTCGTCACGGATGGATCGACCAGCACCGTCGACGTTCTCAACGGCATCGCGCAGATTCCCGGTACCGATCGATTCCTGCTCACCGGCAAGTATTGGCCGCAGATGTTCGAAGTCCGTTTTGTTAACTGAGTCCGACATGACACAGGACTCGCAGGGGTGTGCGTGGTAGCCGCGCCGACACTAGGACAGAATTGAGTGGTGACCGGACCGCGCGAACCCTACGACCCCGAAACTCGGCGAATCCACGACGAGCCGGAGGGGCAACAGGTGCACCCCGGTTACGACAACTACCCACCCGCGGCCCGCCCGGACAACTACCCGCCTTCCGCTCGCCCCGCCGCGCGGCGCACGCCGTTGCCGCCGCTGCACCCGATCCCCGAATCACGGGGAGACTCGGATTCTGCGTCCGGTTCCAAGGCACCGGGTGCGGACGCCCCCAAGGCTCCCCCGATGCCCCGCAAGCTCACCGTCACCCGCGTCGCAGCGATGCGCAGCCGCGAACTGACGAACAAGGGCATCGCGACCTTCCAGCGCGCAGCGAAGGCCGACGGCGCGGACAAGTCCGGTCTGACCGCTCTCACCTACGCAGTGATGACGAACAACGCCACCGACGCCGCGATCTCCGTCGCCCTTGCGAACACGCTGTTCTTCTCGGCTGCGACGGGTGAGGACAAGACCAAGGTCGCGCTCTATCTCCTGATCACGATCGCACCGTTCGCGGTCATCGCACCGCTCATCGGTCCGATGCTCGACCGGTTGCAGCGCGGCCGCCGCATCGCACTCGCGTCGTCGTTCGGAATCCGGACGCTCCTCGCAGTGATCCTGGTCTTCAACTTCGACAGTTGGATCCTCTATCCGGCCGCGCTCGGCATGATGGTGCTCAGTAAATCGTTCTCGGTACTCAAGAGTGCGGTGACACCACGCGTCCTACCACCGGAAATAGACCTGGTGCGCGTCAATTCGCGTCTGACGGTCTTCGGGTTGATCGGCGGAACGATCGGCGCCGGCGCCGTCGCGGGTGCGCTCGCGCTCGCTTTCGGTTCCACCGGAGCCTTGTGGTTCGCCGTCGCCGTCACCGTCTTCGGCGCATATCTGAGCATGCGAATCCCGTCGTGGGTCGAAGTCACCGAGGGTGAGGTTCCCGCGACCATCACCTACCACCCGGACGAGGCGCACCACGCCGGCAGCGCCCCACCACAGCCGAACGCGAAACCGGCCAAGGTCCGACAGCCTCTCGGACGCGCCGTGATCATCGGACTCTGGGGCAACGGCACCATTCGCGTGCTCACCGGCTTCCTGACGCTCTACATCGCGTTCGTCGCCAAATCACGCACCGATCACGAGCCGCTCCAGCAAGCCATGATGCTCGGCCTGGTCGGCGCAGCGGCCGGTCTGGGAAACTTCGCCGGAAATGCCACGGGTGCGCGCCTCAAGCTCGGCCGGCCCGCACTGATCGTGCTCCGGTGCACTGCGTCGGTCTGGATCATCGCGGTGATCGCAGCGCTGACGGACAACCTGATGACCGCTGCGCTTGCCACGCTCGTAGCCTCCGCCGCCAGCGCACTCGCAAAGGTCTCACTCGACGCGTCACTCCAGCACGACCTGCCCGAGGAATCGATCGCGTCCGGATTCGGCAGATCCGAGACGGTTCTGCAGTTGAGCTGGGTACTCGGCGGCGCATTGGGGGTTCTGCTTCCGACCGAATACTGGATCGGGTTCACTGTTGTATCGGTGTTCCTGACGATCGGGCTTCTGCAGACCTTCCTGAGCTACCGAGGAAGCAGCCTCCTGCCCGGCCTCGGCGGGAAGCGACCCGACCTGGCAGAACAAGAAGTGACCGAAGTGATTTACACCGGTAAATCCAACCGAGGACAAGGAAGTACTCCGCAGTGATGATGCGCTCGAGAACAAAGAAGATCGTGGCAGCGATCAGTGTCCTGATGGTGGTGGCACTAGTTGCTTACGTCTCCGTTCTTTTCGTGATCATCAAGAACATCAACGACGACCCCGAAAAGCTGCCGGTCATCACTGCATACGCACACGGCAAGACGATCGAGACGAACCCTGCCGGGTTCTGCACCATCGATCTGTCCCAGTGCGCCCAGGTGGGCGACATCTACGCACTCGACGTTCCCGCGGGCTACCCGCTGCAGCTGTCGTTGTCGACGGACGTCTCCGATGCGCAGTGGGCCCTGCTGGCGGTCTACGAGGATGCCGACGGCAACCAGACCGGCGAACCCCGAGTCTTCGAGCCCGGCGAGGCCCTGGCAGTGACGGTCGAATCTTCGAGCGATCCCGTCAAGCAACTCGTCGGCGTCGAAATCCACCTCGCCGTCGGTGAGGGAAGCGAACAAGGACTACTGATCTGGTCGATCAAGACCGCCTGATCCCCGGAAGAACGAAAATGCCCTGCACACCGATTGGTGTGCAGGGCATTTTGTTTCGAAGCCGTGTACGGCAGCTCGAATCGAGCGATCAGGTATCGAGCTCGCGAGCGACGGCTCGGACGACCTCGGAGATCCGCTGAGCGGTCTTGCGGTCCGGGTACTTGCCGTTGCGCAGATCCGGCTGGACCTTCGCCTCGAGCAACGTGATCATGTCCTCGACCATGCCGTGCAGCTGGTCAGGGGTGTGCTTACGCTCGACGGGCTCACGACGCGTCGCCGTAGCGCCCCGCAACGACGGCGCCGGCTCCAGCACCTTCAGGCTCAGCGCCTGCGGACCGCGGCGGCCCGCAGCCATGCCGAACTCGACGCGCTGGCCGGCCTTCAAGCCTTCGACGCCCTCGGGGAGAGCGGAAGCACGGACGTAGACGTCCTCGCCCTCTTCCTGCGACAGAAAGCCGAAACCCTTTTCGACGTCGTACCACTTCACCTTGCCGGTCGGCACCGCGTTCACCTGCTCATCACTCGACTGGGGCATCTGCCCCAATGTGCTCGGGAGGCTCTCGGAAGAGCCTCATGGCCTTGCTCGCATCGCTTCCGGTGGAAGAATGCAAAAGAACGCGCCCCACACTTGCTTCAGCGGGGCGCGCAGTCTGTTAACAGTCTACCTGTGACGAACCCGGGTCGGCACCCAGGTTTACAGGCACTATCCTCGTAGGTGTGGACCCTCAACCGAACCCGCGCACTTCCGGCACCGGAAACGGTCTGTTCCGTACGGCGATGGCACTGTTCATCGTCGGATTCCTGGCGATCGTGGCCATCTTCGCAGTCCACATCTTCAGCGACACCCCGCCCGGCCTGGCGTTGTACCTGGTGGCACTCGCGTGCCCGATCGGCTTCCTTCTAGCCATCGTCTACACACTCAGATCCGGCCGACGCGTGCGCTGATCACCCCCGCCTTCAACCGAAAGGTCACTGACCATGAGAATCCTCCTGAACGTGATCTGGCTGGTGTTCGGCGGCTTCTGGCTGGCGTTGGGCTACTTCGCCGCAGGCATCATCTGCTGCATCCTCATCATCACGATTCCCTTCGGAATCGCGGCATTCCGCATCGGCATCTACGCACTGTGGCCGTTCGGTAAGACCGTCGTCGACAAGCCGACCGCTGGCGTCGGTTCGATGATCGGCAATGTCATCTGGGTGATCATCGCCGGTATCTGGTTGGCGATCGGACACATCGTCACCGCCGTCGCGATGGCGATCACGATCATCGGAATTCCGCTCGCGGTCGCGAACCTGAAGATGATTCCGATCTCGCTGATGCCGCTCGGCAAGGAGATCGTCGACGTGGACCGCGTCAATTACGCATAGCCGTGGACCGCGTCAATTACGCATAGCCGTGGACCGGGTGAATTACGCGTAAGCGGGCCCGGAGACAGAAGAACCCGACCACAGCAGGTGCTGTGGTCGGGTTCTCTCGTATCAGGTCGGATCAGCGGCCGAGGCTACCGAGTCCGGGGAGGTTACCGAGCGAACCGGTACCCGTTCCCGGGTTGCCCGGATCAACGGGGCCGACCGGACCCTCGGAGACCACGATGGTCACACTCGAAGCGCGCGAAAGCACGCTCTTCGCAGTGATCTCGACGGTGACGCTGCCGACGGCCGTGGGGGTTCCCGAGATGGTGCCGTCCTGTGCGAGGGTCAGTCCGCCGGGCAGAGCACCGTTGGTGAGTGCAAAGGTTGCTCGGGTATCAGCGGCAGTGAGCTTCTGCGAATACGCCTTACCGACCTGAGCGGCAGGCAGTTCGACGGTCGCGGGTAGCGGGTACGCAGCAACGACGGTCACCTTGCCCCCGTTGGTCGTCGACGCGATGGCGCCGGTCGAGGTGTCGAGCGCGAGGTTTTTGACCTTCTCCAGTGCCGGAACCTTGGTATCGGTCAGAGCGGTGGTGGCGCGGGTCGTCAGATCGACCGACCACAGGTGTCCGTTCATGACGTCCGCGACATATGCAATGCCTGCAGCAGCGTCGACGACCACGCCGTTGGGAATCGCGGTCGGAGACAGCGTGGTCTTCGACAGAACCGCGCCGGCCGGGGTGATCGCCCACAGGTTGGTTGCCCGGGTGTCGGTCATGTAGATGTTGCCGGTGTTCGTGTCGACATCGACGTCGACCGGGTAGAGGTTGTCGGCACGCACGATCGACTTGAGTGCTCCGCCCTTGCGTACGTCCGCCTGCCACAGCGTGCGGCCGTAATTCTCGTCGAAGAAGTTGGTGTCCGCGATGTAGAGGAAGCCGCGGACACTGTCGAAGGCGAGCTTGGTCGGCGTTGCCGACTTGTCGACCAGAATGCTCGACACGGCGTCGGCGGCGTTGGGGTCGACGACTCGGATGTTGCCGGACTTGTAGTCCGAGAAGTACGCGCGGTGCGTTGTGGGGTCGACGACGACATCGTTGATCTGCGGCCGCGAGCCGTCGGGGTTCTTCTCGCTCAGCGTGACCGTCTTTTCGACCTTGCCGGTCTTCGTGTCGACAATCGAGATCGCGCCGCCGTAGGAGGAGGACACGTATGCGCGTCCGAGGTCCGAGTCCACGGCAAGTGCCGACGGGTAACCGACGACACCGTCGATGGTGCCGACGGACTTGCCGGTGTTCGTGTCGACGACGGACAACGAGCTGGTCGGTCCGCCGTACTGCGTGATGTATCCGCGGTGGGTTGCCGAGTCGACGACGATGTCGCCGGGCTGGGTTGCGGAATAGCTTCCGACAACACCGTGTGTCGGATCCTCGGGTGAGGCGTGTGCAGCGGGAGCAGTGACGGCCAGGCCGACAGCAGCAGCGGCGACGGCGAGTGACGCGGTGACCGCACGCCGACGGTATTGCAGTTTCATGAGGGGTGCCCTACTTCTTTGGAAGACTCTGCGAACCCTGCCCATTCGGGGCAAGTCAGGCAAACCTAACCTAAGTTTCAATCTCGATTTTGAGACACAGGACACATCTTCGACCTGGATCGGCGCACCTCTCACTCGGCCGGAATTCCATTTCCACATAACGTGTGACCTTGCTCACATTACGGATGGATAACGGAACGGACACAACCGGACATTCACTCAGGCACCCCCACCTACCTGGGAAGAGTCTCCTGCGCTTTGTGTGACGCGTTGTACGTCCTTCGCCACGCCGCGTTATCAAATGGTGACACGAGAGACTCGAGCCGTTACCGTCGTTTTCGGCCGGGAAACTCGGCCACCTCCGGCCCGCCGCGCCAAGCCTTGTCCCGCGGGTACCGGACTTCCGACAGAGCATTCCAGGGACGAGGACGGGGGACCCAAAGTCCTCTGTGAGAACAGAAAAGTTCTCCAGTGGACACCGGTTCGATCGCAAGACCGAATCTTGGGGTGAAGCCAGACCCTTTCCAGCCAGGAAAGGCGAGGCCGGGCGACCTCTCAGCCCGAACCCGACAGCTGACCTCGCAGGCGCGTGTGGAGAGGATTTCGACCATCATGAGCGGACGCCATCGCAAGCCCACCACCACCGGTCGCACTGTCGCCAAGGTCGCCGTCACCGGCGCCATCATGGGCGTAGCAGGAATTGCAGCCACCGGAACCGCAAGCGCTGCCCCCGACTCCGACTGGGATCGTCTCGCCCAGTGTGAGGCCGGCGGAAACTGGGCCATCAACACCGGCAACGGTTACCAGGGCGGACTGCAGTTCTCCCCCAGCACGTGGAACGCACACGGCGGCGGACAGTACGCAGCCACCGCAAACCAGGCCACTCGCGAGCAGCAGATCGTCGTTGCCGAGCGTGTTCTCGCAAACCAGGGTTGGGGCGCATGGCCGTCCTGCTCCTCCAGCCTCGGACTGAGCAGCGGCGCCACCGAGCGTTCCGCTCCGGCCACCACGGCTCCTCAGGCAGCTCCGGCTCCGGCACAGCAGGTCGCTCAGACCGTTGCACACCCGGTCGCTGACGCCATCGATCAGGCAATCGCGTTCGCCAAGGCCAACGGCATCCCGGTCGACCCGCAGATCCTCGCAGTCGCCGACACTGCAAAGACGTTCCTCAAGTAACACCGGTAAGACTGTCCGCTCGGACGCTCGAACATCAAGAAGGCCCGCACCGAATCGGTGCGGGCCTTCTTCGTGTCGAGTTGTTATCGGTTGATGACGGTGTGCGGGTGTACGTAAGGAAGTGACTCCACCGGAACCGGAAAGGTGGTGTCCTCGCCGAAGGGTGAAAGTCCACCTGCGCGGGTCGATGACAATTCGGTCACTGCGTGATCTCCGTCTGCAGTTTCCGGCCATCCTGGATCTACATAGTGTTGCTTCGAATTGTTGGCCACGAAGTCATTTTGACAGGACGCCGTTACGCCGTACAGACCAGGTCTCTAATCTGATACCTGATGACCGAAACACGTGGCACCCCGGCGGGCAGTTCCGCAGCCGAAAGTCTGACCGATTGGCTCTCGGCGCGCAGTGACGCCGAGTTGACGGAGTTGCTGCGTCTGCGCCCCGATCTGGCCGTACCGCCGCCGAGCACGATGGTGGTTCTCAGTGGTCGGGCGCAGCAACGCGCGTCGGTCAGCCGAGCGGCGGACGAACTCGACACCCTGGATTTCGGTCTTCTCGAATTGTTGGCACTGGCCGGCGCCGAGGAAACTCCGATGACGCGGGCGGAGCTCAACAGTGCAATCGCCGAACGCGCCCTGACCGGCAAGGGCAAGGTCACCAAGAAGGCCGTCGACAAGTCACTGTCGAAGATGCGTGAGTCCGCCCTCGTCTGGGGTGTCGATCCCATCAGCGTCGTCCCGGCAGTCATCGGGATGATTCCGTGGCGTGTGGGGCGAGCCCTCGAACCTGCCGAGGCGATGACCGAGACCGAGATCTCGGCAGCCCTCGACGCTCTGGACACCCGCGAGCGGGATCTCCTCGAGACTCTCGCCAACTCCAGCCCGATCGGTCGCACCCGCGACGCCGCCCCCGGAACGCCGCCTGAGCGCCCGGTTCAGCGACTGCTGGCGGCCGGCCTGCTGCGGTGGCTCGACGAGCAGACCGTCGAGCTTCCGGCGACGGTTCGTCAGGTCATCCGCGGCGAGCCGGTTTTCGATCCGACGACGCTGACCGCACCCGTCATCGGGGGCGACAAACTCAAACCCGCGGACGTGAACGCCGCAGCGGCCGGCGAGGCGCTCGAGTTGGTACGCCAATGCGAGAGCGTGATCGCTGTTCTGGGCGCAGCACCGGCCCCAGCACTGCGAGCAGGTGGACTCGGTGTTCGAGAACTACGACGCGTGGCCAAGACGGCCGATCTCGACGAAGCGCGAGTGAGCCTGCTCGTCGAATTGCTCTCGGCAGCCGGACTCATCGCCAGTGGAACGCCCGACCCGGCGCCGGTCTCGGACAACGCGGACGAATACTGGACGCCCACACTCGCCGTCGACGGCTGGCTCAACGCGTCCACAGCTCGTCGGTGGGAGGTGCTGGCGTCCGCCTGGGTCGACGTACCGCGAGTTCCGTGGATGATCGGGCTGAGGGATTCCACCGACAAGCCCATCGCGGCGCTGTCCGAGGAAGGCCGGGCCCCGGCGGCTCCGCGCGATCGCCAGGCCATTCTGGGGCTACTCTCCGAACTCGACAGTGGCCAGACTGCATCGGCCGTCGAGGTAAGTCGACTACTGGCGTGGCGACGCCCGCGATGGAGCGGGCGCCTACGGACGTTCGCAATCGAGCGGACTCTGGACGAGGCCGCGGCCCTCGGTCTGGTGGCCCGCGGCGCGTTGTCGTCACCTGGACGAGCTTTGCTGCACGGCGGGGACGCCGAAGCCGAAATGCAGTCCGCGCTACCCGAGCCCATCGACTACATCCTGGTCCAGGCAGATCTGACTCTGGTTGCGCCCGGCCCGCTCGTACCGGACCTGCTCGAGCAGGTGAGCCTGGTCGCGGACATCGAGTCGGCAGGATCGGCGTCCATGTACCGCATCAGCGAGGACAGCGTGCGTCGTGCGCTCGACGCCGGTCTGACGGCCACCGAACTGCATGCGATGTTCGCCTCGAAATCGAAGACGCCTGTTCCCCAATCACTTTCGTATCTGATCGACGATGTCGCCCGTCGACACGGGCGACTGCGTGCCGGAGTGGCGGCGTCGTTCATTCGATGTGAGGACGCATCACTGCTGGCGGAGGTCCTCGCTTCGGCGGTGGCGGAGCCCCTGGCATTGCGCGCCTTGGCTCCCACAGTCGCGATTTCGCAGGCCCCACTGCGCGAGGTCCTGGCCGAGCTGCGCGCAGCCGGATTCGCGCCGGCAGGTGAGGACTCCTCGGGCACGTTGGTCGATCTCCGCCCACGCGGGGCGCGTGTACCGAACCGTCGCAGCCGACCGGCGTCGCGAATGCCCGCGAGCCCGTCGGCGGATCAATTGGCGTCGTTGGTACGGACGATGCGAGCAGGTGACCGCGCTTCCGCCCCGGGCCGTGGTGGTGTCCGGACGGACGGTTCGAGGGAGAACAATGCCGCCACCATCGCGTTACTGGCCACAGCGGCCCGGGACAATTCGAGCGTCAACATCGGCTATGTCGACGCTCAGGGGGTAGCGACTCATCGCATCGTCGACCCCGTCAGCGTGGGTGGCGGACAGCTGGACGCCTTCGACCCGGCAAGTGGTGCCGTACGCCGTTTCACGTTGCACCGCATTACTTCCGTCAGCCCCGTCGACTCCGGAAAAAAGTAGCAGAAAAGAAGCAACTGGCTTTTTTCTGTAAATGAAGTATGGTCGAGGTCAGTTTGTGATTGCCACTTCGAAAAATGAGGAGCGACAATGGCTGACAAGGCGCCGGGAAAGAACATGAAGAAACCCGCTCAGTCGATCAAGGAACGCCGCGCGGAAAAGCGGGCGAAAACTACGGAGTCTTCCGAGTTCATTCGTAAGCGGAAGCGGAGCTGACAGCACAGTCCAGAGGAAGACGAGCTGACTGCGAAGCTGACCAATGCCTGCCTCCACCGACACCCTCGTGCACCTGCACGAAACATTCAACCTGTTCAAGTCATGTAGTCGAGGAACTGATGCACGCTCGCGCGGCTACGCAGCGGGCATGACCCTGGCATCACTGTGTGTCCTCGACGAACACGCTCGGCAATCCGGAATACTTCTTTCGGATTTACCGCAGAAAGAGAATCAACCATCGTGAAAAGAACAATCCACACCCTGGACCGTATTCAAACGAGACTCGAATCGGAGCTTGATTCCACTCCGGGTGATTCCGAAAAGAATATCGGTTATAGATCCGGAATTTCCGAAGCTATTACTCATGTAATGGAAATGCGGAAGTCAGTGGTCGCACAGAAATAGGAGGCGCATCAATTAGGCGCTCATCCCAATAACTGTCGCACTCCACCCACCAGAAAGACGACCTGGTCCTCGTAGAAGTCGGCAAGTCGCTCCGGCGCGAGCGGCTTGCTGCTTCCGCTCCAATCGTCCGCCCGGCTCAACGCCTGGAGGAAGCCCATCAAGGCAACCGCCCAGCGAGTCTCGAGCCTTTCGGGATCGGTAGCAGGAAAGGTACGACGGACCTGGTCGAGAAGATGATCACGAAGGTGCAGCTCGGTCGCCTCGAGGGCTGGATGGCCCGGTCGTGACATCTGCGGCTGCGAAATCTGCGTGACAATTCTGATCCATCGCATTCCCCGCGTGCGATGGCGAAGAAGCAGTGTCTTGTATGGCGCCGTGACGGCCCGCACCAACGCTTCGACCGTCGGCGGCTCCTTGTCCGCGGCTAGGGCGTCCACGTTCGCGCTGATCTGATCTCGCACCGACGTTCCCATGTCCAACAGCACCGCGGCGACCAGATCCTCCTTGGTGCCGAAATGGTAGTGGACGGACGACGGTCCGAGACCGGCCGCCGCGTTGACCGCGCGCAGCGAAACTGCATCCAATCCCTCTGTCGCGAAAAGCCGTTCAGCAGTTTTGAGCAAACGCAGACGTGTCACGTCGCCTTGACGGTTCTGCCGGGAGTCGGTCATACGAACGAGCTTCGCACGGGCTCGCCGAACTTCTCCGAAGCGCTGACCGCGGAGTCAGAGTGATTCACGGTGTGCTCGCACCCTGTTGTCGCGATCGACCCAGCCGTGGGCGCGCGCGTAGTCCACCATCGCGGAGAACTTCTGCTTCCACTGCGCGTTTCCGACCTGGGCCGCGACGGCTTGTTCCAGGTGAGCAATGTCGAGCCAGACATGATCGTCCTCGAGTTCCCCCCACGGTTCCAATGCCCGACTCAGAGTCGCGGATTGATCGTCGCCGCCTACGACGACCGAGAGACTGGTGAAGTCGTCGACCCCGTTCAGTTCGACGGTCGAGGAGGTGGGGGTGATTGTGACGTCCAGTCGCATGACCTCTTCAACGCTCCTTCTCAAAATACCTGGTTCAGTTGATCGACTTGAAACAACCTTAGACGACATTACTGCGCCAGATAGCGTTGAGCTACAAGTGATTACAAACCTCCCACTGTGCGGGAGGCTCAACTTATTGGATCAGTTGATCCATGTTAGACATCTCCATCAGAGCGAGTGATCCAAATCACTCCCCTGTCGACAGGAGATGTCATCGTGTGGTCCGCATCGTCCATCCGCTTCGGAGCCTTCCTCGCCCCGTACCATCCGCTCGACGCCGATCCCGCCCTGCAACTCAGACGCGACATCGACCTCATGACACACCTGGACCACCTCGGATTCGAAGAAGCGTGGATGGGTGAGCATCATTCGACCGGCGCCGAGATCGTGCCTGCCCCGGACATGTTCATCGCGGCCGCCGCAGAGCGAACCGAGCGCATCCAGTTCGGCACAGGCGTGACGTCCCTGCCCTATCACCACCCGCTGATCACGGCCGACCGCATCACTCAGCTCGATCTGCAGACCCGCGGACGGCTCATCTTCGGCACCGGCCCGGGCAAGATCCCCCTCGATGCACACATGATGGGCATCAACCCGTCGGACCAGCGTCGTCGCCAGGGCGAAGCGCTCGAGGCCATTCTCGCGTTGCTCCGCGGCGAGGTCGTCAACATGGAAACCGACTGGTTCACGTTGCGTGACGCACGCGCACAGCTGCCCACATACCGTGCGGACGGCATCGAGACCGTGACAGCGTCGACGATTTCCCCCAACGGTTCGGTGCTCGCCGGCAAGAACGGGCTCTCCCTGCTCTCACTCGCGGCGAGTTCACCCAGCGGATTCGACGCACTGGATCGCAACTGGGATGTGTACGAGAAGGTCTCGGCCGAGCACGGCCACCACGCCGACCGGGCGACGTGGCGTGTGGTCAATCCGATGTTCATCGCCGAGACCCGAGCCGAGGCCGAGCGCGCCGTGAGCCGACGGATCGGATCGATGGCCTCCTACGTGAATCGACAGACCGGCCAGAACCCGGCCTGGGCAGATACACCTGCCGGAATCATCGACCAGTGGCGCAACGACACGCTCGGCGAGTTCGGTCAGGCGATCATCGGTACGCCCGAAGATGCGATTGCTCAGATCGAGCGTCTGATCGAGAAGACAGGAGGGTTCGGCACGTTCCTGATCCTTCACGTGGACATGGCGAGCTGGGAGGACACCAAACGCAGCTACGAATTGTTCGCCTCCGAGGTGGTCCCGCACTTCCGGAAGCGGAATGTCGGACGTCAGGCGAGCATGCAGTTCGCCGAGGACAACCGCGAATACCTGATCGGCGGGCTGGTCGGAGCGATCACCAAAGCCCATACCGACTACTACGGCCAACCGGCCGAGACGGGAGCCTTGCGCGCATGAGGGCTGTCCGATTCCAACAGGGAGAATTCGCCGTCGCCGAGATGGCCGACGCGCCGCCGTTGGCACCCCATCAGATCCGCATCGACGTCGTCGCCTGCGGAATCTGCGGCAGCGACCTGAGCATGTCGAAGGACCCGTGCCGATTCGTCGAGGTCGCACAGAACGGTGGCTACCCGCTCGCCACCTTCGATCCAGACACACCCGTGGTGCTGGGCCACGAGTACGCGGGTATCGTCGCCGAGACCGGTTCTGCAGTAGACGATTTCATGATCGGTGATCGGGTGGCCGGCATCGGCTTGGCCACCGACACGGCTACCGGGATCCCGACGATCATCGGTTACTCGAACGAATACCACGGTGCGTTCGGCGATCACATCGTTGTCGACGCATTCTGGGTCCGCAAGGTTCCCGACCATCTGTCACTCGAGCACGCCACACTGGCCGAACCTCTACACGTCGGCGAGATGCATCTCCAGCAGTCCGGCCTCACCTCGGCCGATTCAGCGCTCGTCGTCGGTTGCGGGACGATCGGACTGGGTGCCATCGTCGCGGCGAAAGCGAGAGGGGCACAGATCGTCATCGCGTCCGAACCCTCCCCCAAACGCCGCGAGCTCGCCAAGAAGATGGGCGCGGACATCGTCGTCGACCCCTTCACACAGGATCCGATCGAACTGTGGAATCAGATGGTCGCCGAAGGCAACCCGCTCGTGGGCCAGGCCGCGAACGGCATCCTGATCGCCTACGAATGCAGCGGCCGGGCGGGGGTCATCGGCGAACTGATGCGCACCCTGCCGTTCAACTCGCGGATTCAGGTCCTGGCTGCGCCGTTCGGCGACGAGACCATCGTTCCCGTCATCGGGCAGTTCCGAAGGATCTCGATCAACTTCGGTCATGGCCCCTACGAGAACGCGTACGACATCACCCTTGCTCGGTTGGCCGCCGGCGAGATCGACGCCGAAGCGATCATTACCGGCCGTGTCGGGCTCGACGGAGTTTCGGACGCTTTTGCGGCTCTTCGCGCACCCGACGAGCACGTGAAGATCCTCGTCCTGCCCGCTGCAGGTCGTCCGGAATAGCGGTTGGTCCTGCTCTGTTGACGTAGGGGTGCCCGAACTCGGGCACCTCTACTTCTGGCTGTGCGAGCGTCGCCTGTTGGCGTATGCGCTCCGATACCAGGACAATGGCAGGGTTGGCGTCAGCCGACAACGCGGTGCAACGCTCTGTGGCTGCTGCGTTTGTTTCACTAGGAGGCTTCCGTGACCGACGGACCGTTGATCGTCCAATCCGACAAGACGCTGCTGTTGGAGGTCGACCACGAGCGCGCCGGCGATGCCAGGCAGGCAATCGCCCCCTTCGCGGAACTCGAACGCGCCCCCGAGCACGTCCACACGTATCGCATCACTCCCCTGGCCTTGTGGAATGCCCGCGCCGCCGGACACGACGCCGAGCAGGTTGTCGACGCTCTGGTTTCGTTCTCACGATTCGCTGTTCCGCAACCGCTGCTGGTCGACATCGTCGACACGATGGCCAGGTACGGACGCTTGCAGCTGGTCAAGAGCCCGGTGCACGGCCTCATCCTGGTCAGCCTCGACCGGGCAGTCCTCACCGAGGTGATGCGACACAAGAAGATCTCACCGATGCTCGGTGAGAAGGTCGACGACGACACGGTGATCGTCCACCCGAGCGAACGCGGCCGCCTCAAGCAGATGTTGCTCAAGGTGGGCTGGCCGGCCGAGGACCTCGCCGGCTATGTGGACGGCGAAGCGCACCCGATCGATCTCGCTTTCGAAGAGGGCCACTGGGAACTGCGCGACTACCAGCAGATGGCAGCGGATTCGTTCTGGGCCGGCGGCTCGGGCGTCGTCGTGCTGCCATGTGGCGCCGGCAAGACGATGGTGGGCGCAGCAGCCATGGCAAAGGCCAAAGCCACCACACTCATCCTCGTCACCAATACCGTCGCCGGTCGTCAGTGGAAGCGTGAGCTCATCGCCCGCACGTCGTTGACCGAGGAAGAAATCGGCGAATACTCCGGCGAGCGCAAGGAGATTCGGCCGGTCACGATCGCGACCTACCAGGTGATCACGCGTCGTACGAAGGGCGAGTACAAGCATCTCGAACTCTTCGACTCCCGCGACTGGGGACTGGTGATCTACGACGAGGTCCACTTGCTGCCCGCGCCCGTCTTCCGGATGACGGCAGACCTGCAGTCGCGCCGCCGTCTCGGCCTGACCGCAACGCTGGTTCGTGAGGACGGCCGCGAAGGCGACGTCTTCTCGCTCATCGGCCCCAAGCGCTACGACGCTCCGTGGAAGGACATCGAAGCGCAGGGCTGGATCGCGCCGGCTGACTGCGTCGAGGTGCGAGTGACGATGACGGACGCCGAGCGCATGTCCTATGCCGTCGCCGAGCCGGAGGAGCGCTACAAACTGTGCTCGACGGCGCACACCAAAATTGCTGTCGTGAAGTCGATTCTGGCCAAGCACCCGGATTCACCGACCTTGGTTATCGGTGCGTATCTCGATCAGCTCGACGAACTCGGCGAAGCCCTGAACGCCCCGGTGATCAAGGGATCCACCAAGAACAAGGAACGTGAGATCCTGTTCGATCAGTTCCGCAACGGTGAGATCCAGACGCTGGTGGTGAGCAAGGTCGCGAACTTCTCGATCGACCTTCCGGAGGCGTCTGTCGCCGTGCAGGTTTCGGGAACCTTCGGATCGAGGCAGGAAGAAGCTCAGCGGCTCGGACGACTGTTGCGCCCCAAGCACGACGGCGGTCAGGCCCACTTCTATTCGGTGGTTTCCCGCGACACTCTCGATGCGGAATATGCGGCACATCGTCAGCGATTCCTCGCCGAACAGGGCTACGCCTACCGGATCACCGACGCCGATGACCTGCTCGGACCTGCAATCGGCTGAGCATTTCTGCAACACGTTGCAGAATCAAATGGACATACGTCCAGTTATCTGTAGAGTGTCCCCTGTCACAGTCGTGTCCATCGGCCGGGGGTCACCAGCACCATGCGCTCAGTTCCACGTCTACGGGGTCGGCTCGCCGGAACCATCTCGCTGCTGACTGCCGCCGTCGTCGTCGCCACGACCGGCGTCAGCGCCGCGGCACCGAGTCCTGCTCCTACCGCGCAGAACTCGGTGTACGCACTTGCGAACGGTTGCTTCGCGCTGCGCACCGAGTCTGGTGATTTCGTCCGTCGTGACGGGTCGGCGTACCTCACCGACGTAACGAAAGCCGCAGACGCCGAACCGTTCCGGCTACATGCGGCCCAGTTGGGTCGTTTCATGCTGTACGGCCCGGACGGGTCGATGCTCTCGCACGACGGCGCGGACTCGGTACTCGCCACTTCCGAAGCAACTCCCTCCACCGACTGGACCGTGATGTCCACCGGTGAATCGTTCGTTCTGACCGCGACCTCGAACGGCCGTCAACTGATCTCGCGCGATTTGATGCTCACGATGTCCGATCCCGGTGACGTTCCCGAATCTGCGTTCACGCTGATCCCGCGCGACGGCTGCGCCGACTTCCCCGAAGCGGAGGTGGGCGCAAACGGCGTTCCAGGAGAAATCGGACCGAACGGTGAAGTCACCGGATTCATCGACACACACGTGCACATGAACGCTTCCGAGTTCATGGGCGGAAACCTGCACTGCGGCCGACCTTTCGACCCTCAGGGCGTCACCGCAGCGCTCGTCGACTGCCCGGACCATCAACCCGACGGGATACCTGCGCTCCTCGAAAACGTTCTGTCGTACGGCAATCCCTTCGAAACTCACGACACCACCGGCTGGCCGAGTTTCGCCGACTGGCCGGCGCACGATTCACTGACACACGAGCAGACGTACTACAAGTGGGTCGAGCGCGCCTGGCGTGGTGGTCTGCGAATCTTCACCAATCTCTTTGTCGCCAACCGTGTGCTGTGTGAGCTGTATCCGAGTAAGCGAAATCCCTGTGACTAGATTGAGACCGTCCGGATCCAGGCGCAGCAGACACGCGAACTCCAGGACTACATCGACGCCCAGTACGGCGGTCCCGGCCGGGGTTGGTTCCGCATCGTGAGCTCCCCTGAACAGGCCAGGCAGGTGGCCGCCGACGGAAAGCTGGCCGTCACCCTCGGGGTGGAGGTGTCCGAACCCTTCGGTTGCTCTGTGCGCAACGGTATTCCGCAGTGCACCGAGGACGACATCGACCGCGGCCTGGACGAGTTGTACGACCTCGGTGTTCGGCAGATGATCGTCACGCACAAGTTCGACAACGCCCTCGGCGGTGCCCGTTTCGACGGCGGCGTCACCGGAGTGGCCGTCAATATCGGCAACTACCTGGGCACCGGGGAGTTCTGGCAGTCGGAACCATGCACCGGCGTTGCCGAGGACAATGTGCTGCCCACCAAGGTCGACGGCGCACAGAATCTTCTCGCGGTACTCCCACCCGGAGTGACGCTTCCGGTGTACCCCTCTGGTCCGCAATGCAATTCGCACGGCCTGACCGACCTCGGCGCATACACGATCCGAGGTTTGATGGACCGAGGGATGATCGTGGACATCGATCACATGAGCGTCAAGACCGCCGAAGCAGCCCTCGACATTCTCGAAGCAGCGAACTATTCCGGTGTTGTTTCCAGTCACAGCTGGAGCGACCCGAGCCTCTACAAGCGGATCTACGCGCTCGGCGGATTTGTCGCCCTGTACGCCGGGCAACTGGACGCATCGGACGACAAGCCCGAGGAGCGTGGGTTCATCGACCAGTGGCGCGACGCACGGGCAATGCGAAGCGAGAACTACTACTTCGGTTTCGGCTACGGCGCAGACACCAACGGCTTCGGGCCGCAAGCCGCACCGCGCGGTGACGCCGCCGAAAATCCGCTCCAATATCCGTACACCGCCTTCGACGGCACCGTCATGGACCAGCAGCGCGCCGGCACCAGGGTTTTCGACGTGAACACCGACGGTGTTGCCCAGTACGGGATGATTCCCGACTGGATCGCGGACATGCGTATTGCTGCGGGCGCCGACGGTGACACGATCATCGAGGACATGAGCCGTGGCGCCGAGGCTTACCTGCAGATGTGGGAGCGCGCGCGAAACTAGCTACGCTGGTGGACGGCTCCCGGGAGATCGGGGGCCGGTCCTAGATCGTCCGGCACCACCCGAAGGATTTTTTCGTGGCTGACTTCCAGTTCACCGTCGACAAGGCCCACGCCAAGTCGGTCAACGACACACTGGCCGACGTACGCCGCCTGCAGATTTCTGCGGTGATCTTCGCGATCGTCCTCGCCGCGGTCGGAGCCTGGCTGATCAGCATGGGTGAGGTGTGGTCCATCATCATCGGCGCGGTCCTCGCCATCGGTGCGGCCAGTTCACTGTGGGTCGCCTTGTGGGCACCTCGCAAGGTGGGAAGCGTCGAATCTCTGTATGCGGACAACCCACTGGTTCCCGCGATCGTCACCGAGGTTCACCCTCGAGCGGCGACCCTGACGGCACTGATCGACATCGCGAAGCCGGCGGCCGGAGCACCGAAGTACGCGCTCGTCAGCCGCAATGTTCGACTCAATCCGAAGTGGCGAGTCGGCGACCGCATTCCGTCGGTGGCACTGCGTTCGGATCGTTCCACCCGCAGCAAGGCTGACACGTGGCAGATGGTCAGCCCCATGCCGATCGAGTGGGGAACCAAGGACTCGGCAGTGCTGGCACGCGCGATCGCAGCTGTCAGTGCGAGCGAGTGGAACTTCCTGCAGAGCCGGATCCCCGACTCCGAAGAAGTTCGCACCCACCCCGATCGCCGGGTTCTGATCAACCCGGCCGATCTTCCTGACTCCCTGCGCTAGCCCTAACGGTTACGCAAGCGCGGGCAGCACTTCCTTCTCGAACATCTCGATTCCCGACGTGTCGTACGCGGCCTCGGGGAAGTAGAAGATTCCGTACTCGAGTCCCTGCGCCTTGAGCGCCGACAGGTTCTCGATGATCTGCTCGGGTGTACCGACGGCAGGCATTCCGCGGAATGCATCGAGCGACGCATCGGCGGCAGCTTCGCCGACCAACGGCGTCAGTCTGTCCTTCAGTGTCTCCAACCGCTGAGCCACCTCGGCTTCCGTCGCGCCGATGGCCACGTTGTAGTTGGCCGAACGGACGATGGCATCGAAATCGGTACCGACGGTGTCGCAGTGCTTCTTCAGGATCTCGGACTTGTGCGCGAAGCCGGCCGGGGTGCCGTCGAAGTTTGTGTACTGCGCGTACTTGGCCGCGATCTTGAGTGTGACCTTCTCGCCGCCACCGGCAACCCAGATGGGAATTCCGCCCTCTTGCAACGGAAGTGGACGGCACAGCGCTCCGTCGACCTGGTAGTACTTGCCGTCGAGCGTCGAGCTGCCGGTCGACCACGCCTGCTGCATGATCTGGATTCCTTCGTCGAGGCGGCCCAGACGCTCACCGGCAGAGGGGAAACCGTAGCCGTACGCGCGCCACTCCTGCTCGTACCAACCGCCGCCGATACCCATCTCGACGCGTCCACCCGTGATCAGGTCGGTGGTCGCGGCGACCTTGGCAAGGTACGCCGGGTTTCGGTAGCTCATGGCGGTACACATCTGGCCGAGTCGGATACGCGAGGTCGACGCACCGAGTGCGGCCATCAACGTCCACGCCTCGTGAGTCGCTTCTTCCGTCGGCTGGGGAACGGTGTGGAAGTGGTCGTAGACCCACACCGACTCCCACGGCCCTGCCTCCGCGCGCAGCGTGAAGTCTCGCATCACCTCCCACTGCTTCGCGGGGTCGATGCCGACCAGGTCCAGACGCCAGCCTTGAGGTACGAACAGTCCGAATCGCATGTAGCGAGCCTACCTACAGTTTCCCGACGCGCGACCGGGGTGACACCCGCGGAGAATAGACCGGAATGAAGCGGAACATCATCGCCGCGCCGGCGAACGAAGTCGCGCCCAGTGCGGCAAATGCCCACCCGAGCGGGAACACCGCGGCGAGAAGACCGATCGCGAGCGGCCCACCGAACATGCCCGTGTCGTGCGTCAATCGCCATGCAGCGAGGAACTCGGCGCGCTCTTCGGGTGGGGCGATATCAGCGCCGAGAGTCATGATCACGCCGTTGCCCAGTCCGTTGCCGATCCCCATCACGACAGCGACCACGGTCAATCCCACTGCGCCCGTCGAAAACGGCAACATCAGGTACGACACACCGATCACCGTCAGCGAAGGCACCGCGACCAACCTACGTCCGTATCGGTCCATGATGTGTCCGGCTGGATACGAGCACAGCAGGTCCACCGCCGCACCGATACCGAAGATCACACTCACCTGGGCTGCATCCAACCCGAGGTGTAATGCCCACAATGGAAGAACGGCCTCACGCGAAGCACGGGCGGCGCCCATCAGAAGGGAGCCTGTCCCGAGCGTCGACAGAGCGGCACGATGACGGCGAAGGATCTCCGGGAGGGTGACGTGCCCGTGATCGCTGTTGCCCGCCTGCACCTTTCGTGGCGGGTCGGGAACGCGGGCCATCAGCGCCCCGGCGAGCACGACGCCCACCAACTGGACGAGGAATCCTCCGCGCGCTCCCACCAGGAGAATCACGCCGGCACCGATGAGCGGTCCCAGGAAGAACCCCAACCGCCACATCGCGGCGAACGACGACATTGCTCGGGCCCGAAGACCGAGTGGCACGGTCTCGGCGAGGTAGCTCTGCCGCGCAAGGCCCCACACCGCATTCGCCAGTCCGGTCAACAGTGCGCCGATACCGAGCATCCACGGAGTCTGTGCAAGCAGACAGATCACCACTCCTGTTGCACCCAAAGAACTTCCGCCGATGATCGATCTACGCTCACCGAAACGCGACACTATCCGGCCGGCAGGGAGGTCACCGAGTACGGCACCCAAGCCACCGAGCGCAACGATCAGGCCGGCGACGGCGACCGATGCACCCAGGTCGCGCGCGGTGACGGCCATGATGGGGGCAGCCGCACCCTGACCGATCCCGAAGATGGCCGCCGGCACGAAAACCGTTGTGACCAGTGGCTTGAGTCCGGCGATCGCCGGCTGTTCCTTGGGCAGTGTTTCCGTCACGCGCTCACTTCTGCCGCGTCAGCGGCCCGCGAGAACCGGTTCGCCGGACGATCGAGGCCGTAGTGGCCCCGCAGGGTCGATTCGGTGTACTCGGTTCGGAAGAGCCCACGCGCCTGCAGAATCGGCACGACCCGGTCGACGAACACCTCGAGCCCTCCGGGCAGATAGGGCGGCATGATGTTGAAGCCGTCCGCTGCGCCCTTGTCGAACCATTCGGTCAACTCGTCCGCGACCTGCTCCGGTGTCCCGGCAAATGTCCGATGCCCGCGGCCACCGCCGAGTTTGCCGATCAATTCACGGACGGTGAGGTTTTCGCTCTCTGCAAGATCTTTGACGAGCTGGTATCGACTCTTGTTCCCTTGGATGCGATCGATGTCCGGCAACGGTGGCAGCGGGGCATCCAGAGAATGCTCGGTGAGATCGACACCCACCATGTTCGAGAGCTGGCGCAGCGAATACTCCGGAGAGATCAGGTCCGTGAACGACTGCTCCAGAGCCTTCGCTTCTTCTTCCGTATCCGCGATGAAGGGCACGATGCCCGGCAGCACCTTGATCTCGTCGGGACTACGCCCGTACTTGATCAGCCTCGCTTTGAGATCGTTGTAGAAATCCTGCCCCTGCTCGAGGGTTCGTTGAGCGGTGAACACGGCTTCGGCATACCTCGCCGCGAAATCCTTACCGCTCTCGGAGGAACCGGCCTGTACAAGCAGCGGACGTCCCTGTGGAGACCTCGGCGAATTGAGCGGGCCAGCCACCGTGAATCGTTGACCGTCATGGTCGATGCGATGGACACGATCAGGATCGGCGAAGATTCCGGTCTCTTCGTCCAGGACAACTGCCCCCTCTTCCCAGCTGTCCCAGAGTCCGAGCGTCACGTCGAGAAACTCCTCGGCGCGCTCGTAACGACCGCTGTGCGTCGGTACCGCATCGAGGCCGAAGTTCGCGGCCTCGTCGGCGCCGGCCGACGTCACGATGTTCCACCCGCCTCGTCCGCCACTGATGTGATCGAGGGAAGCGAACTTCCTCGCAAGAGTGTACGGATCGCTGTAACTGGTCGACGCGGTTGCAATCAACCCCACCTTCTCGGTGGCCGCAGCGATCGCCGACAGCAAGGTGACGGGTTCGAAGATCGCCTGAGTGTTGTATTTGACCCGCGGGCCGACTGCTAGACCGTCGGCGAAGAACACCGAGTCCAGCTTGCCACGCTCGGCGATTCTCCCCAGTTCCTGGAAGTGCTTGACGTCCAGAAGGTTGGCCGCATTTGTGCGTGGGTGGCGCCACGCCGCCTCATGATGGCCGACGCCCATCAGGAAGGCGTTCAGATGAAATTGTCGTTCGGACATGAGTTCGCAGAATCTTTCCGTGAAAGTGTGGTCAGGTGGTGACGCGCCAGCGCGAGAGCCGACGTTCGATCAGGACCAGAATCGCGTTGATTGTCAGACCCAACAACGAGATCGCGACGATGCCCGCATACATGTTCGGGATCTGGAAGTTGAGTTGGGAAGCGGTGATCAGATACCCGAGACCGGCTTTGGCCCCGACCATTTCGGCGGCGATCAGCACGAGAATCGACGACGCGGCGGCCATGCGGATACCCGTGAAGATCGTGGGAACTGCGGCGGGCAGAACCACCTTCTGGAACAGCCGAATCGAGGAGAACCCCAGCGAGGCAGCGGACTTGATCAGCAGGGGGTCCACTGTTCGCACACCGGAGATCGTGTTGAGCAGAATCGGGAAGGTGCAGGCGTAGATCACCAGGGCGATCTTCGATTCCTCACCGATTCCGAGAATCAGCACGAAGACGGGAAGCAGAGCCAAGGCTGCTGTGTTGCGGAACAATTCGAGAATCGGGTTGAGGAAGTCGGAGACCGGGCGGTACCAGGCGATCGCGATTCCCAACGGAATCGCGATCGCAATGGCCACGAAGAATCCGGTCAGGGCACGCGTCAGACTGGCCGAAACATGCTCTTGCAATTGTCCGTTCTCGGCGAGAGTGAAGAATGCGGACACAACTTCGGTGAAGGGCGGCAGGAAGACCTTGTCCACCAGCCCGAGCCGAGGTGCCGCTTCCCAGATCCCGAGGAAGATCGCGATCGCAATCGACGGCTTGGCAATCCGCCAGGCGGTGGAACCAATGTATCGCGCCGCCTTGCCGCCGGCCTGGCTCCGCTGCGCAATGTCAGGTGTTTTGTCGGGCAACGGTTTCGGGGTGGCGACCACCTCCGGCGTCGCCAATGCGCTAGACATGTGCAACCTCCTTGGCAGGATCGAGTTCGCCGGCCCGAGCGCGCTCGACTTCACCGTGCAGCAGCGTCCAGATCCGGTGCCGGAACACACGGAACTCCTCACCTGATCGCACGTCGTCGCCGGACCGGTCGATGTCGATGTCGACGATCGTCTTGACGCGCCCCGGCCTCGAAGTCAGTACTGCAACACGTTGCCCGAGGTAGATGGCCTCGTCGATTCCGTGGGTGATGAACAGGATGGTCTTGCCGGTGGCCTTCCAGATGCGCAGAAGCTCGTCCTGCAGCGACTCTCGCGTCTGTGCGTCCAGCGCTGCAAATGGTTCGTCCATCAGCAACACTTCGGGATCGAAGGCCAAGCTGCGGGCGATCGCGACTCGCTGCTTCATTCCACCGGACAACTCGTGCGGATAGCGATCCGCGAAACCTTGCAGACCGACCAGTTCGAGGTAATGCTCGGCGAGCTCGCGCCGTTCGCTCTTCTTCACGCCCTTCGCTTCGAGTCCGAACTCGATATTGTGACGTGCAGTTCGCCATGGAAGTAGCGCGTATTGCTGGAAGACGATTCCCCGATCCAAGCCTGGGCCCGTGATCTGCTTGCCGTCCAGAAGGATTCGACCGGAAGTGGGCGAACTGAGTCCTCCGAGGAGGTCCAGCAGAGTCGACTTGCCGCAACCACTCGGCCCGACGAGGACCAGGAACTCCCCCGGCGCCACGTCGATGTTGATGTCCTCGACCGCGGTGAAAACTTCGTCGGTCCCACGAATGTCGAACTGTTTGGTGACGTGCTCGAGCCGTAGTTTCGGTTCTGTGCTCATTTTGCTGCCTCCAGTGCCTGTCCGTCAGCGCCGCTGTCGGGTGAATACGTTCCGTTGGCGTACGGGTTGAATTCGTTGGTGTAGATGTCCGACGGCTTCAACTTTCCTTCTTCGAGTTCGCCGTTACGGGTGAGCCAGTCGATCCACGTGCTGATCTCGGTATCGGTGATCGTTCCGCCGGGACCGGCGACTCCTGGGCTCTTCCAGTAACTGATGAGCTTGGTGTCCTCGTTGCGTCCGCGGCTGTTGATGATCGACGTCAGCTTCGCGATCACTTCTTCCCGTGGGTGCGTCTGCGTCCAGCGGATGGCCCTCGCTGTTCCCTGTACGAAATCGGCGACCGCCTCCTTGTTCTGCGCGATGTAATCGTCACGGAACACCAACGTGCCGTAGGTGAACGAGCCGAACAGCGATTCGTCGGTGAACAGCTCGCGAAGACCACCGCGTTCGAGCGCTGAGTCACGGAAGACCGAGCCGAGGGTGGCGACATCGATCTGTCCCTGCCGCAGCGCCTGTTCCGTGTTGACCGGCGGAACGACGATCAATTCAACCTGCTTGATCTCGTCAGGCGTAAGTCCCTGCCGCGCAAGCCATTCACGGACGACGAACTCGTGGTGCGCACCAAGGGTGTTCATCCCGACCTTCTTGCCGATCAAGTCCTTCGCCGACTTGATCGGACTGTCGTCGAGTACGTAGTACCCGTTGAAGCTCTCCTTGTCGGAGCCGTAGTACCCGATGACCGAGGTGATCGGTGAACCCGCGGAAGCCAACTTCACCACCGCACCGTTGAACGCTCCGCCGAACTCGGTTTGACCAGTCGCTGCGTTCTGAATGCTCTGAGGGCCGCTGGTCGTATCGCCGATCCAGTTGAGCTCCACGTCGTTGAAGTAACCGAGGTCAGCGGCCAGTTCGGGGTAGATGACCTGTCCGGTGCTGCCCTCGTACCGCAGGACGGTCTTGCCGTCGGCGGTCTTGACGACTTCGTCGGAGGAGCCCGAGCAGGCAACGGCAAGGCTGGACAGAGTGACAAAGGCGACGGCCGCGGCTACCGAGCGCGCGAAACGAGGGCGAATCATGAAGTTGCTTCCTGTAGAAGATGATTGGTTCAGTTCTCGGCTACACCTGTCCGGAGCGCCGTGTGCGGCGCTCGGCACAGGCAGGTGTGGGGAATGTCAGTTCAACGACAACAGTTGAGCGACATGAGCGGGAAAGACCGAAACACGTGAGACTCCAATGAATGTGAAGACAGAATCGAGCCGTTAGCAGTGCCGAAACCATACGTCGGCACCCACTACCTGGGTCAACGGTTACATTCATGCCGGATTTAATGTGTGAGGTCCGTATCATGAGGGCATGCTTTCGCCGACGACTGCGCAGGACTTCGAGCAACACCGTGGCCACCTGACGTCGGTGGCCTACCGTCTCACCGGAAGTTTCAGCGACGCTCAGGATGCGGTGCAGGAGGCATGGATACGCTTGCAAGTCGCACAATCGAGACAAGGAAGCGACCTCGAGATCCGGGAGCTGCGCGGATGGCTCACCACTGTTGTCGGTCGGATCTGCCTCGATCATCTCAAATCGGCCGCAGTCAGAAGAGAAAGCTATGTCGGACAGTGGCTTCCGGAGCCGATCGTCACGCCCGTCGACGCCACCGCGGGCACACCCTCAGCGACACCCGATCCGCTGGAGTACGTCGTGACGCAGGAACAGAATCGTTTTGCTGCCCTCGTCGTCCTGGACACCCTTACTCCCGCTCAACGCGTTGCCTTCGTCCTGCATGACGGCTTCGACGTGCCCTTCGCCGAGGTTGCGCGCATCCTCGACATCGAAGTAGCCACTGCCCGTCAGTTGGCCTCGCGGGCCCGTAAAGCCGCAGCGTCGGCGCCGGTCCCGGTCAGTAGCGAGGAGCATGCTGCCGCCGTCGAGCGATTGGTGACGGCTATCGCGAGTGGAGATCTGAACGCCGTGATCGATGCACTCGATCCCGATGCCGTCCTGATCGGTGACGCAGGCGGAACGACCCGCACGGCTGTCAACATTGTGCGCGGCAGCGATCGTGTGGCGCGGTTCTACCTGGGATTGGCCCGCAAGTACGGACCGGCAGCGGTGTTCTCGATGTCACCGGTTCTCGTCAACGGACGGCTCGGCGGTGTATTCGCCGGCTCACCAGGGGATGACCAGTACCCGCAGTTCGCCGCTCGCGTTGCCGGCTTCACTGTCCGCGACGGAGTTGTGTGCGCAGCCTACGATATTGCGAATCCAGCCAAGTTCAGCGCTGTGCCGATGCTCGATCACACCGAACCCGAACGCAAGTAACGAGACTCCCATTCCTCGAGGTGTGATCTGGACACCTGCGTTCCGAACCACAGTCGGTGCAGTACATCCGATCCCAGATGATGCAATTCGGTGTGCGTCCTCCACTGCTGCGACGCCCACTCTGGTTCGTTGTGGGCGGCGTCGATCCCGGCCATCGCGCTACCTCGCAGTTCGAAGTCCAGGTCCCGTCGAAGCTCCGAAAGCTCCGACCAATTCGCCTGTGGTGCATAGTGCCTCGCGCGAATTTCGGTCAGCAGCTTGAACAGGACGCTACTCGCCCGTTCGTCGACCCAGATCAGAGTGCGTCGATGCGCACCGCGCCCCACCGTCCACAGGACCACCAACGCCACGACGACGCCGATTGCCGTCTCGAGCATGCGGCTGAGGATCAGATGTTGGACGGTCCCGTGCGCACCACCGGCCGCGCCGAGGAGAATCGCGAGGGCGGTGATGAAGATGACGGCTATCCCGTAATTCCGCACCAGGAACAGCTCGATCCCGGCCATCAGGACTGCAAGTACCGCCACCAACCACAGACCGGTCGGACTCCAGGCGTAGATGGCACCCAACAGAATCAACCCGAGGACGGTTCCGCCGATGCGGTGAATTCCGCGATAGGTGCCCAGTATTCGATCCGGTCCTTGATGAAGGACCATCGCCGCGGCGATCACCGCCCAGTCCGGGCGATCGATGCCGAGCAGGACGGTGAGGGTTCCCGCGGCCATGCAGGCAATGGACAGCCGAAGTGCCGTGATCGACGCTCGGCTGGACGGATTGCAGGCGCGGAGGAACCGATATCGGATCGTCGGGTCGGGCAGAGGCGGGTGGGCCCCGACCTCGTCGACGTCGAACGCGGGGTCCGCCATGAGCTCCGGATCGTGGTCGTCGGAGATCGCTCTGGCCATCGAGATCTGCGCTCGTTCGAGTTCACGGATCAACGGGTGGTCTTTCCCGACGATTGCGCCGCGGTAAAGGCACTGCCACGCGTCGTGCAGCCGAAGTGCTGCAGCGTGGCGTTTGTCTCGCGTGAGTTCGGGTTGGGCGTACGCCGCCTGAGCGTCTGTGTACTCCGCAACGGCCGATACGGCTGCCTGTACAGCGCTGCGTTCGACAGCTCTCGGTGCCCACACGATTCCCGTCATCGAGACGACCACCGCGCTGATCCCACCGATTGCCGTCCACATCGCGACCTCGACCGGCGGCTGGCCGGGAGTGGCGATCACGGAGCTGATCTCGGTGGTGAGCAACAGAAAGAACGCGCCCGGTGGACCCAATCGAAGCGCGTCGACGGTGAAGGCGCAGGTCGACACCACGACGGCCATGATCAGCACGACAAAGACGAGCAGCACCGTCGGCGCTCCCTCGGCGATGGCTCGGTGGACGGGCTCACCCACTGATGCCCCGATGAAGGACAGGATCGTCAGCGCCGTCGCGGCGATACCGACTGCCTTCCACCTGCTCCGGTACGGACGACCCTCACCGTAGATCGATGCAAATGCACCGAGGCCGACCAGGAGCGAAGCAGACCCGAATCCGAGCAGTGTGGCGGTGGCCGCCGGAATCGCCAGGGCGAGGGCGACGCGAACCGCTCCGGGGTACCGGTTTCCCACCGGCGGCAATCCGAACAGGACGCTGCGCGCCGGCCGCGGAGCCGGGAGGTTGGACTCGTGACCCGCTGATGTTTCTTCGGGGTCCACTGCCCATCCTTCGCGCCGGCCTGTTCGTGTCTGTGTCCTCCCATTCTTGCGGGCGGCCGACGTGGAATTCGAGGCGGGTCCGGAGGTCGATTCGACTACCCCGTTATTGACACTCTGTCAACAGTGTGGATGATAGGTGGAGTCGGATCCGCTCGCGGGTCGCACTTCATCGATCGGGAGAATCACGATGACGCAAGGATCTACCGCAACCCGAACCACCGAACGCCGGTCCCCGTGGATGGACGACGAATTGGAGGCCGTGGCCGACCTGGCAAGGAACTTCTTCGCCAAACACGTCACACCGCATCAGAAACGCTTCGCGTCCCAGGGTTTTCCCGACAAATCCGCATATCGGGAACTCGGGACGCTCGGGCTCGCCGGCATGTCGATCCCCACCGAGTACGGCGGCGGAGGAGGAACGTTTGCGCACGACGCCGTGCTGTTCCACGAGCAGGTCATGGCGGGTGATCATTCACTCCAACTCGGCGTGCACTCGGGAATCGTGCCGCACTACCTCAATGCCTACGCCGATCACGAGCACAAACTGCGCTGGCTACCGAAGCTGGTGAGTGGCGAGTGGGTGGGCGCAATCGCCATGACCGAGCCCGGCACCGGATCCGACTTGCAGAACATCACCACCCGCGCTGTCCGCGACGGTGACGACTATCTGATCAGCGGCGCAAAGACATTCATCTCGAACGGTCGCAATTGTGATCTGGTGATCATTGCCGCCAAGACCGATCCCAGCCTCGGAGCGCGTGGAGTGTCGCTCATCGTGGCCGAGGTCGATGACAACACACCGGGTTTCGAGCGCGGGCGAATACTCGAGAAGGTCGGACAGAAGGGCCAGGACACCACCGAGCTGTTCTTCGACCGCTTGCGGGTGCCTGCAACAAACCTGCTCGGGGACCGCGAAGGCACGGGGTTTGCCCAGCTGATGCAGCAGCTACTGCCCGAACGATTGATCTGTGGGGTTGCAGCCACTGCGGCAATGGAGCGTGCCGTCGCCCTCACCGTCGAGTACACCAAATCCCGAAACATGTTCGGGCAAACGCTCTTCGATCTGCAGAACACCCGCTTCGAACTTGCCGAGTGTGCGTCCATCACTCGTATCTCGCGGACGTTCATCGACGACTGCATCGTCAAATACCTTGCCGGGCAGCTCGATGCGACTACCGCCGCGATGGCCAAGTACTGGCTCACCGATCAGCAGTGTGCCGTGATCGACCGCTGCGTGCAACTACACGGCGGGTACGGCTACATCCTCGAATATCCCATCGCTCAGATGTACGCCGACGCTCGTATTCAGCGAATCTACGCCGGATCGAACGAAGTCATGAAAGACCTCGTGGCGAGATCACTCTGAGCAATCAGGAATCCGCCTCGCACGCCGGCAGAACGTCACGCACGATGGCGAGCAAACTGCGTACCAGCAGAAGGTGCACCTGTTCGCGGTCGAGCGCTCCCGTCACCAACCACTGCTTACTGGCGGCCTTCGCCAATCCTCCGTACGCCACGATCATCGAATGAACAGCAGCCTCGCTGCCTTCACTCGGTCGAATCTCGAGCGCATCCATCATGCGTCGCGCAGCAACGTCGTCAGCGTCCTGCAGGATCCGATCCATCTCGGGATCACGGCGGAGGTCGTCGGACATGACTGTCGAGATCCACATGTCGCGATGACGCCAGGCGACGTCGAGCCACCGATCGATCACGGCGCCGATCCGCTTCTCCTGGCTCGCCGATCGCGGAATGCGGTCCACCGCCACTTCGGGAATGAAGACGAATCGCCGCACGACGTCGAGGTACAACTCCCGCTTGGAGCCGAAGTAATGATTGAGCAGCGGACGACCGACCCCGGCCGCCTTGGCCAACTCGGTCATCGAGACGTCGGCAAAAGACTTCTCCTCGAAAACCTTTGCCGCGCTGACAATGATCTGCTCACGCCGGTCTTCAGGACCGAGACGCTTTCCGCCTGTGGCCGACGCGGACGTCATTCTTTTCTCGCGGGCGTGCTGTTGACCGTCGCCTGCGCTTCGACCATGAGCGAAATGTGTTCCACCAAACGCTTTCGAGAGATCTTGGAGGACGGGGTGTGCGCCTGATAGATGAACGCGAGGGCACCGAACAGCCCCACCGAATTGAGTTCGGAGTTCGCGGAGTCGGTTGCCTCGCCGCCGTACATCAGCTCGAGCGACGCGGAGATCGGATTGGTGAACTCCGCCATCAATTCTCGCCCTCGATCCCACAGCGCAGGTTCCGCCTGGGATTCGACGAACATGATGCGTCCACGGCGCGGATCCCTGAATACGTAGGTGGTGAAGGCCTTCACCACGTGACGGATCAGGGCCGACGGTTCGGAAGGCGCCGCCTCGAGAGCGTCCAGAATAGTGTCGCGTGCCCCGAGAACGACCTCGTCGAGCACGGCGACCAGCAGTTCGTCACGATTGGCGAAGCTCTCGTAGAAGTACCGTTCGGTCAGCGCAGCCTCGCGGCAGGTCGCACGCATGGTCGCGGCGGCCGCACCCTCGGTGCCCATGATCTGCAACCCGGCTTCGATCAGCTGTGCCCGGCGCGCGGCGCGGCGATCTTCTGGTTCCTGCCCACGCCACCTGCGCGGGCCGGTGCGCCGAGCCTCGGTATCCGTCATGTCCCCATGTTCTCACTGACCGGCAGTGCTCTCGACCTCAGGTTATCGCGGCGACCTCGGCAAGCGAACTGACATCGTACGATGTCAATCAATTCAATTCTGACATCAATCGCTGTTGACATCACTTGATGTCAGACTTACTCTTCGTTCAGTTGTTCACGCACCAATCAGGAGGCGTCACACATGGTCGACATCGACCCAACCTCGGGGCCATCGGCCGGTGACGAGGAAACTCGAACTCGCCGAACACGAGTCGTCGTCATCGGAGCCGGTTTCGGCGGCATCGGAACGGCTGTCCGCTTGAAGCAGTCCGGGATCGACGACTTCGCCGTTCTGGAACGTGCTGCGGAGCCCGGGGGGACCTGGCAGGTCAATACCTACCCCGGTGCACAGTGCGACATCCCGTCGATTCTGTACTCGTTCTCGTTTGCGCCCAATCCGAACTGGACGCGGCTGTATCCCCTGCAGCCAGAGATCTACGACTATCTCCGGGATTGCGTCCATCGCTTCGGACTGGCCGGTCATTTCCACTGCAACCAGGACGTGACAGAAGCTTCGTGGGACGAGCAAGCCCAGATCTGGCGGGTACACACTGCGGAAACCGTCTGGGAGGCACAGTTCCTGGTCGCGGCCACCGGCCCGTTCAGTGCCCCCGCCACACCCGACCTTCCCGGGCTCGAATCGTTTCGTGGTCAGATGTTCCACACCGCGGACTGGAACCACGACCACGACCTTCGCGGTGAGCGGATAGCCGTGGTCGGCACCGGCGCCTCTGCGGTGCAGATCATCCCCAGACTGCAACCGCTCGCGGACACGTTGACCGTGTTCCAGCGGACACCGACGTGGATCCTGCCGCATCCGGATCAGCCGATGACCGGCTGGCCAAGCGCTCTCTTCGAGCGGGTGCCGCTCACCCAACGACTGGCACGCAAGGGACTCGACCTGCTTCAAGAAGCCCTGGTACCCGGATTCGTGTACAAGCCGTCACTGCTCAAAGGGCTGGCCGCGCTCGGTCGAGCACACCTTCGCCGGCAGGTGCGGGACCCGGAGCTTCGCGCAAAGCTGCTCCCCCACTACGCATTCGGATGCAAGCGTCCGACGTTCTCGAACACCTACTATCCCGCGCTGGCGTCACCCAATGTGGAGGTGGTGACGGACGGAATCGTCGAGGTGCAGGAGCGCGGAGTTCTCACCGCGGACGGAACCTTCCGGGAAGTCGACACCATAGTCATGGGAACCGGCTTTCGGATGGGAGACAACCCGTCGTTCGACATCATCCGAGGCCAGGACGGCCGCAGCCTCGCGCAGACGTGGAACGGCAGTGCCGAGGCCTTCCTCGGCACCACTATCAGCGGTTTTCCGAACTTCTTCATGATCCTCGGACCCAATTCCGTGGTCTACACCTCGCAGGTCGTCACGATCGAAGCCCAGGTCGAGTACATCGTGAGCTGCATTCTTCAAATGGACGAGCGCGGCATCGGCAGCATCGACGTCTGCGCAGACGTGCAACGCGAGTTCGTACGCGCGACAGACCGCCGACTCGCCACCAGCGTGTGGAACGCCGGCGGGTGCAGTAGTTACTACCTCGTCGACGGCGGCCGCAACTACACCTTCTATCCCGGATTCAACCGATCATTCCGGGCCAGGACCAAACGAGCCGACCTCGCTCACTACGCGCAGGTACAACCCGTCTCGTCCGCAGCACTCACCACTGCTCGAGAAACCGTGAGGAGCCGATAATGCTCGGCATCAACGCCTTCCGAGGCACACCCGTCGTCGCACCGTCCGGCGCTCGCCGCTACACAGACGAAGCACATGCGATCGCCGCCCGTGACGTCGAATTCGACTGGGACGGCGTACCACTGCATTACGTGCCGAACGAACCGATGGTCACCCACGTCATCAACTTCATGCATCTCGTGTTGCCCGAGGGAGAGCGGGCCATGTCCGCAACGCTCGCCGAAGCACTCCCGCTCATCGAGGACGCCCGCCTGCACGAAGAGGTGGTGGGATTCGTCGGCCAGGAAGCAACACACGCGTCGTCGCACAAAGGTGCACGCGAACATCTTGCGGACCTCGGCATGGACATGAAACCGATGTCACGCCGGATGGACTGGCTCGTGGACAAGATATTGGGCGACAAAGGATTGACCGGAAAAGCCAAGCACGCCTGGCTCTGTGAACGTCTCGGCTTGTTTGCCGCCATGGAGCACTACACGGCAGTGGTCGGGGAATGGCTGCTCACCGATCCCGCCCTCGAAGATGCCGGCATGCACCCGATGATGCTCGACATGGTCAAGTGGCACGGCGCCGAGGAAGTCGAACACCGCAACGTAGCCTTCGACGCCTACATGTACGTGGACGGCAGCTACGCCAGACGCGTTCGCACGGCGCTGCTGGCCAGCTTCACGTTGTTCGTGCTGTTCATCGCCTCGATGAACTACCTGTTCCGACAGGACCCGTCCACGACGAAAGGCCGACTGTGGCCTCTCCAACTGATAAGCGCCACCCGTCGTGGCCTGGTACCCAACATGAAATTCCTGATCACCGAGATTCCTCCGTATCTGCGGCCGAGCTTCCATCCTTCCCAGATCGGGGACATGGACGTCGCCATGCGTTACCTCGCTCGCTCGCCTGCTGCCAATCGTTCTTCCGAAGCGAGCGCAGGATGAACAAGACGACTGCCGACAGTTCCCACGACGCACCCGACTTCACACCGACCCGGTCGTTGAGGTTTGCCGCGCAAGCCACCGGCGCATACCGCCGAATCTTTGCAGCAAGTCCAGCAGCGCAAATACTTTCGCGCCCCAGCCCGGTCCGCTACAGCGGGTTCGACATGACTCTGGACGTGAAGTCCGTCCGGTCAGAGTGCGACGACGTCCTGAGTGTCACCTTGACCCCGAGGGAAGGAATCACCCTTCCGTCGTGGATTCCCGGCGCCCACCTCGACATCTTTCTCCCCTCGGGAAGGCAACGACAGTATTCGCTGTGCGGCGACCCCGACGACTTGTCCTCGTATCGGATCGCCGTCCGGAGGATCGACGAGGGTGGGGGCGGCTCGCGCGAGATACACGAGTCGCTGAAACCCGGCATGGTGGTGGACGTCCGAGGGCCACGCAATGCATTTCCGTTTGTCGCGGCTCCGTCGTACCTCTTTGTTGCGGGCGGAATCGGGATCACTCCGCTCCTTCCCATGGTGCAACGTTGTCACCGCCGCGGAATCCCATGGCGTTTGGATTATCTCGGACGAACTCGGACGGCCATGCCATTTCTCGACGAGATCGAGGAATACTCCAGCGGCCGGGTTACCATCCGACCGGACGACGAGTTGGGCCCGACGGATATCGAAACACTGGTCGCTGCTGCGGATCCCGGTGCCGCGGTGTACACGTGCGGACCGGCGCCGCTGATGAACATGGTGCGCGCGGCGACCTTCGCCGGCAATCCGACCGGATCGGTGCACAGCGAGAGGTTCTCCCCACTCCCGGTAGTCGACGGCAAGGAGTTCACGGTGCATCTGGCGCGCACCGGTCTCACCGTCGATGTGGGCGAGTCCGAAAGTGCTTTGGCTGCGATACGACGTGCACTTCCCGGAGTCGCGTATTCCTGCCAACAGGGCTTCTGCGGTACGTGCAAGGTTCGGGTGCTCTCGGGGAGCGTCGATCATCGAGACACCTTGCTCACCGAATCCGAACGTGCCGATTCGATGTTGACCTGTCGATCACGTTCCACCGGTGCATCTTTGGTGGTGGACCTGTGAGGGGAAAATTCTCTCTTGCGGCAGCCGGCGCAGACTTCGTCCGATCCGCGCCGCTGGTGATCACTCACCGGATCGAATCCGAAGCGACGTGCGAAAGCCTGTGGCAGACGTTGACCTCGGACGGAGCGCTCACGTCGTGGGCGCGCGGGATCACCGGAGCCGACTGGACCTCGGCCAGACCATTCGGCATCGGGACTACCCGAACCGTGCGCGCCGGCGCTTTTGCTGCACTGAACGAGAGATTCTTCCGCTGGGACGAGGGGCACCGAATGACGTTCTACGTGGAGTCGGCGTCACTGCCGGGGTTCAAACGCTTCGCCGAAGATCTGGTGCTGGAACCGACTTCGACTGGCAGCCGCCTCACCTGGACATTCGCCGTACAAGCGCAGCCGTGGTTCGCCCCGATTCTGGCTCTGTCCCGACCGATCCTCGAACGCGTCACTCGCAGCTGGGCCGACGGCGCCGTCCACCACACACTTCAAGGAACTCCACGATGACGGCGACCGAGATCGACACGACCACACAGGCGTCCGACGACACGGTGACACAGGCAGTGCGCGACGCCCGTACTGCTTCCGAGTGGTGGGCAGAACTGACATTCGAGCAACGCGCTCGTCGACTGGATCGGTGGCGTGGAATCATCGCTCGTCGAGCATCCGAACTCGCCGACGTCGTGCACCGGGACATGGGCAAGCCGCACCCTGACGCGATGCTCGAAATCGCCATGGCACTCGAACATCTCGTGTGGGCGTCGAAGAATGCCCGAAATGTATTGGGCAGGCGCAGCGTCCGCTCCAGTTTGTTGACGGTCAATCAGGCCGCCTCGGTGGAGTATCGACCTCTCGGGGTGATCGGTGTGATCGGTCCGTGGAACTATCCGGTCTTCACCCCACTCGGTTCGCTCTCGTTCTCGCTGGCTGCAGGCAACGCTGTGGTCTACAAGCCGAGTGAGTTCGCGCCGGCAGTCGGGCAATGGTTGGTCCGAGCGTTTGCCGAGGTCGTCCCTGAACATCCTGTGCTGCAAGTTGTCACAGGCGACGGTTCGGTCGGCGCGGCACTGTGCCTGGCCGGTGTCGACAAGATCGGGTTCACCGGATCGACCGCGACGGGCAAGAAAGTCATGGCAGCGTGCGCCGGGACCCTCACACCGGTGTTGATGGAATGTGGCGGTAAGGACGCGCTCATCCTTGATGCCGACGGAGATGTTGGTGCCGCCGCGGATGCTGCGGTGTGGGGCGCATTGTCCAACTCCGGTCAAACCTGTCTGGGCGTCGAGCGTGTATACGTGCACGAACAGGTATACGACGAGTTTATCGACAAGACAATCACTTTGGCTGCCCGAGTTCATGCGGGCCCGGGGGCCGAAGACAAGATCGGTCCGATCACCATGCCCTCGCAAGTGGCTGTAATCCGGCGCCACATCGACGACGCGGTGTCTCGAGGTGGACGTGTCGTTCTCGGAGGGCTCGGCTCGATCTCCGGCCAGTATGTGCAACCGACCATCATGGTCGACGTCCCCGAAGACAGCCTCGCCGTCACGGAGGAAACTTTCGGCCCGACGATGACGATCACCAAGGTCGCCTCGATGGACGAGGCGGTGGAGTTGGTCAATGCGTCGCCATATGCATTGGGAGCAAGCGTGTTCGGCAAGGATGGAGTGGCTGTTGCCGATCGGCTCCGATCCGGAGGAGCGTCGGTGAACTCTTACGTGATGTATGCCGCGGTTCCCAACCTGCCACTGGGTGGGGTCGGAGCATCTGGTTTCGGACGCGTTCACGGCCCAGATGGTCTGAAGGAGTTCACCTATGCCCGGTCGATGACCAGGCAACGATTCCGTTCGCCCCTACCACTGACGACGTTTCGACGGACCGCCCGAATCGACTGGCTGGTCAAGGTTCTCATCCGCGCTCTACACGGAAGGCACTGAAGCAATGACGGGACGCATGTCCGCAATTGCGGGAACAGTCCGCGATCTGGGCATTCCACTGCCCGGACGCCGAATCGACTACGACGTCGCCGGAAAGGTCGTGCTGATCACCGGCGGAGGCGACGGTATCGGTTCCGCGCTGGCGCGTACTCTCCACCGGCGTGGGGCCACCGTGGCGCTGGTCGACGTCAACGAAAGTTCATTGGCAACGGCCGAGCGCTCATTCGAGTCACAGCGAGTCGTGACGGTGACGGCCGATGTCCGAGATCGGGACGGCATGACCGCAGCCGTGCAAACGATCATCGAGCAGCTGGGCAGAATCGACGTCGTGGTGGCCAACGCCGGAATCACCCCTCCCCCGGCAACATTGCGCCAGATCGATCCCGACGCCTTCGATCGTGTGCTCGACGTCAATCTCACCGGCGTCTTCAACACCGTGCATCCGACCATCGACGAGGTGATCCGCAACAGTGGGCACATCGTCGTCGTGTCATCGGCGGCGTCGTTCGCCCCCGGTTTGGGCGGCGCTTCGTACATGATCAGCAAGGCTGGGGTCGAAGCGCTCGGCCGGGCGCTGCGTCTCGAGGTTGCCGGCTACGGCGCCACTGCCGGCATCGCGTACTTCGGGATGGTGGATACACAACTTGCACGCGCCACACTCGACGACGACGAGATCGGGCGCAAACTCGACGCTCGACTACCCGGTCCCCTCCGTCATCGAATCTCCCCGGACCGTGCCGCCACGGTGATCGCAGACGCGATCGCGCGCCGCGCCGCGCGGACCCTTGCCCCCGCTGCCTGGGAACCCTGGGCGTGGGGACGCGGATTCATCAATGTCCTGGCCGACGGCTATCTGGCCAGGGACAAACAGGCACACGACCTGATCCGCGAACTCGAAGACAGAACCACCGCTGCGGCCCCGACGAATGCATCAGCCCTGACAAAGGCATCCAGGAGATCATCATGACCACGTTGTGTGCAGCCTTCCAGCGAGTGTCGGCGGTAGCGCCCGACTCGGTGGCCCTGCGAGACATCGGCGATGCGCGAACACTGACGTGGCGCGAGTACGCCGAACAGGTCCGCGAGGTTGCCGCGGGATTGGCCGGAATCGGCGTGGGACACGGCGACACGGTTGCCTTGATGATGAGTAACCGCATCGAGTTCTATCCGATCGACGTCGGTGCCCAACATCTCGGCGCGACGTCCTTCTCCATCTACAACACGTCGGCACCCGAAGCCATCCGTTACATCCTCGCCAATTCCGGTGCACGGGTTCTCGTCTGCGAAGACCGGTACGTGGATACGGTCCGCCGCTCGGGCGCCACACTCGAGACGATCGTCGTCGTCGACGCGCAATCGCATGTCCACCAGCCCGGCACCGTGACCCTGGAGCAGATGAAGAATTCTGCCGCATCGGATTTCGATTTCGAGGGCACCTGGCGTGCGGTGAAACCGAACGACGTCGCCACGTTGATCTACACCTCCGGCACGACCGGCAACCCCAAGGGCGTCGAGACGACTCATGCATGCCTGTTGTTCGAAACCAACGCCGTAAGCGCTGTACTCCCCGTCGAATTCGGCGACCGCATCACCTCGTACATGCCGTCGGCGCACATCGCCGATCGGCTCACCTGCCTGTACATGCAAATGGTGTTCGGCACCCAGATCACTGTCGTACCGGATCCGAGCCAGGTAGCGGCCGCGCTTCCGGACTGTCGCCCCACGATCTGGGGCAGCGTCCCCCGTGTGTGGGAAAAGCTGAAAGTTGCAGTCGAATCGGCTGTCGCCAACGAACCGGACGACGCGCGGCGAGCGGCGTTGCAGTGGGCACTCGACGTCGGTCGCACTCGTCTCGCACACTTACGAGCCGGTGAAACAGTCCCCGCCGAACTGGAAGCGGACTACGCCCGAGCCGATACGATGGTTCTGTCCGCTCTGCGTGCGAAACTCGGTTTTGCCGAACTGAAGTGGGCCATCTCTGGCGCCGCACCGATTCCGCCGGACACGTTGGCATTCTTTGCGGCCCTGGGAGTTCCGATCTCGGAGATCTGGGGAATGTCCGAGCTGACATGCATCGCGAGCACCGCGCCGGCCGAGCCGACCAAGCTCGGAACGGTCGGAAAGTTGCTCCCAGGCATGGAAATGCGCATCGAGGCGGACGGCGAGCTACTGGTTCGAGGCCCGTTGGTCATGAAGGGGTACCGCGGCGAACCGGCAAAAACGGCCGAAGCGATCAGTGCAGACGGGTGGCTCTCGACCGGAGATGTCGTCAGCGCCGACGCGGACGGCTACCTCACGGTGATCGATCGCAAGAAGGAGTTGATCATCAACGCGTCGGGAAAGAACATGTCACCGGCCGCCATCGAGACGGCAGTGAAGACGTCGTCGTCGTTGATCGGTGAGGTCGTGACGATCGGAGACGGCCGAAAGTTCAACACAGCGTTGATCACACTCAGCGCCGACGCCGCGGTCGGAGCGGCACGCTCACTGGGACTTGCGTCCGAGGCCGCGGTACTCGCCAAGGACGCTCGGATCGTCGACATCGTTGCAACTGCTGTCGCCGAGGGAAACTCGCGTCTGTCGAGGGCCGAGCAGATCAAACGGTTTCACGTACTCACCACGTTCTGGGAGCCAGGCGGCGACGAGCTGACACCGACGATGAAGCTCAGGCGCAAGCCGATAGCCGAGAAGTACGCATCCGAAATTGCAGCCCTCTATGCGGATTCGGTCGTAGAGGACGTCTACGAGCCTGCGCCCTGCGCATAGATCAGCGTCTCGGTGGCCTTGACCACAAACGTAGCGGCCGACCCCGGAACCAGATCGAGTTCGGCCGCTGCGCTCGCCGTGATGTCGGCAGACAAGCCCGGCTGGCCGGCTTCGTCCTCCGCTCGCACTCGGACGACATCGCCTCGGTTTTCGATCTCCGCGATCGTGACCGCAAACGCATTTCGTGGGCTGCCGTGCGGCGGATCCAGGAAGACCGACACTGCTCGCGGCTCGAAGACCGCCACGGCGGCACTGCCGGCCGGTAGGTCGGTCTCCGTCTGGCCCGCGATATCCACCCCGACCGGACTTCTGAGCACTCCGTCTCCGGCCATCGTGCCGCTGCGCAAGTTGATCCCGGCGATGCGTGCTGCGAATGCACTACGCGGGCGGGTCAGAACTGTTCGTACGTCACCACGTTCGACGACCCGGCCACCGTCCATGACGACAACCGTGTCGGCCAGCGCAAGTGCGTCCAGAGCGTCGTGCGTGACCAGTACGGCCGTGCGATCGCCGGTCCTGAGCACTCGGCGCAATAACGACCGCAGCGCGGGGGCGGAGGCGACATCGAGCGCGGACATCGGTTCGTCGAGTAGAAGCAGTTCGGGTTCAGCAGCCAATGCCCTCGCCACTGCAACCCGTTGCGCTTGGCCGCCGGAGAGTTGTGAAGGCTTGCGGTCAGCCAAATCGCCGGCGTCGACTGCGTCCAGCCAATGGCGCGCGGACTCGGCGGAATCGCGACGCGACCGCCCTGCACTGCGCGGCGCGAACGCCACGTTCGCAGCCGCACTGAGATGGGGAAAGAGAAGTGCCTCTTGCGCGAGTAGGGCAGTGCCGCGCCGATGGGGTGCCAACACGACTCCCCTACGGGTATCGGTGAGAACGCGGGAATTGAGTTCGATCAACCCGCGCCGCGGATGATGCAGTCCGGCAACTGCCGCCAGTACCGTCGACTTGCCGGCGCCGTTCGGCCCGAGGATGGCGGTCACCTCGCCCTCCGCGACGTCGAACGTCGCAACGACGTCGCGCTCCGGAATCTCGATGTCGACGTGGAGGCCACTCACAACGAACCCGCCGATCCGCGTCCACGCACCGCGACCACGATGACCACCGCGACTACGACCAACACCAGCGAAAGCGCCACCGCTGCATCCGGATCGGTCTCGCGCTGGAGATAGATTTCCAGCGGCAGGGTACGCGTCACCCCTTGCAGACTTCCCGCGAAGGTCAGCGTCGCACCGAATTCCCCCAGCGCGCGAGCGAAAGCCAGAACTGCCCCTGACACCAGACCGGGAAGCACCAGCGGCAGAGTCACCCGGCGAAGCACGGTGGTCGGGCGGGCTCCGAGCGTCGAGGCAACGGCCTCGTATCTTGTACCCGCAGTGCGTAGTGCACCTTCGAGGCTGACGACGAGGAACGGTAGCGCAACAAACGTCTGCGCCAGGACCACCGCGGTTGTCGAGAATGCTATCTGGATGCCGAGCACTTCCAACTGCTCACCGATCAACCCTTTGCGCCCGAACGTGTACAGCAACGCGATACCGCCCACCACAGGCGGCAGAACCAGCGGGAGCAGAATCAACGATCGAAGAACGGACAGTCCCCGAAAATGACTGCGCGCCAACACCGCGGCCATCGGTACCCCGAACAGGATGCACAGCAGCGTGCTCATCGCCGCTGTCTTCACACTCAGTTTCAACGCGGCAACCGACGATTCGGAAGTCACGAGTTCCCAGAACTGCGACCACTGCACAGTGGCCAGCATCGCGGCCAAGGGCGCGATGACAAACGCTCCGCCGATCAGCGCCGGAAGGTAAATCCATACCGGCAACCCGAGCGGAGCCCGGGCTGCCGGTCTTAGGTGTGTCACGGGGCAACGAATCCCGCGTCACTCAGAACTGCCAGGCCCTTAGGCCCCTTCACGAGATCGACGAATTTGGTTGCCGTTCCCGAATTCTTCGAATCCTTCAGCACCGCAATCTGGTACAGGTTGACCACCGTGGTGGCTTCCGGGAACGCGACCGTCTGCACCTTGTCACCCGCGGACTTCGCGTCGGTGACGTAAACGATGCCGGCATTGGCCTGCCCGGACGTCACCTTGTTGAGAACGTCCGTCACCGACGATTCCTCACTGACGGGCGAGAGGGTCTCACCTGTGGCCGTCTCGACCTTCTTCGTAGCCGCGCCGCACGGGACCTGCGGAGCGCAGATCACCAGTTGTGTCCCCTCCTTTGCCAGATCTGCGAAGGACGCGATGCCCTTCGGATTGCCAGGCGGTACAACGATCGTCAAGGTATTGCTCGCGAAATCCGAGGGCGACCCCGCGACGACACCGGCATCGGTGGCCTTGGTCATGTTGGCGGCGTCAGCCGAGGCGAACACGTCAGCCGGTGCGCCCTGGGTGATCTGGGCGACGAGATCCGAGGACCCGGCAAAGCTGAATGTGACCGATGAACCGGGGTTCTCGGACTCGAACTCCTTGCCGAGTTCGGTGAAGCTGTTCTTGAGTGACGCCGCCGCGAAGACGGTGATGCTTCCCGTGGCACTGTCACTGGAAGTGGTCGTGGTCGGAGCGGCCGACGACGTCTCCGACGACGAATTGTCGGAGGAACTACAACCGGTCACCAGGGCAAGCGAAAAGGCACCTGCTGCAACAAGTCCGACTACACGCTTCACGAATTTCCTCCAGTATGTTCAGAACTACGGCGTTTCCACGATGACCGTGGTGGCCTTCACGATTGCGACTCCGATACTCCCGACCTCGAGTCCGAGCTCCCGAACCGCGTCGGTACTCATCAACGAGACGACAGTGAAGGGCCCACACTGCATTTCGACCTGGGCCATCACCTTGTCGGTGACGACCTTGGTGACGAGGCCGGCGAACCGGTTGCGGGCCGAACTCGCACCCGTGAGCGGATCGGCCGGTGCGGGTCCGGCGTTGGACCGGGCGAAGCCCGCCAACTCGGCACCGTCGATGACCTTGCGGCCGGAGTCGTCCGTCGTCGCGGTGAGAAGCCCACCGTCGACCCACCGTCGAACGGTGTCGTCACTGACACCGAGCAGACCGGCAGCTTCGCGGATTCGAATGTTGGGCACCAGGTGATCGTAGGTCGCAAGTGCGGACCTAACAAGCCGAAATACTCCGCAGATGCGTGAACTGGTCAATCATGATCACGTATCTGCGGAGCATTGTCGATAGTTGCCGTAGACGAGTCAGCGCATCATTCTTCGGCCCAGGGCACGCGGCAGGAGTCGGTGCTGAACCCTTGCTCGGTGATCCCCAACGCCGAATACATCCGGGCGCGCATGTTTTCGAGCCCGATCTGATAGGTCAGTTCCACGACGCCCGCACGCCCGAACCTGCGCTCGAGATCCGCGACCTGCTCGTCCGTCACCCCGTTCTCCCCGTGCGGGTCACCGGTCATGGCATCGGCGTAGGCGATCGCGGCCCGCTCGTCCTCGCTGTACTTCGGTGAATCCCGGTAATTCGCGATCCCTTTCAGCTTGTCGATGTCCAAACCGTCCAGGCGCGAGAGCATCGTCCCGAAGTCGACACACCACGAGCAGCCGACAGTCCAGGCGACGCGATAGACGGCCAGTTCACGAATGTTCGACGGCAGCACCTTCGACGCCTTCTGCACGGCCATCTCGTGACGGGCAGCCGCGACGAACAATTTCCGATGGTTGGCCAGGACGGCAAAGGGCTCGGGGACTTCGTCGTACTGCCTGGCGGCGAATTTGTATGCCACTTTGATCAACGGACTGGCTTCTGACGGTGTCACTGCGGGAATGCGAGTCATGGCAAGCCTCCGTATGTTCTGGGGCACCGGATTCGATGCTCTCTACAGAGTTGGACGATGGCGGCGATTCAAACGTGACAAGCACCGCGTCCGAGCGGATGTGAGGATGCGGTGTCAGCCGACTAAGCTGCAAAGATGCCTTCGACGCCCCGCAACCGCACCGTCTCGCGTCTGCAGCCGTTCGCATCCACGATCTTCGCCGAGATGACAGCGTTGGCCACACTTCACGACGCGGTCAACCTCGGTCAGGGCTTTCCGGATACCGACGGTCCTGCGGCCATGCTCGAAGTAGCGCGCCGAGCCATCGCCGAAGGCGTCAATCAATACCCGCCCGGTCCGGGCATGCCCGTCTTGCGCCAAGCCATCGCGGAGGATCGGCGCATCCGCTACGGACTCGTCAGTGATCCCGACTCCGAAGTTCTGGTCACCGTCGGCGCCACCGAGGCGATCAGTGCTGCAATTCTCGGACTGGTCGAACCCGGCGAAGAAGTAGTGCTGATCGAGCCGTACTACGACTCCTACGCTGCATCCGTCGCATTGGCAGGCGCTGTGCGTCGGACTGTTCCGCTGGTCGCCGCGGGAGACGGATTCGCGGTCGATCTCGATGCATTGCGCGGCGCGATCACCGCCAAGACGAAGATGCTGATCGTCAACAGTCCTCACAACCCCACCGGCACCGTATTCGCCGATCACGAACTTCGAGCGATCGCCGAACTCGCGTGCGAACGCGACCTGATCGTGTTGAGTGACGAGGTCTACGAGCACTTGGTCTTCGACGGCCTCGCCCACACACCGATGGCGTCGCTCCCGGGCATGCGTGAGCGCACCGTCACTGTGTCCAGTGCCGCAAAGACTTTCAATGTCACCGGCTGGAAGACCGGCTGGGCGATCGGCCCCCGAGAACTCATCGACGGAGTCCGTGCCGCCAAGCAGTTCATGTCATTTGTTGCCGGTGCACCATTTCAACCGGCCGTTGCCTACGCGCTGACCAACGAACAGCCGTGGGTCGTCGAACTTCGACAGAGCTTGCAGGGCAAACGGGACGTACTCGGAAAAGCTCTGACCGAGGCCGGTTTCACGGTGCATTCCGGCGGCGGCACGTACTTTCTCCTTGCCGACATCAGACCGTTGGGTGAAACCGACGCGGGAGATTTCTGTCGCGCACTGCCCGAGCGTATCGGCGTCGCGGCCGTACCGGTCGACGTGTTCGCGGACAACCGCGACGATTGGAAGCACCTGGTGCGCTTCGCCTTCTGCAAGCAGGACCATATTCTTTCCGAAGCTGCACGCCGTCTCCACCTGCTCCAAGGAGCAGCGCACCCATGACAGCGCGGACCATCCCGACCGCATTCGTCCACCGCTACCTCGCGTTCTCGCCGGACAACGACGTCGATTTGTCTGGTGCACTGCGAGCTGCTGGGATCGACCTGGAGACATTGTCGGACGCTCGCGCACGGCTGACCCCAACTCAGGTCACCACCTTCATCCAAACCACGTGGCAGATCACCGACGACGAATTGTTCGGCCTCGGATCCGCCCCGGTCCCCCGTGGCACTTTCCGATTGATCTGCCTGACGTTGATCCATTGCCCCGACCTCGGATCAGCCTTCGCTCGAATGTCCGACGTGATCCGTGCACTACCGGCTCTCGCCCCACTGGCGATCGAGAAGGGCGAGGAAAGCACGCGGGTGAGCTTCGCAGTTCGCGCTCGCGAAGGCGTCGCCGAACCTGATGTCGCAGAACGTGTCACAACCGATTTTGTCCTGATCTTGCTGCACCGATTTTCCGCGTGGTTGATCGGAAAGCGCGTCCGACTTCGGGCAGTCGAATTTCCGTACTCGGCACCGGATGCGCGGTTGGCGCAGGACTACGACTACATCTTCGGAGCGCCGGTCACCTTCGGCGCGCAGCGAGCGGCACTGGAGTTCGACAACTCGGCCATGCGCGCACCGATCATCCAAACCGAGGAGACGTTGGAGGAGTACCTCCGAGAATCTCCGATTCAGCTCATGTCCGAACGCGATTACGACAGCACTGCGTCGGCGCAGGTGCGACGGGTCCTGGAACTCGGGGTGAAGGGGCGAACCTCCACGGCCGAGGAGATCGCCGAGATGCTCTCGATCAGCGTTCCCCATCTGCGTCGACTGCTGCGGCGTGACGGAACATCACTGAATCAACTACGCGAGGAAGTGCTCCGCGACGTAGCCATCGCTGGTTTGCGGCGCGGAGAATCCGTCGAAGTACTCTCGGCGCGATTGGGGTTCTCCGAGCCCAGCGCGTTCCGTCGGGCCTTCAAACGATGGACCGGCGACACTCCGAGTTCGTACCGCTAGCTGACGCAGAACTCGTTTCCTTCGGGATCGGTCATCGTGATCCACACGCTCGGCCCCTGCGCTCCCCGGTGCAGGATCGTCGCCCCCACCGTCTCGAGGTGCGCTGCGACATCCTCGCGCTTGTCGCCCACTCGTATGTCGAAATGGAGCCGGTTCTTCACCGTCTTCGATTCCGGAACCAGTTGGAACAGAACGCGGGGACGTTCGGGATGCTCCGGATCGCTGATGGCTGCACCTTCGCGCCAGACGAGAACTCCCTCGAAGGTCGTGGTGTCAGATTCCTTGGCGTGACCAGCAGCGACGAGGCCCCTGATGAAGTCTTCGTCGCTGGGCTCCGCTGCCCACCCGAGTGCTGCGGCCCACCACTTCGCCTGTTCGTGCGGGTGTGCCGAATCTACTGTGACTTGAAATTCGTATCCCATGTTCCGACGTTAACGCCGACCACCGACACCTAGTGAAGGTTCAGCCGAGCCCGGGCATCAGTCGACACTCTTGATGGTCTTCATGGTGATCAGCGATGTCACCCGCGAGACAGCCGGAAGCCCGCTGAGCTTGGTGACCATGAAATTCTCGTACGTCGCGAGATCTTTCACCGCGACCCGAATGAAGTAGTCGGGAATTCCGAACAACCGCCGACATTCGATCACTTCGTCGAAGGCGGCGACCTGGGATTCGAAGTCCTCGATGGTCGCCTGGTCGTTGACTCCGATCTCGGCGGTGACGATCACTTGAAATCCTCGGCCAAGCGCTTCCTGACTGACGATCGCGCGGTACCCGGTGATGATTCCGTCGGCTTCGAGCTTTTTCACGCGGCGCAGGCAAGGGGACGGTGTCAGACCCACCAGATCCGCCAATTCCGTGTTCGTCAGACTCGAGTCCTGACGGAGGTGAAACAAAATTGCGTCATCCATGGCATCCATCGCACTATTATTGCGCACTGTTCAATATGTGGGCATTCTGAGCAATCGATCACCTCGATCTTTGTTATAGATTTGCGTCGTGATCGAACCAGCATCGTCGACGGCCGCGCCTGCCGTCGAACTCTCGCCGCGAACCCCGGCGTGGCGGCATGCCTTCCAACTGTCGCTGCCGGTCGGATTCGGCCTGCTCCCACTCGGGATAGCCCTGGGCGTTCTTGTGGTCCAACAGGGCCTCAACCCTTGGTGGGCAGTCGCTTTCACCTCGCTGATCTACGCCGGATCGCTGGAGTTTCTCGCCGTCGGAATGGTCGCGGCCATGACACCACTGCCGTACGTCGCTCTGACCGCACTGCTGGTCAACTTTCGACATGTGTTCTACGCCTTGAGTTTTCCGCTGGAAAAGATTCGCAACCCCTTCGCTCGCTTCTACAGCATGTTCGCGCTGACCGACGAGGCCTATGCGATGTCGGTAACTGCCGATCCCAAGGCACTCACCGGACGCGTCATCGTCTACTCCCAGCTGTACCTCCACGGCTACTGGATCGGTGGCGCGATCCTGGGCGCGACGGCAGGACAGTGGATTCCAGATTCGATAGTCGGTCTCGACTTCGCTCTGACCGCACTGTTCGTCGTCCTCTCGATCGAGGCAATTCGCGCACAAAACGGATTCGCGGTGCCGGTCGCTGCGGTCACCTGCGCTCTGGTCGCCCGGCTCGCAGCCCCGGATCACATGCTGCCAATTGCAATGGGCGCCTTCGTGCTCTTCCTGATCGGCCGCTTTGTCTACGACTCACGAAAGGCGAAGATCGATGCCTGACACCTCGTACATCTTTGCGGCGGTCGCAGTCATGGCCGTGGTCACCTTCGCGCTGCGCGCAATCCCCTTCGCCGCGCTCATGCCGCTGCGCTCCTCCGCCCTGGTCGGCTACCTCGGCATCTACATGCCGGCCGGCGTCATGCTGATCCTCGTGATGTATTCACTCAAAGGGGTGTCGATCACCGCCCCGTCTCACGGCCTCCCCGAACTGATTGCAGTGTGTGCCACGATCGTCGCGCACCTGTGGCGAAAGAATGCCGTCCTGAGCATCGTTGTCGGAACGACGATCTACGTTGCGCTGGTCAATACCGTGTTTGCCTGAGCAATTCCCATCCGGGAGCAAAGCAGCTTTACTCCCGGATGGGTGATTTGTAACCTCCAGGCGCTTATCTGAACAGTTGAACACTTATACGATTTCAGTAGGGTGGCCGCCGGCCGCGACTGAAAGATCGGTGAGGTTCGATGTCCACGACAATGACCACGACGGGCACCCGAATCGCCGGCGCTTGGCACAGTCTGGATCGAGGCCAGCGTCGAAGCATCATCGGAATGACCGTCACCGTCGTTGCACTCAACGTCGTCGGGTGGGCAGTTCTTCTCGGTCTGGTTGTCCCCGGCCACTACACGATCGAAGGCAGTGTCTTCGGCATCGGACTCGGTGTCACGGCGTACACGCTCGGCATGCGCCATGCTTTCGACGCCGATCACATCGCCGCCATCGACAACACCACTCGGAAGTTGGTGGCGGACGGCAAGAAACCGATGTCCGTCGGTTTCTGGTTTTCACTCGGACACTCCACCATCGTCTTTGTTCTCGTCGCACTTCTGGCGTTGGGTGTGCGGCAACTTGCCACCAGCCTTTCCGACGACAACTCCGATCTGGAAAAGTGGACCGGCTTGTTCGGCACCACCATTTCCGGAACGTTCCTGATCTTGATCGGCCTCCTGAATCTTTTCTCTCTCATCGGGATTCATCGGGTGTACACGAAGTACAAGGCCGGAACCTTCGACGAGGAACAACTCGAGAAGGAACTCGACAGCCGCGGCGCCCTCAACAAGATCCTGGGCCCGGTGATGAAGATGGTTCGCAAGCCCTGGCACATGTACCCGGTCGGCCTACTGTTCGGACTGGGATTCGACACCGTCACCGAAGTGGGACTGTTGGTGATCGCCGGCGGCGCGGCAGCGACAGGGCTCCCGTGGTATTCGATCCTCGTTCTACCGATACTCTTCTGCGCCGGGATGTCTCTGTTCGACTCGATCGACGGATCGTTCATGAACTTCGCTTACGGTTGGGCATTTGCCCAGCCGGTACGAAAGATCTACTACAACATGGTGATCACCGGACTCTCGGTGGCAGTGGCACTGCTGATCGGGACCCAGGAAATCATCTCGATCTTCACCGACAAACTCGACATCCACGACGGGATTCTCGGCGCCATCGGGAACTTGGATCTCGGCGCGATGGGCTTCATCATCGTCGGACTCTTTGTTGTCACCTGGCTGATCGCCCTCCTCGTGTGGCGGTACGGCCGCATCGAAGAACGGTGGCAGGCACAATCCGTTGCCGCCGCACCTCGATCGACCGCTGAATAGTTTGGCAATCCGAGTCTTCTACGCACATTCAGTGCGTTTCCCACATTTATCGGAAGACGCATCCCGCGGAGTTGGCGAGATGCAATAGTGGAGTTCGAACGGGGTGAGCCCCGGCTAGGAGAAAACGGTGCGGATACGTCATGCGGTAGTGGGTGTGGCAATCACGGGACTTGTTCTTGCAGTGGCCGGCTGCGGTAGCGGCGACGGCGAAGCTGCCGAAGGACCAGGGATCGCCGTGGCGGCGGAAACCAAGCAAGTTCCCGACCGGGTGACCGTGCATCGACCTGGCCTCATCGACACCAGCATTTCCCCGTTCGACGTGCCTGCATGGCCTGGGCCGCACCCCTCCGAATTCCTCGAGCCCAACCCGCCGTCGGGCGAGAGCGGTGAGATCGCCGGCGACCAAGCTGCGGCAACGTACGCGGCCTCGCTCGACAACCCCGATGCTCTATGGAATGTCGGTGGCACGGTGCAGTGGCTGGTTGTCGATCCGTTCCGTGAAGGTCTTCCACCGAGGTCTCCGCACTGACCGGATCCAACGATCGTTGCGAATTCAGTTCGGCCCCAATGCAGCACAGAACTCGCCGGGTTGATCGACATGCAACCGCAGCCCACCGATCGTGGTGGGACTGGCCTTCGAGAGCCGTTTCGGGAGCGTGACCGAGAGCGGCTGATCGAAGTCGACATCCACGACAGTGCCGTCGGGCCCCGGCAGAACCAAGCGATCGTCGACAATCACATTTGCTGTCTCACCGAACCTTCGGACCATGCTCGCCCGCGAAATCCGTGATCGGTCCACCTCGACTCGAATGCCCGTGCCGGATCGAAACACTACCGTTCGAGCTGACACGAGATGTGGGTGCACGACGCGTCCGGCAAGCCAACCGCCAATCGCAATCAGCGACAACACCGTTGCAACCAGCAGCACGACGCGAAGCCACTGCCACGGCACCAGGAAGTGAATCGCTACTGCCTCGATCACACTCGCCGCAACAAATGCCACCGGTATCGACATTGTCCCCCTCGCGTAGCCGAAAGTCGCTGTATCACTGGAACCTCCGTCTCTCCGACCCGTCGAGAGCAACCACAGTGATCGGATCACGCCGTACCGCCTGACATGAGACGTGTTGCGACGCGCGCGACCACTTCACGTTGCGCTGGATCGGGCACCAGGTCCGCGATCCCAACCGAGAATCCCACACCTGCGGAGTCTCCGTCTGAGTACACATCGCCGAGTACCCCGTCCAGTGATTCCTCCAGTTCGTCCGACAAGTACGCGATCTCGTCTGCAACCTCGGCTACCTCGCGCCCAGCCAGAGCGGCGAAACGACGGTACAGATCGACAATTCTCTTCCGGTCGCCCTCGTCGGACAGCAATCGCGCAGCCGTGGAGAACAGTTCGTGTGGCGCTGCTCCCGAGATCGCCACCAATTCCCACATGTCGCGTTCACGCTCGAACAGACGCCGAACCGAATCCGTCGTGGACGACGCGATCAACTCGTCGAACGCAGACAGCAACTCCACCGGAAGCGGCGAGACCACCCGGCCGGCGCCTCGCGCCGAGAGCATTTCCTGGAGGCGCACTCGCTGGTCTGCGAGGACGCGCTGTTTCCGGTCTATCTCCGCGATCAAGGAGGAAAGATCTTCGGCGAAGTCGTCCGGTTCTCGTGCATCGATCGGCGTCGGTTCGATCATCGAGGCAATGGATCCGAGTGGAATGCCGGCGGCGGTGAGCCAACGAATGCGCATCAGCCTGACCAGATCGGGAAGTTCGTAAGTTCTGTAACCGTTGGACAGTCGTCTCGGCTCGGCCAGCAGCCCCAGTCGGTGATAGTGCCGAACGGTCCGCGGAGTGGTGCCTGCCGCACTGGCCACGTCGCTGATTCGCATACGAACAGCATCAACTATGACGCTACGTCATAGTCAAGGCCGGCATGCCGGCCTTGAGGCCTAAGGTCCTGTTCTGCCTGCCAAGAGTTTCGCAGACGAATTTCGCGGGTATTGATCACTTGCGGCGGCGATTTCCAGAGCGAGGGGTCAGCCGCGCAAGGTCTGCCCCCGGCTGTCACTCGCCGGGTGGCGGGCCGCCAAAACCAGCGGGCCGCCGAAAACAATCTGTGCCAGGCGATGATTTCGATGCAAACGACACGACTCGACACCATCCTGATTCTGATCGTCGGGACGGCAATCGGACTGAGCGTCTGGCTGGCCACGCAGGAACCATTCGCATCGATCGGACTCGGAATCGCAACGGTGGTGATCTGCTGGATCTCTTGCTCGATGATCCACGGCTTCCCACACCGATCGACGAAGGACATGCGTCCGCGCGAGAACCAGGATCGCGAGTCACCGAAACGGCGCTGACGCCGCGTAGGGATGAGGCCAACCGTGGAGGCCCGGACACAGCGAAGTGAGTGGTTCACCTGTCGCAGGTGAACTACTCACTTCGGTCAGAGGATCACACCTCGTCAGGTCGCCAGGTCGCGACGGCCCAGATCACGGCGACGTCGAGGGCGATGATCACGATCGACCACAGCGGGTAGTACGGCATCCACAGGAAATTCGCCACGATCGAGAGCGCCGCGATCACGAAGGCCATGCCGCGGGCCCACGTCATGCCGACGAACAATCCCAGCGACACCGCGATGCCGATGATTCCGAGCACGATGTGGATCCAACCCCATGTCGTGACATCGAATTCGAAGGTGTAGTTGACTCCGACGATCAGCAGGTCGTTGTCTGCGAGAGCCGCGATGCCCTGGAGCAACGCGACGATTCCCGCGACGAAGAGCAGGCAGGCTGCCGCCACCGTGGTCCCGATGGCAAAGCCTTGTCGGACAGGATGGTTCGCATGAGATTGGTGCGGAGCAGTCATGACGTCCCCTTCTTCGGCGAAATAGCGTGAGAACAGTATTCAAAGGTTCACGCCGACGGACATCACCCAGCAAGGATGAACAGCCGTCCAGCACTGCAATCAAGATTCATGGGAACATATGTTCGATTTCGGTGTACGGTGGAGCTTATGACCGCCACGATGCAACCGTCTCTGTTCGACAACGGTGACCTCGGCGTTTCTTTGGCCGATCTCGACGGCACGGTGCAGCGACGTATTCTCACCGCCGGCGCATGGGTCGACCATCGCCCGGCCTGGCTGACCGGATCGGAGGCCGTGTTCGACAATCTGGAGGCTACGGTGCCGTGGCGTTCCGAACGGCGTCAGATGTACGACCGCGTTGTCGACGTCCCTCGTCTGGTGTGTTTCTACGCAGAGAATCAACCACTGCCGGACGCGCTTCTCACCGAAGCCAAAGACGCGCTGAGCAGTCACTACTTCGACGAACTCGGTGAACCATTCGCCACGTCGGGTCTGTGTTTCTATCGCGACGGTTCCGACAGCGTTGCCTGGCACGGGGACGACACGGGACGAAGTCGCACCGAGGACACGATGGTGGCCATCCTGTCTCTCGGTGCGGCTCGCCCGCTCCTATTGCGCCCTCGTGGGGGCGGCGAATCCATCCGCTTCAATCTCGGACACGGAGATCTACTCGTCATGGGCGGATCCTGCCAACGCACGTGGGAACACTGTGTCCCGAAGAGTGCGCGGGCCCTCGGGCCGAGAATCAGCGTTCAATTCCGCACTCGCGGAGTTAGATAGCGTCGCGGAGTTCGTCTCGCAGCGCCTTCCGATTGAGCTTGCCGACGGCCGTCTTCGGTATGGATTCTGCGAAAACAACCCGACGCGGTTTCTTGTACGACGCCAGTCGTTCGCCGACGTGCGCGACCAATGATGCTTGCAGTGCGTCGTTTTCGACGGTCCCGTCCTCGAGTACCACCACAGCCGTGACCGCCTCCACCCACTTGGCGTCGGCGGTACCCACCACGGCGACCTCACGGACAGACGGATGCGTCAGGAGTGCATCCTCGACTTCACGGGGGTAGACGTTGTATCCGCCGCTGATGATCATGTCCGAAGCTCGGTCCTTCAAGAACAAGAATCCTTCGGCGTCGAACTGACCGATGTCACGGGTGTGAACCCAGCCGTCTTCGGTGAAGGTGTCCGCATTCAGTTCCGGTGCATTGAAGTATCCGGCGATCGCCGATGGCGAGCGGATCACGATTTCACCCGGTTCTCCCTGGGGCACTTCGTTTCCCTCGCCGTCGAGCAGCCTGATCTCGACGTCGATGGCGGGCTGACCACAGGACAGCAGGCGATCTTCCGTGTGATCTTCGGGCCGTAAGACTGCAATACACAGCGGTGCCTCGGTCTGCCCGTAGTACTGGAGAAAACGGTGTTGCCCCCACGCCTGCATTGCACGTTCGATAGTGGCCAGCGGCATCGGCGACGCACCGTAGATCACGGATTTCAGACTCGAGATGTCTGCGCTCGCAAAATCAGGGCGTTCGAGGAGCATCTGAATCATCGTCGGCACCAGATTGATTGCCGTAGCCCGATGCTCGGTTATCGAGTCCAAGAAGGTCGACGGGTCGAATCCGGGAAGGATGACGGTCTTGCCGCCACGCAGCCAGAACGGAAGCACGAAGACACCGCTGGCATGAATCAGTGATGCCGCGTGCAGCATCGTATCGTCCTGAGTCGCCGGAAGCAGATTGAGCAGAACATTGCGGCAGATGCCGGCGTAGCTGCGCTGAGTGTGCTGCGCGGCCTTCAATGTTCCCGTGGTCCCGGAGGTGAACAGCGTCAGGATCACATCGTCGGGAGCTAACTCGACGTCCGGTGTGTCCGAAGGCATGCTCTGTGCTTGGTCGAGCAGCGAACGCTGCCGCGCCGAACCTGTTTCCAGCCCGATGAACGTACGTTCGGGGAACCTGGCGGACAGTTCAGCGGCGCGGTCGGCGAGGTCACTACCGAAGACGACGTGCGAGGTGTCGGTGTCCTCGAGCATTCTCGCGTGCTCGTCGAGCGAGAGACGCGAGTTGAGCGGAACCCTGTTGATGCCGGCTTTGACACAGGCAAAATCGACGGGGACGCTGGCAAGAGAGTTGTTGACCAGCAATGCAACCCGTGCACCACGCCCGATACCGAGGGCGATGAATGTGTGCGCCAATCGGCTGCTGAGTTCGTCCACTTCCGTGAACGTCATCGATCGATCGCCGAAAACGACGGCTGTTCGCGATCCGTGCTGTCGCGCACCACGGGCGATCAGGTCTCTGGTTATGGGCATCATGGTTCAGTTTCCTCGTTCGAATTCAGGTTGTTCTCGAACCGGCCGTGCCGGCCGGCGCCCGCGGCGAACGCAGCAGCGCCGCGCACACCTTCAGCGATGACAATGGGATTTCCCGCGACGCCCTCGGCCCGCAGTGCTTCGGCAAGTGGTAGATCAAAAGATCGGTAGGCCGACGCGCGATCCGCGAGCATGCAGAGTTGAGGGAAAGCGGACAACTGGTGCGCAAGCTCCTTGGCTGCCTGGAGTGACTGCCCCACTGGAACAACACGATTGGCCAGTCCGAAGGCCAGCGCCTCCGGAGCGTCGACCGGGCGACCGGTCAAGATCATGTCGAGCGCTCGCCCCTGCCCGACGATTCGCGGCAGTCGCACGGTCCCACCATCGATGAGAGGAACTCCCCAGCGCCGGCAGAAGACTCCGAACACGGAATCCTCCTCGCAGATCCTCAGGTCCGCGAGCAATGAAAGCTCGAGCCCTCCTGCAACCGCGTATCCGCTGACGGCGGCGATCAATGGCTTGGACAACACCAACCGACTCGGCCCCATCGGGCCGGTGCCGCCGCCTTCCGGATGCAACTCGTGCACGCGGGCGGGGTCGGAGACTGCGGTCAAATCCGCACCGGCACAAAATGTGCCGCCCGCGCCCCACAGAATCGCCACCTTCTGACTCTCGTCCGATTCGAACTCCAGGAAGGCATCACGCAACTGCGCCGCCATCGGCCCGTCCACCGCATTCTTGCGATCAGGGCGATTCATCACGATGACGGTGACGCCACCGTCACGCTCCACATAGACATCGCCACCTGGTCGATCGGAGTCGGTCACGATATTTCCTCACTGCTCGCGGATAAGGTTTCCCGGTACCCACCATGCCACTTGTAACAGAATTTGTCAGGAGTTGTTCAAAAGTTGTTACAAACTGATCGAGGAATGTCCGCAACCCGAGTTGTGCTGGACCTCGCAACGGCGAGTCCGGACACCGAGTTCAGCACTGCAGTGCTGACCCGGGCCGGCGAGATCGTCGGTGTCAGCGCATCGAGCGTTCGCGTGGCAACGGGCCGCCTGTGCCGCGAGAACAAACTGCGTCGCACCGCTCGTGGAACGTACGTCCTCAACCCGGACGGTATCCCCACCTACAGCGAGGTCGAGGGGTGGCGAACTCGTACCGATCGCATACGCCCCTGGGACGGCACGTGGATAGCCGTCGAGCACTCAGCGCTCAAACGAAGCGACCGCACTGCCGCCCGAAGACACGATCAGGCGCTGCGCCTGGCGGGCTACGAGGAGTGGAAGCCCACACTCGCCGTCCGCCCGAACAATCTGCTCGGCGGCACGGACAGCGCCCGCCGCACTCTCCGCCGACTCGGCGCCGCCCCCGAATCGGCTGTCATGGAAATCGCTCACCTTGCCCCCGAGGATGATTCGACAATCCGCACACTCTGGAACTCGGAAGCACTGTTGGTCGACATCGCCGAGGCCCGTGAAGCACTCACACAGGCGCAAACACGCCTGGCGACAATCAGCCGCGAGGAGGCTGCCCGTGAATCACTTGCCTTGGGCAGCGCGGTGATCGCGGTCATCGTGCGCAATCCGCTCCTTCCGGAAGAACTCGAACCGACGCAGCCACTGCGTGAACTGATCTCGCACATGCTCGAGTACCAGGACGCATCTCGCGAACTGTGGCAGTCACTGCTCCAGTTCTGATCGACTTCTTCCAGAAGGTAATTCAGTACGTTGCGCGGCCACCGCTGGCGTCGTACACAGCACCCGTCGAGTAACTCACCGCCGACGACGACAGCCAGGAGATCAGTTCGGCGATCTCGTCGGCCCGCCCCATCCGTGCCATCGGCGTCAAAGACTGCGAACGAGCGAGGATGGCCGGATCGGTGCCGGCATTCATAGGACTTTCCACGGCCGCGGGAGCAATCGCGTTGACCAGCACACCGGTGGTGGCGACCTCTTTGCCGAGCGACTTCGTCAGCGCGACGACTGCCGCTTTGGACGCGGAATATGCACTCTGATTCGGGTTTCCGTCCTTGGCCGCAATACTCGCGAGATTGACGACCCTCCCCCACCCCGACGCAACCATCCCCGGCACGAACGCCCGGCACATCAGGAATGTTCCTTCGACGTTGATGCGGAACGTACGCCGCCAAGCCGTGAGGTCGACGTCGACGAGTGGCGCTGATGGTCCGACGATTCCCGCACTGTTGATCAAGATGTCGACCCTGCCGAGTCTGCTCCGAAGCGCATCGACTGCTGTCGGATCACTCACGTCGAGTTGTTCGTCCGCACCCTGGGCAAGATCTGCCGTTACCACCCGAACTCCCCTCTCCGTCAACATCTTTGCACTGGCGGCGCCGATTCCGCTCGCACCGCCGGTAACGAGCGCGGTGACACCCTCTGGATAGCCCTGCATCATCTTCACTCCCGAGTTTCTGTGCGCTACGCACTCAATTTATGTTGCAAACAGGCATAATTGCCGTCACACTGTGTAGAAATTCTGAATATATGGCGTTTGTTGTCAACGTCAAATACCTGGAGGCCTTGGCGATGGAAACCCGCTGGTTGCACGCGTTTGTCGCGGTTGCGGAAGAACTTCACTTCGGGCGGGCCGCATCACGGCTCCAGATGGCCCAGTCGCCGCTCAGCCAGATGATCCGAAAGCTCGAAAAGGACATCGGCGTCAAGTTGTTCGAACGAAGCACTCGCAGCGTCGCACTCACGTCCGGCGGACATGCCTTTCTCCCCCACGCCTATCGCGTCATCGAGAACATGGAGACGGCACGACACGCTACGCGTGCGTCGTCGGGAGGCGTCTACGGACGAGTCACGATCGGGTTCACCGGAGTGCTCAACTATCAAGCACTTCCGCCGCTCACCCGCGCGTTGCGTCAGCGCTATCCGGAAGTCGAACTGACACTCCTCGGCCGGATCATGACGCGCGACGCGGTCATTCAACTCGAGAGCGGCGCCCTCGACCTCGCCTTCGTCGGACTACCGGTGGAATCCGCATCACTGTCTACCCGGCTGATCCGACGGGAGGCGTTCGGCGCCGTACTTCCGATCGACCATCCCCTTGCCGAGAGGGACGCGATCGATCTCCGCGAATTGGCCGACGACGGATTCGTGACCACCCCGCTCTCAGCCGGCTCGGCCCTCCAGGAAACCGCGATGCGCGCCTGCATGAACGCAGACTTCAGGCCTCGCGTCGTCCAGGAGATCACCGATCCGTACATGATCCTCATGCTCGTTGCCGCCGGCGTCGGCGTAGCGCTGATGACGTCGGGCATGGCTGCGATCACCCCACCTGGCAGTGTGTTCGTCCCACTCACCGGCGAGCCGACGTTCATGAACCACGGAATTGCCTGGTCACCCCGGCATATGACCGATGCACTCGCCGTCGCACTGGAGACATCCGAGGAGATTCTGCCGACGCCGGAGATTGAGACCAAAAACGTCATTATCTGAGACTCATTTAGTGTTGGACGCGCCATAGTCCTTCGTGGCACTGTCGTCTCAGCCGCCGAAAGGTGAGGGACGTCACCGATGCGTGGTGCATCACCAAACGTGCCGCCACGGCCGGCCCATCGGGACGAAAGGACTTCACATGGCACCACCGATCACCTCCACCGGTTCCACACACTCCACCGAAGAGCATCCGAATTCGAACGCGCGCCGCGCCGCCGTTTCGGGCTTCCTCGGCAGCACCCTCGAGTACTACGACTTCTTCATCTACGGCTCCGCAGCCGCGCTCGTGTTCCCCAAGATCTTCTTTCCTGGCGGCGGCTCGACGGCAACGCTGCTCTCGATCAGCACCCTGGGCGTGGCCTACGTCGCCCGCCCACTCGGCGCAGTGCTGTGGGGACACCTCGGCGATCGGTACGGACGCAAGAACGCGCTTCTCGCCTGCCTGCTCCTCATGGGTGTTGCGACGGTCATCGTCGGTTGCCTGCCGACCTACGACCAGATCGGCATCGCCGCGCCGATCATTCTCGTCTTGCTTCGCCTTCTTCAAGGGCTCTCTGCCGGCGGTGAATCACCCGGCTCTTCGGCACTGACTCTCGAACACGCACCTGATCACCGTCGTTCGTTCTTCACCTCGTTCACCATGAGCGGGATCATGTTCGGCATCGTCGTCTCCAGCCTGGTATTCATCCCAGTGGCGAGCCTGCCCGACGAAGACCTCTACTCGTGGGGTTGGCGAGTTCCCTTCTGGCTCAGCATCATCGTGACCGTCGTTGCGCTGTGGCTACGTCGCGCCCTGGATGAGCCCGAGGTATTCGAAGAACTCAAGGAACAGGACGAGACGGCCGGAATTCCCGTCGTCGAGATGTTCCGCTCGCACTGGCGCACCGTGATCCGTATCAGCATGAGCTCGACCTTCGCGATGATCAACACCATCGTCAACGTCTTCGCCCTGGCGTACGCCGTCGAATCCGGCTTCGAGCGCTCCACGATGCTGTGGGCCATCGCGACCGCCAATTTTGTTGCCGTACTGACTCAGCCGCTGTTCGGCATTCTCTCGGATCGCTACGGACGTAAGCCCATCTTCGTCGTCGGCGCCATCGGAGCCGGCTTGATGATCTTCGTGTTCTTCCATTCGATCGGAACCCAAAGCGTCCCCATGGTCTTCGCTTCGGGAATCGTCATGATCGGAATCTTCTACGCGATGCCCAACGGCACGTACCCGGCATACTTCCCGGAGCAGTTCCCCGCGAAGGTCCGATACACCGGAATGGCCGTCAGCCTCATGCTCGGACTCCTTGTCGCCGGCTTCACACCGGCTATCGCCCAAGCGATTTCGGCCGGAGACAAGAGCAACTGGACACCGGTTGCATGGATGTGCCTGGGCTTCGCCGTCATCTCCGCCATCGCGGCAATGACCGGACCGGAAACGTACCGCACGCCCACAGCAGAACTGGGCCAACCGAAGCCGAGCCTGCCGATCAAGCAGGACTCAGAGCTCACCAGCAACAACGCTTGACCGGACCGGCCCCTCGCACTGAATTGCCGCGAGGGGCCGTCCCCACTTATGCAGGAGAATGTCATGACTACCGAATACACACGTCACCGTATCGGCCTTGTCGGGTCGGGTATCGCCACCTCACTCTCGCCCGCGTTGCACGCACACGAAGCAGCAGCACTCGGACTCGACGATTACAGCTACGAACTGATCGATCTCGAGAACCTGAACATCTCGGTCGAGAAAACCGGTGAGGTGGTGCGTGGCGCCGTCGCGGGCGATTTCACCGGACTGAACATCACCCACCCGTGCAAGCAGGTTGTCGTGGACGCGCTCGACGAGCTGTCCGACAATGCGCGGTTGCTCGGTGCCGTCAACACGGTTGTGGTCGACAACGGCCGTTTGATCGGCCACAACACAGACCACAGCGGATTCCTCACAGCACTGCAGCGCGGTTTGCCCGACGCCGCCTTGGACCGAGTGGTGCTTGCCGGGGCAGGAGGGGCGGGTTCCGCTGTGGCATACGCACTCGCCGCCGCCGGCACCACGGATCTTCGCATCGCAGATATTGATCCCGATCGCGCTGCCGATGTGTGTTCCCGCGTCGCCTCGGCCTTCCCTGGCACGCGCACAACGGCTTTGGCGATCGGTGAGATCTCCGTCAACCTGACGACGTGCGACGGCGTCGTCAATGCGTCTCCGATCGGCATGGTGGGTCATCCCGGAACTCCCTTCGACCCCGCTGCGCTCCACTCCGGCTTGTGGGTTGCGGACATCGTTTATCGACCGATGCGCACCGAATTGCTCGACGCTGCAGCTGCTCTCGGATGCGCGGTTCTCGACGGTGGGCAGATGCTGGTGGCTCAAGCCTCTGACACCTTCACACTCCTGACCGGTGTTGAAGCCGATACGGATCGCATGCGCAGCCATCTGAGCGAGCTGCTCTCCGAGACGGCATGCGCATGAGCACAACCGAACACCTACTTTCTCGCGAAGTACCAGGAGCACTGATGAAGGTGACTGCGCCTTTCGCCGAACCTCTCGACATGGGCAGCGTCCGCCTCCGGAACCGGTTCGTGTCCGCCCCGATGGAACGCAACTACTGCGAAGTCGACGGCACCATGACGGACGAGTACATCGCGTACCTCGCCCGCCGCGCCGAAGGTGGTGCTGCACTGATCTTCACCGAAGCGAGCTACGTGCGTGCCGACGGCAAGGGACGCATCCGGCAGATGGGCGTCGACGTCGACGAACGGATTCCCGGCATCAAGAAGATGGTCGACGCGATCCACGCACACGGCGCCCTCGTCGGAGTCGAACTCAACCACGGTGGACGCACGGCGCAAGGTTCTGTCAGTGGATTTGTTCCCGTTGCCCCGACACCGATTCCGTGTTTGGTTGTCGGCGGCGAGATGCCAGAGCAACTCGACGGCGACGACATCGAGCACATCATCGAATGCTTCGGTGAGGCTGCCGCACGGTGCCAGCAGGCCGGCGTCGACGTCATCTCCCTGCACGGTGGCCACGGGTACTTGATCCACCAGTTCCTCTCCCCTGCTTACAATCACCGCGACGACGAGTGGGCCGACCCCACCTTGTTCGTCAACAAGGTCATCGCCTCCGTCCACGAGCATGCTCCGGGAATCACTCTGGGACTTCGATTCTCAGCCTTCGAAGGCATTGACGGCGGACTCGACGCCGAGACGACCCGCGCGCGCATCGACGCCATCGACACCGACCGACTCGATTTCCTCGACGTCTCGGCCGGCAACTACGAAGCGGGACAGTGGATCATCCAGCCCGGTGAATGGTCCCGTGGACTCCTCGCGCCGTACTCCGAGCAGTACCAGCGCGACTTCGACATCCCGGTGGGTGTGGCCGGACGCATCACGTCGCCGGAGATCGCCGCGCAGATCATCGAATCCGGTCAGGCGAACTTCGTCAGCATGGCCCGTACGTTGCACGCCGACCCGGACTTTCCGAATCGCGCTGTCGACGGTGGCCGCTACCGCCCCTGCATCGCCTGCAACTACTGCATCGACAGCCTGGCCGCCGGCCCCATTCCCTGTTCCGTCAACCCGTGGGTCGGACGTGAACTGGATCAGCCCACGAAGCCGGCTGATGCCACCGTACGCGTCGCCGTCATCGGTGCCGGTCCGTCCGGAATGGCCGCTGCCCGCGACCTCGCACTTGCCGGTCATCGCGTCGACCTGTACGACGAACGCCCCAGTCTCGGTGGCGACTTCGCTCTGGCATCGAAGCTGCACGAATATCCCGAATACGGGCGGATCGTGGACTGGTACCTCGCGGAACTGGCCGAACTCGGGGTGCAGTGCCACACTTCGACCAGAGCTGACGCAGCATTGCTCGCAAACAGTGACTTCGACGCGATCGTCCTTGCTGCCGGTGGGCACGGTCCCGTGACTGACCTCCCCGGAGCAGCAACCCGTACCGTCCGTGATGTCCGCGAGTTCCTCGCCTCCGGAGATCCTGCCCCCGAAGCAATCACCATTTTCGGCGCCGACCGCGAGGCTGCCGCTGTTGCCGACGATCTGCTCCAGAAGGGCACCCAGGTCGTCATGATCGGGCCGCAGGAAACCATCGCACACGACGTCGGCCGACGCGGCAAGATTGTGCTGCTGCCGCGCCTAGCCGCAAGTGAGAACCTCACGACCTACCTGAGCTCGATCGTCACGAAGGTCGACGCTAAGTCGGTCACGATCTCGACAGGCGGTGTACTGAGCGAAGTCGACGCCCCCGGCGAGCTGCTGATCTCACAGGGCGTCGAGCCGCGCTCGGAGCTTCTGACCGAACTCCGTTCACTGGCACCACGACTCGGGGTCCATACCGTCGGAGACGCGAGCGGTGACGGCGGATCCATCCATGCCGCACTCGTGACCGCAGCCGACGTTGCCGTCGCCATCACAGCCGCCGCTGCGGCCCGTCAGGAGGTTCACGCATGAGCGCACACACAGCCGCACCGGTGGCAACTGCGTTGCCACCCATCGGACTCGGAACCTGGCCACTGGTCGGTGCCGACGCCACGAAGTCGGTACTCTCCGGAATCGAGGCCGGGTACCGCCTCATCGACACCGCCGCGATCTACGGCAACGAGGACGCCGTCGGCGTAGCGTTGGCGGAGTCTGCTCTTCCGCGAGAAGAACTGTTTGTCACCACCAAACTTCGTGGAAACGACCAGGTTTCCGGTGACATCCGCGGAGCGCTCGAGCAGAGCCTGGAACGACTGGGACTGGATCAACTCGATCTGTTCCTGATCCACTGGCCGCTCCCGCGAATCGATCGTTACGTTGCGTCGTTCGAGGCGATGCTGGCCTGCCGCGACGCCGGACTGGTTCGGTACGTGGGTGTGTCGAACTTCCTGGAGCACCACGTGCGCCGCGTCGTCGCCGAAACCGGCGAAGCACCGGCAGTCAACCAGATTCAGATGGACCCGTCGCTCGCTCGGATCCCGGTTCGCCGCGCCAACGACGAACTTGGCATCTTCACTCAGTCGTGGAGTCCGCTCGGCCGGGGTGACGTGCTCGACAACGCCGTTGTGAGCGAGATCGCCGGTCGAATCGGTTGCACACCAGCTCAAGTGGTCCTCGCTTGGCACGTCGCGCAGGGTGTGGTTCCGGTCGCGCGATCAGCGAACCCGACGCGTCAGGCCGAGAACCTGGCAGCACTCGACGTGACCCTCTCCGGCGAAGACATCGAAGCACTGAACAGTCTCGACCGCGGCGAGTCTGCGGCGCGGGACGTCGAAGCAGAGGAACATTTCTGATGACATTGCAAGTCGGAATCGTCGGCTGTGGCAAGATCGCCGGCAACCATGCCCGAGCCCTGCAACAAGTCCCCGGCGTCGAGGTAATCGGCTGCTGCGATCCCGATCTCGGACGCGCCCAGGAGTTCGCGGCAGCGCACGGCGTTCCCGCAGCCGTGAGTTCAGTGGAGCAACTTCTTGCCCTCGGACTCGACGCCTGTACCGTCTGCACGCCGCACCCGGTACATGAAGAGGTAGTCGTGGCCGCTGCCGAAGCGGGTGTACATGTGTTGTGCGAGAAGCCCATCGCGGTCGATGTTGCTGCCGCCGACCGCATGATCGAGGCCGCCGACCGCGCCGGTATCACGTTCGGGGTGCTCTTCCAACGTCGCTTCTGGCCGGCCGCGCGTCGGATCCGGGACGCCATCGACGACGGCCGGATCGGACTGCCCACGCTCGGCGAGGCGTCGGTGATCCTGCACCGCCCGTCGAGTTACTACTCGGCCGACGCGTGGCGCGGACGCTGGGACACCGACGGCGGTGGCGTGCTCATGACGCAGGCGGTGCACCAGATCGACATGCTTGCCTGGTTCATGGGCGAGGCCGTCTCGGTCAGCGGCTTCATACGCACCCACACCCACGGTGAGCACATCGAGACCGAGGACAGTGCGTCAGCTGTAATTTCCTTTGCTTCGGGCGGCACCGCCACCGTCACCGCGACTACCGGTGCCAATCACAATCTGGGCAACCGCGTGACAGTGATCGGGCGCACCGGCGCCATCGCCAGCGTCCTCGAGTTTCCCGAAGGACACGAGGGTGTCAACGAAATCTGGACCGTGCCCGGCGAAGTGGAGTTCCAGTCGCCGTACTCTGCCGACATCGACGCCAATCTCGATGTGGGAGCGGTCAATGCGGCACTGACCGACTTCCACACCCTGCAGGTTCAGGACTTCGCCGACGCGGTCCTGACCGGGCGCGAACCCGCCGTCACCGGACGAGACGCCCGCGCGTCACTTGCCATCATCGCCGCAATCTACGAATCGTCACGAACCGGGAAGGTTGTCGATCTGACATCGACGCCGACCCTCGCAACAACTGCCAAGGAGCAGAAATGAGTAGCAGTACCCCCCTCACCTACGACGTAGTTGTCGTGGGCTCCGGCGCAGGCGGGCTTTCCACAGCAATTGCCGCAGCACATGGCGGCGCGTCGGTACTCGTTGTCGAGAAGGCCGACACCTGCGGCGGCGCAACGGCCTGGTCAGGCGGGTGGATGTGGACCCCGCGCACCATGTTTGCCATCGCCGACGGGGTTGTCGAAGATCGTTCGGCGCCGCGGGCATATCTGGAGAACCGACTCGGAGACAACTTCGACGCCGCCAAAGTGGATGCTCTTCTCGACGGCGCACCGGAGATGGTCGAGTTCTTCGAACGCAAGACTGCACTGAAGTTCGTTCCCGGAGCCAAGATCGCCGACATTCACGGCGACACACCGGGAGCCGGCACGGGTCATCGTTCCGTCGGACCGAAACCGGTGAGCTTGCGAAAGCTCGGACCCGACGTCGCGGCGCTGCTCCGTCGACAGTTGTACGAGACGTCGTTCCTCGGCATGGGCATCATGGCCGGCCCCGACCTGCAGGCATTCCTGCACTCGACTCGATCGCCGAAAGCATTTGTGCACTGTGGCGTTCGCGTGACAAAGCACATGTTCGATCTCGCCACCAAGCGTCGTGGCCAGCAACTCGTCAACGGCACTGCGCTTGTCGGCATGATGCTTCGCTCAGCGCTCGATCTCAGCGTCGAGATTCGGGTGAAAACGTCGGCAACATCGCTGCAGACTGACGATGACGGTCGCGTTGTCGGTGTCCGCCTCGAAGGTCCGGATGGTGCGTACTCGGTAACTGCCACGCGCGGCGTCGTACTGGCCACCGGCGGCTTCGCCCAGGACATCGACCGCCGACGTGAACTGTTCCCCCGTACCCCCACCGGAAACGAGCACTGGTCACTCACTCCGAAGACAACCACCGGCGACGGCATCACCCTTGGCGAATCCGTGGGTGGTCGCCTCGACCGCACTCTTGCCTCCCCCGTCGCGTACTGCCCCGTCTCCATCGTTCGCTACCGCAACGGCAAGGAAGGGGTGTTCCCGCACATCCTCGACCGCGGAAAGCCCGGTGTCATCGGAGTTCTCGCGAACGGCAAGCGTTTTGTCAACGAGGCACTCGGCTACCACGACTACACCCTCGCGATGGTCGAGCAGGTTCCTGAGGGCGAAGAAGTGTGCTCGTGGTTGATCGCCGATCAGCAGTATGTGCGCTACCTCCCGCTGGGCATGGCCAAGCCCCTGCCGATCCCGATCCAGCCGTACCTGCGCTCGGGATACCTGACACGGGGTCGCACTGTTCGCGAACTGGCGGAGAAGATCGGCGTTGATCCGACGCAGTTGGAAAAGACAATCGAGGCATTCAATGTCGGGGCCGTGGCCGGTGAAGACCCCGAGTTCGGTCGCGGCACAACACCGTTCAACCGGGGATCCGGCGATACCGCCAACCCCTGGCCGAACCCGTCGCTCGCGCCCTTACAGAAGGGTCCGTACTACGCGGTGAAGGTGGTGCCGGGCAGTTTCGGTACCTTCGCCGGGCTTGTCACCGACTCGTCGTCGCAGGTTCTCGATGACAACGACCGCCCCATCGAGGGATTGCTCGCCGTCGGCGTCGATCAGGCCAGCGTGATGGGCGGGCACTACCCGTCCGGCGGCATCAACCTCGGCCCGGCGATGACGTTCGGTTACCTGGCAGGTCGGGAACTGGCCGGAGCCAAGACAGTTGGAGCGCACGCATGACACTCTCACTCGGGCTTGCAGCCCTCACGGTGCTGGACACTGCTCCGATGCAGCACGTCGACTTGGCCGAAAAGCACGGCTTCGACACCATCGGCATCCGCCTGATGCCTGCGGCACCAGGTACGACGGCCTACCCGCTGCACGAGGACAAGCAGTCGTTGGACGAACTGGTGCGTCGACTGGATGATTCACCCGTTGAGGTATTCGACCTCGAAATCATCCGCCTTGCAGCCGACTTCGACCCCGCCGACTACGTTCCGCTTCTCGAAGCGGGTGCACAGCTCGGAGCCAAAGCCGTTCTGGTGGGCGGCGACGACCGCGACCGCGCTCGGCTCACGAACTCCTATGCCCGCCTCGCTGAACTGTGCGCGAACTACGGCATCGTCGCCTCGCTCGAATTCATGCCGTGGACTGCGGTGCCCGATGCGCGTGCGGCCATCGAGATCGTCTCGGCGGCAGACGGTCCGGCTCGTAGTGTCCTGGTCGACGCACTCCACACCGACCGCTCGGCGACCACGCTGGAGGATCTTGCGTCCATCCCGCGCGAGTGGCTTCACTACGCCCAGATGTGCGACGGTTCGACCCCCGCTCCTACGGAGGACGCAGAACTGATCCGTCACGCCCGCGAAGAGCGTCTGGTGCCCGGCACCGGCGGCATCGCCCTGGCCGACATCTGGTCGACCCTGCCTGCCGGACTGCCGGTCAGCATCGAATTGCCCAACGAGCCGCTGCGTCAGGCAGTCGGCACCGACGCCTGGCTGGAGCGCCTGGTCGAGGCCACGCGAGCAGTGTTGGCCTAGCGGCCCTGTGCGCGTTTAGCGAGTCCAGGCACTCCCTAAACGCGCACGGGGGCGTCAGCCCCTCCGAGCCGCAACGGCCTGCGCCAGACGGTCCAACTGCGCTGCGGTGGTGGACCAGTCGATGCACGCGTCGGTGATCGACTGACCGTAGGTGAGCTCGTCCGCCTTACCCAAGGTCAGGTCCTGACGGCCGGCCTCGATGAAACTCTCCAACATGACGCCGGCGATTCCCTGCTCGCCCTCGGTCAGACGTCGGGCAATGTCGTCCAGCACGACGACCTGACGCTCGTGGTCCTTGCTGCTGTTACCGTGGCTCGCGTCGATGACCACGCGCTCGGGCAGGTTCGACTTACGCAGGCGAGCAAGGGTATCCGCGACGGTCTCGGCATCGTAGTTCGGTCCGTCGCTGCCGCCACGAAGAATCACATGGCAGTCCGGGTTGCCCGCGGTCCGAATCAAGGCAGCCTGGCCGTCGAGATCCGTTCCGGGGAACACATGGCTCGCCGCCGCAGCGCGGGTACCGTCGACGGCTACCTGCACATCACCTTCGGTGGAATTCTTGATGCCGACGGGCATGGACAGCGCGCTGCACAGCTGACGGTGAACCTGACTGGCGGCGGTCCGGGCGCCGATTGCACCGTAGCTGACCAGGTCGGCGATGTACTGCGGCATGATCGGATCAAGGAACTCGCAGCCGACAGGCAGGCCCAGACTCGACACGTCGAGAAGCAACTTGCGGCCGATACCGAGCCCGGTGTTGATGTCGAACGTGCCGTCGAGGTGGGGGTCGTTGAGCAGGCCCTTCCACCCGAGAGTGGTGCGCGGCTTTTCGAAGTAGACGCGCATGACGATGTGCAGATCGTCCCGCAGTTCTTCGGCCTTGGCGGCCAACCGGCGGGCGTAGTCCATCGCAGCTTCCGGATCGTGTACCGAGCACGGTCCGACAACGACGATCAAACGATCGTCGTCACCGTTGAGGATGTTGATCGTGTCGGCCCGACCGGTGCGCACGGTTGCGGCCGCGACCTCGTCCGGAGCGTGCTGAGCACGAACAGTCGCCGGTGACACGAGCGGACTGATACTCACAGTGCGCTGATCGTCGAGGCTGTCCGAAGCTGCGGTGGTGTCGATGGTGACAGTCATGGGGTTTTCGGTTTCCTGTTCTCAGGCCGACCCCAGAGATGAAGAGAAACTCCAGCGAGCCGGTCTGTAGTCCGGCTCTTGGGTGGAGGTTGTCAGCGCGTGGTTACGCCGGCAGGCCCACCCGGGGCCGGCCTGCTAAACCAGAAATAGACGCGCTGCATGACGGCCACGATACCTCGAGTTCGGATCAGATGGGCGCGCCCCTCCACAACAAGCCGAATCCGAGGGGCGAGTCCCGTGGCACGAGTCCGTGAAGAATGGCCAAATCCGCTGAGCGGTTGGCGCTTTCGAGTAAGGCTCCGGCTGCGAAGTTCGAATACGTTGGTTAGGCACCTGCCAATGCCCGGAACATCAGATGGAGCTGCGCCTTCTCATGCCTGTGATCGAATCGACCGAAACCTTCCACCCGACGGTGTCCCCTTCTGCGACCGAAACCCCCTTGCAGTCGACAAAAGATGTGGACGACGAATTCAGCCGTCTGATCGATTCCTTGACACGACGCGGGTTCCTGACCGGTGCGGCGGCGCTCGGTGCACTGGGCGCACTGTCTGCATGTTCGAGCGAATCCAGCGGCACCGAAGCCTCGGACGAGTGGGTCGACATCGTCGTCGCGGACCAGACCTACCGCCTCCCGCGGGACCCCAAGCGTGTCGTGGTGCTCGAAGCCCGAGGCGCCCTCGATTTTGCACTACTGGCCGAGTACCCGATCGTCGCGACCAATTGGGATCCGAAGTCTCAACTCATGCAGAAGGTACCCGCCGGCGCAGCTCGCCTCGGTGGGACGAACAACGAACCGAATGCCGAATCGATACTGAGCTACGACCCCGATCTGTTGGTTGTCGGGAAAGGCTGGTGGGATTACTACCAGGACAAGGGCCTGCTCGGCACTGACATCGCCCCGGTGCTCGTCGTTGACGAGGGCACGACGGGCTCGTCCTGGAAACAGGCCATGACCGCGCAGCTCACGGCGCTCGATCGCCGCGAAGTCGCCGAACGCGTCATCGCCCGATACAACGCCGAACTTGCTCAAGCGCGGGCCAAGATCGGTGGTCTCCTCGAAGGCAAGTCGATTGCGATCGCCGGTGCAGACAGCGGTCAGATCTGGCTGCAGAACAACACGTTCGCCGTGTCGGTTGCACAGGACCTCGGCCTGAACGTCTTGACTGACGCCGCCCATGCCGCACCCGATCGGAAGGATTCGACGTTCTACAGCCTCGAGGAGCTCGCGATCTTCGACCAGGCCGACTTCGTACTGCTACAGAACCCCGACGCCGTCGAAGCCGAGTCGCCCACGTGGAAACGAGTTCGCGCTGTCCAGGACGGCCATGTCGGACAACTGCGATACGACCTCAACAACGGCCTCGCTCTGACTGCGATGGCCCTGGCCGCTGATATCGCCGAACAGGTACAGGTCATGCGCTGACATCCGTGCGGGCATTGGATCGGTACTGGAGTGACCCCACCACACCTGGTGGGGTCACTCACGCCTCCAAGCGGAATTCGCCTCGCACCTGGCGTACACCGTTGATCTGCACTTCGACGGCATGGTCGCCGGCATAGTACTTCCGGGTACTGATCGGTTTGAAGGAATGCCTCTTCGCGATGCGGGCCGGCACCCCAGGCTCGAGCGTTCGTGTTGTCAGTTTGAAGACCTTCGGCGTCGTGGTCCCGTTGGCCTTCACGTGGTGGACGATGTAATCGATCACGACGGTGACGGACTCGCTGCCGTTGTTCGTGACGGCGAAGTCGAAAGTGAGTTCTCCACCCGCATCGACTATTTCGCGGTCGATGACGAACCCTTCGACCACGACGTCGGTGGGCGGCGAGAACCCCAGAAGAGACAGAGCATCCGGGTCGCCGGCCTTGATCAACGTCCGCAATGCATGTTTGACGATTTTAAGTGTGTTGGAATCCGGTGTCTGTAACCAACGCTTCGCAGTCGACACGGCGAGCGCTGCGTCAGCACGACTGAGATCGTTGAGATGGTTTGCGACCGAACGTCGTACGTATTCCGAATCATCCTGATACAGCTCGTCGAGAATGGCGATTGTCGACTCGGGACACGCCGTCAATTCTTTCACTCGTCTTCCCCAGGGCAAACGAGTACGAGTGCCTTCGGTCGCCAAGCGCCGGACGTGTTCGTCTTCATGACCGGTCCAGGTGAGTGCGATCGCCAGCGAACGGTCAAGGTCCGTCTCGAGAAATGTGCGAATTGCGAATTCGGCCGTCAGACGCGACGTCAGCTCGGCAAGCAGAGCCATTCCCTCGTCGAAATCCGACTCGGAGCCACTTCGTGTCGCCGTGACGGCGACAGCTTCGGTCACCGGCCAGATCATCCAACCAGTGAAGGTCTCCGCTGAAAGCGCACGGCGGATGATCTCGGCGAAGGCCGGAAGATCCTGAGGCAGTTCGGCAGTCATCGCGTCCCGCACAACGCGGGTACGTTCGCCGAGACTCATACCGTCGAATTCGGATGTACTACCCCGAACGAGGGCGAGGCGTGTCTGACCGGAGGCTCGCTCGAGACAGCCTGCCAGATCGGCGACGACGGATTTCCCGAGCAGTTCGTCAGCGGTGGGCATCAGGGGCACACCGTGAGAGCGGAAATCCGATCACCGTCGAGAGAAAAATGGTGATGCAACTGGACGGGGCTTCCGGGAAAATCACCCTCGACCTTCACCGACACGACAACGGCCGAGCCTGGGGTGTTGACCGACTCGATCTTCTGGGTAAAGGTGAACGCCGTCGACACGGCGGACTTCCACGCCACGATTTCTTCGATGCCGACATACGTCCGGCCGTCGTCACGCACCACCGCGTCTTCGGTGAACACGTCACGGACGTCTCCGCCGTCGAAATATGCGCGCGCTGCGCCTGGCACCTTCGCTGAGTCGATCATTCGCGAAGAGTACTGCTGGGGTCCGACAGGTTCGGCGAACTCACTGCGCGAGCGGACGCCGCCAACTGAATCTCCATCAACAGCCTCGTCGAGGGCTCGGACAGGTCGGTATCTGTTATCTCCTCGACCCTTTTGATCCGATACCTGAGTGTGTTCGGGTGAATGCGAAGCTGCTCGGACGCGCGTCGGACATCGCCCGAATGCGCGAGGTAAACGGAGACGCTTTCACGCATGTTCGACCCGTTACGCCTGTCGTAGACGTCGAGCGCGTCGATTCTCGGATCGTGCAGTTGCTCGTCGGCCGCAATCGCGTCCATGATTTCGCCCAGCAGCACCGGAGTGCGCGAGTCCGCGAGGGTGGTCACACGAACATCCCCCGACGTTCCGTCCAAGACCCGATCCACTTCGGCGCGAGCCCTAGCCACCTCAGTGAGCGTCGAAACCGGCGACGAGACTGCGGCCCGTAAACCCGAGGGCGACAACTTGTCCAAACGCGCGACAACTTCACGGGTCCACGAGACTGTGGATTTCACGGATTGGGTTCGCGGAAACAGCACATAGATCCGGGCGCCGAATGCACTCACCAGCGATTCACGATGAAAGGCACTGGCGTGCAGGCGCAACGACGACACGAGCTCACCCGAAGCCGACAACACGCTGCCCCCGACACTCGCCACGCCGATCACCATCGCGGGTCCGGACATCGGGATGGACAACGAGGCCGCCAGAGAAGGAACATCGACGCCGCCGCCGCGAACCCCGAGCAAGCGCTGAACCTGTATCGCCTCGTTACTCGGCGCGTCTCGGATGCGCGAAATCAGCCGAGCTGCAATGGCCGCGGCACCGCGGAGTACTCTGTCGGCATCGCCGGCGATGGGAAGCGGGCCTTCCTGAACCCAGATCGTGCCGAGTAGATCAGAACTGAAACCGCTCTCCCCCTTGACGTTCTCGGAAATTCTGCGAATGGGAACCACCAACCGTCGCCTGATCGCGAGGTCTTCGTGCGCAGGCACCTCCACTACGTCGTCACTTCGCCGCAAGCTTTCGAAGACGCCCCACTCCTGCAGCTTCCGGAGGTATTCCCGAGGTCCTTCACGCCCGAGGATCGATTGCCGGCGGAGCTCGTCCGCAGCATCCCCTGATGCCGAATAAGCCATGACGTGGGAACGCTCGTCCTCGATGCTGACCATCCCCCGGGTGAGTGACGCGACGTTCTGCGCCAGCTCGAACAAGTCTGTGTCACTGCCGAATACAACGTCCTCCGAATCCTGACGAGATACCGAATGATCGAGCACGCCCCGGATCGTAGTGAACAATCGATCCCAACGAGCGTCCGGATGGACTGCCATCAAGGCGATCCCGGCGCGCTGTGCCGCCGCGCGCACCGACGTGTCCGAGGCCTCCTTCGACATGACGGCCCGAGGCGCTGATCCCTTCTGATCGACGCGGTTCAGCCAGGCTGCCAATTCGGCTGCACCGATACCGACAGCGAGCCAGAGTTCAGAGGATTCGACGTCCGCGGTTCCGGGGCGTGTGAGGTCCCCGACCTCCGCGAACACCACGGAGTCGACGAAGACGTCATCACCTGACGGCGCGAAGACGAGCTCGACAAAGGCTCCGCCCAGCGCCCGAAGGACCGCGTCGAGCCTGACCTCACGGATAGCCACGTACCACCCACTTTCCGGACCGTTCCAACGCCTCAATTTCGAGAATAGTGCATTTTCCTGCGGAAATGGTTCAGCCGATCGAACAAACAGCGTCCGAGAAGTTTGGCCGATCAGCGGATTACTCGCCGACTCCTTTCGGCTTGACTGATGACGACACGACAACTGCCCCACCCATCAGTCTGCCGAAGGATCGTCATGGACGCCGTCACCAATGTCCCCCACCCAGCCAACGAACCGGTCAACAATTACGGGCCGGGAAGCCCGGAACGATCACGCCTACGCACCAAACTGACCGAACTGGCCGAGACACCCACCGACATCCGACAGGTCATCGGGGGCGTCCACCGAACTGCGGAAGGCAAGCGGGAGAACGTAGTTCAACCACACCGTCACAGCTCGGTCATCGGATCGTTTGCGGGCGCAACGCACTCGGATGTTCGTGATGCCATCGACGCCGCTACGCTCGCCGCCCCGGCCTGGCGCGACCTCTCGTTCGACGACCGCGCGGCGGTCTTCCTCCGCGCCGCCGATCTACTCTCCGGCCCGTGGCGCGAAACCATCGCCGCCGCAACAATGCTCGGTCAGTCGAAGACCGCATATCAGGCCGAGATCGATGCCCCGTGCGAACTGATCGACTTCTGGCGTTTCAACGTCGCGTTCGCACGCCAGATACTCGCCGACCAACCCGTTTCCGCTCCGGGAGTCTGGAATCGCGTCGAATATCGACCACTCGAAGGTTTTGTCTACGCGATCACCCCCTTCAATTTCACCGCCATCGCCGGAAATCTCCCCACCGCACCGGCCCTGATGGGCAACACCGTGATCTGGAAGCCGTCACCGACGCAGGCCGTCGCGGCGTACCTGACGATGCAACTACTCGAAGCCGCCGGCCTCCCACCCGGGGTGATCAATCTTGTTCTCGGCGACGGCCCCACGGTGTCCGAGGTCGCGCTGGCCGACCCTCGCCTGGCGGGCATCCACTTCACCGGATCGACCGCAACGTTCCAGCGTTTGTGGCGTGAGGTCGGAGCCAACATCTCGAACTACCGGACGTATCCGCGTCTCGTCGGCGAAACCGGCGGCAAAGATTTTGTACTCGCACACAGTTCAGCAGACCCCGACGTACTCACGACGGCATTGATCCGCGGGGCCTTCGACTATCAGGGACAGAAATGCTCGGCCGCGTCACGGGCATTCGTCCCGAAATCGGTGTGGGCCAAGATGGGCGACACGTTCATCGACACAGTGTCGTCACTGAAGTACGGCGACGTCACCGACCTGACGAACTTCGGCGGCGCCGTCATCGACCAGCGTTCCTTCGACCGCAATGCCGCCGCGATCGTCCGAGCCAAGTCGACCGGCAGCCTCACCATCGCAGCAGGCGGCGACTACGACGACCGCGAAGGATTCTTCATCTCGCCGACGGTCCTGCTCGGTGACGACCCCAGTGACGAGGCCTTCAGCACCGAGTACTTCGGCCCCATACTCTCCCTGCACGTCTACGACGACTCCGCACCGAATGCCTACGCCGACATCCTCGCTCGTATCGACAGCGGATCCGCGTACGCCCTGACCGGTGCCGTGATCGCCACCGACCGTGCGGCCGTCGATCAAGCTCACCACGGTCTGCGGTTCGCCGCCGGAAACTTCTACGTCAACGACAAGCCGACGGGCGCGGTAGTCGGACAACAACCCTTCGGCGGCGCTCGAGCTTCCGGTACCAACGACAAGGCCGGTTCACCGCAGAACCTGCTCCGTTGGACGTCGACACGCACCGTCAAGGAAACCTTCGTTCCTCCCACCGATCATCGCTACCCCCACCAGGACGTCGATCCAGCCGAGAGCGAGAACCGTTGATGAGTGCCGTCTCGCTGAGCAACCCGCTGCGCCCGGTACTCCTCGCGGCGGCACGCTCGTCGCGGCTGGAGAAGACAGTCTCCGGGATGACCTTGACCCGCAAGCTGGTAGACAGGTTCGTCGCCGGGGACGCGGAACCCGCAGCGGTGTCAGCCGTACGCGACATCCTCACCAGTGGCCGGTTCGTGACGGTCGACTACCTCGGCGAGGACACTACCGATCCAGCTCAGGCAACAGCTACCGTCGACGCCTATCTCTCCCTTCTCCGCTCGTACGCAACGCTTTCCGAAGCGGCTGGGACGCAACACACTCTCGAGGTTTCGCTCAAGCTCTCCGCGTTAGGGCAGTCACTTCCCGGCGACGGCGAGAAGATCGCCCTGGCGAACGCTCACCGAATCGTCACAGCGGCAGACGAAGTGGGCGCGTGGGTCACCGTCGATGCGGAGGATCACACCACCACCGACTCGACACTGTCCATCGTCGAAGAGTTGCGCCGCGACTTCCCGACGCTCGGCACGGTCCTGCAGGCGTATCTGCACCGCACCGAGGCCGACTGCCGGCACTTCTCCGGATCAGGTTCACGAATTCGGCTGTGCAAGGGTGCATACAAGGAACCGGCCGACGTTGCGTTCCAAAAGCCCGGCGAAGTCGACGCGTCGTACCTGCGTTGCCTGAAGGTCTTGATGGAAGGTGACGGGTACCCGATGGTCGCCTCCCACGATCCCACCATGATCGACGCCGCCCTCGAACTCGCCACATTGACCGAACGGACAGCCGAGGATTTCGAGTTTCAGATGCTCTACGGCATCCGCGACGGCGAACAACGCAGATTGGTAGCCGAAGGCAATCACCTGCGGGTCTACGTTCCCTACGGCAGCCAGTGGTACGGCTACTTCATGCGTCGCCTGGCGGAACGGCCGGCCAACCTCATGTTCTTCATGCGCTCACTCGCCTCCAACAACTAGGTGCTGGAAACCGGTGGTAGCGGTGGCAACTCGAGGTTCTCACGGAAGGTACCCCCGACGTAATCTGTTCCCACGATTCTGCGCTTGCGTAGTTCCGGCAGCAGTCCGTTCGTGACGAAATCGCGTGTACGCGGATCGGCAAGGTCACCGAGCGTGATGACGTCGAGTACGCCCGCGTCGTATCGTTCCTCGATCGCGTCCGCGAGCTGTTCCGGGGTGCCCGCCGCTGCCCAGTGGCCGGTGTCCTTGGACGCGATGATCAACTCACGCAGAGTCTTTCCTTGTGATGCGAGCTTGCCGAAGATCTCGACCCGGCCCCGTCGTCGATTCACCGACGACGGGTCCGGCAACAACGACTCCGGGATCGGCCGATCCAGCGGCAATTCCGAGAAATCCACGTCACCGCCGAACATGTCGGCAAGCCTCGTGCGACCGGCGTCGAAGTCCGTCGATTCCTCGGCTTCTCTGACCAATCGTTCGACTTCGGTTTCGGTAGCGCCGTACGTTGCGTGGAACGAGCTGAAAATCAGTGGCAGTTCGTCCCCACGCCCCAACTCTGCCGCCCGGGCGCGGATCGTCTTCGTGTAGGTGACCGCGTCCTCGAAGGTTGCGAGAGAAGTGAATACGACCTCCGCGAAGCGAGCACCCAGTTCGATACCTCCGGCAGATTGGCCGGCCTGGAATTGGACCGGACGACGCTGCGGCAGGGAGGGGATGTTCAGCGGCCCCTGCACCGTGAAGTACTTGCCTCGATGCTCGATGGGGACCACCCTCGACGGATCGAGCACCGCTGAGCCCTCTCCCCGGGTCAGGGCGCCGGGCTTCCAGCTGTCGAAGAGTGCGTTGACCACCTCGAGCGATTCGGCCGCTCGGGCGTACCGCTCCTCCGGACTCGGCAGGTCCAGGTCGCTGTAGTTCTCTTCTCCGAGTGAGGAAGTGACGGCATTCCATGCGGCTCGACCATTGCTGACGTGGTCCAGGGTGCCGAACAACCGTGCCAGGTTGAAAGGGTGATGAAATGTTGTCGTGACGGTGGCGATCAGCCCCACATGGGTGGTGACCGCACTCAGCGCGGCAAGGAAGATCAACGGCTCCTGCGCGCCGATCGCGCCCTGCGCGCCGAAACTCAGCAGGTCGGCGGCAAACAGTCCGTCGATCTTGTTCGCCTCGGCCGTCTTTGCGACGTCGATCGCGGACGCGACCGTCGAAGTCGTCGGATCGATCGCGGCGTCGTAGATACTCACCGCCCCGCTGACACCGGTCACCGTCTTGAGTGGACGCCTACGATCGGCCACCGACCATCCTCCTGGCTTCGCGAAATCTGTTCCGAATTCACAACGCTAGACCGATCCTGGCTCCCGACAAGGTATTCACTCAGCCTGGTTCTATCCCTCCGAGCACCGCTTGGTCACGCACCGGATTTACGGGCCCGATAGGCGGCGACGTGCGCCCTGTTCCCACAGTTTCCGGTGTCGCAGTATCGCTTCGAACGATTGCGCGACAAATCCACGAAGACCGCTTCGCAGTCCGGGGCCTCGCACCATCGCAACCGCGAGAATTCGTCGGTTCGGATCAGATCGAGCACACCCATCGCCGCTTCTGCGGCCATCCGGTCCACCAGTGGCGAATCGTCAGCGGTGACGTGCAGATGCCAGCCGAGGTCGTCGTGCCTGGTGAGCCGCGGCCTCGCGCCGGATTCGAGTAGCAGCGTGTTCACCACCTCGACGGCGTCGTCCACTCCCGCGGCTTCCCAGAACTTTCGCAGTCGTGGACGCAGCGCACGAACCGCCGTCAATTCCTCCCGCGTGCCGTCCCGCCTGCCGGTCCAATGATCCGCGTCGAGAAACCGTGTCAGCTCCTCTTGATCCGGAAGCAGTTCAGCCCCGCCGCGGGCCGTGTTGACCAACGACGCGGCGAAGACGAGCGCCGATTCCGTGTCACCAGCAAAATGCACTTTGACTCCTGAGCTCTATCAACCTAATGTCAGCATCGTAATCGCTTTTACTCCTGACGGGTGACGACGTGAACTCTCGCAACGGCTTGATCTTCGCTCTGCTGTCCGCGGCAACGTTCGGCGTCTCGGGCCCGTTCGCGAAGTCTCTCATCGAATCGGGGTGGTCCCCCGGCGGCGCAGTGTTCGCGCGCGTTGCCGGCGGCGCACTGGTGATGATGGCGATCGCCGTAGCCACCCAATGGCCTCGCCTACGACAGGTGAGCGCCCACACGCGAACGGTACTGCTGTACGGGGTGTTCGCGATCTCGGGCGTTCAACTGTGCTTCTTCAATGCCGTGCAACATCTTTCGGTCGGCGTCGCATTGCTTCTCGAGTACCTTGCACCGATCATCGTCATCGGATGGGTGTGGATAACCAAGGGCGCGCGTCCGAGCGTGCAGACGCTTCTCGGTGCGGCGGTTGCCATGATCGGCGCCGCCGTGGTGATCGACGTCTTCGGATCGGCAGAGATCAGTGCCGTCGGAGTCGCCTGGGGACTGGCCGCCGCGGCATGCCTTGCAGTCTATTTCGTCATTTCCGAACGTGCGGACGGTGATCTCCATCCTGTTGTGCTCGCGGCATCGGGGCTCACGGTCAGTGCAGTGGTCATCGGCGCGCTCGGACTCGTCGGCGTCCTCCCCCTCCAGTTCTCGGCCTCGAACGCCGTCGTGGCAGACCATTCGGTGAACGTATGGCTGCCGGTGGTGGTCCTGGTCCTGGTCAGCACTGTCATTGCCTATCTCACCGGCATCGCCGCAATCACGCTGCTGGGGCCGACAATCGGATCTCTCGTAGCGCTGACCGAAGTGCTGTGCGCGGTCCTCGCCGCGTGGATCCTGGTCGGGGAATCCGTCACTGCACTCCAAGCTGTGGGTGGCGCAGCAATCATCGCGGGGTTGGTCCTCGCGCGCCTCGGCCAGGTTGCACCGAATCAGATACCGGCCGACCCGATGACAAATGTCATGGCAGAAGAATGACGGACGGACGAGGGATTACGACCTCGAAGCGAGCAGATTCTATGTATGACCTCAGCACAGGCACGGCATTCACCACAGGCACTGCACACACTCACTGAAGGATCGGCACACGACGCCGTCCGGTTGACCGGACTTCGCAAGAGTTTCGGAACCGTCGACGCCGTCAAGGGTATCGACCTGAGCATCCGCCCCGGCGAGATCGTCGCGTTCCTCGGCCCGAACGGCGCAGGCAAGACGACAACCATCGACATGATCCTCGGCCTGTCCCGGCCGACGTCGGGCGACGTGAGCGTCTTCGGAATGTCACCGCGATCGGCGATCGCCCGCGGACTCGTCTCCGCAGTCATGCAGACCGGCGGACTACTGAAAGAGCTGACGGTTGCCGAGACGGTGCAGCTGACCGCCAGCCTGTACGCCCAATCCCGTCCGGTCGACGAAGTGCTGGGGAGAGCCGGAATCCTCGACATCTCCGATCGCCTGGTCAGCAAATGCTCAGGCGGACAACAACAGCGGTTGCGATTTGCGATGGCGTTGCTGTCGAACCCGCAATTGCTCATTCTCGACGAGCCCACCACCGGCATGGACGTCGAAGGGCGTCGGGACTTTTGGTCCGCCATCCGCGCCGACGCAGATCACGGTCGCACTGTGCTTTTTGCGACGCACTACCTCGAAGAGGCCGATGTCTACGCCGACCGCATCATCCTGGTCAGGCAAGGCACCGTGGTCGCAGACGGGACCACCGCCGAGGTCAAGGCGATGGCGTCCGGGCGCACCCTGCGCGCGACTGTTCCAGGCATCACCGACGAACTTCTGCGAGCCATACCGAACTCCGACGCCGTCGAGGTGCGCGGTGAGTCACTGCTCGTGCACTCGGGTGACACCGATGCCGTTGCACGGTTCCTGTTGACCAATACCCAGGCTCGCGATCTCGAAATCGTCTCGCGTGGCCTCGAAGACGCATTCATCGCACTCACGTCGAACAACTCCGAAGGACAGAAATGATGACCACTGCAACCGAAGCGAACACCTACGGAGCCGAGCGAACCGTCGTACCTCTCGGCGGATTCAACACGACGCTACTGCGACTGGAATTTCGTCGCCTGACCCGCAATCGGCGCACGATGATCTTCACGCTCGTCATGCCGGTTGTCTTCTTCCTCGTCTTCGGTCTCGGTCAAGGCGACGACGACCACGGGATCGGACACGGCAATGTCGCCGCGTACATCATGATCAGCATGGCCCTGTACGGCGCGATGCTTGCAACTACCAGTGGCGGAGCGATGGTCTCGATCGAGCGAGCGTCGGGATGGAGCCGTCAACTTCGGCTGACTCCCCTGACCCCGGTCGCCTACATCGCCGTCAAACTGATCATGGCGATGCTGCTCGGTCTCGTCTCGATCCTTGTCGTCTACGTCGTCGGCGCGTTCACCTCGGCGCAGATGGACGGATCACTCTGGTTCACAACGGCATTGATCGCCTGGTTGGGATCGTCGATCTTCGCGGCCTTCGGCCTGTTCATGGGGTATCTACTCCCCAGTGAGAACGTCATGCAGTTGCTCGGACCGGGACTGGCTCTGCTCGCCTTCGGCGGCGGACTCTTCGTGCCGCTCACCGACGGTTCCGTATGGGCGACCATCGCACAGTTCACCCCGATGTTCGGCATCAACGCCCTCGCCCACGCACCGTTGACGGGCAATAGCATTCACTGGACCTGGATCGTCAATATCCTGGTGTGGTTCGCCATCTTCGCCGGCGGAGCGATCTGGCGGTTCCAACGAGATACGGAGCGTGTGTAGTTGTCGCAAACGACTGACCGAGAAGATTCCGTCGCGCTCCCGCGGCGGAATCGTTTCGGCGTTCTCTTCGCGGCGGTCTGGATGGTATTTCTCGGCGGGCCACTGATCGAGGGATGGAATCTGCGCGACGAACTGCGCGGCTGGACAGGGATTCTCGCGACGGTCGCCTTCGGTGCGCTCTATCTCTACACGTTCGCCACAACGCAGCAGCGGCGTCGAATGACAATGACTCGGCCGACGATTCGCGAAGCTGCACTGGCTTTGGCCGCCTTGACCGCGTTGGCCGCCGTGATGATCGTCAGCGTCGGGCCGACTGGTTTGGCAGCCGCACCGTATCTCGCGGTGACAGCGGTGACGCTGCTGCCGACCGTCGCGGGCGGCATTCTCGCCTTGGTGTTCGCGGCCTCCGTGGAGATAGTGAGCCTCTCGTCCGGGTGGGGGAACTACTCCGGACTCTCGCTCGGAGTCTGCGCGGCCGCATTCGCGACCTGGGGCATCATGTCCCTGATCAGCCGCAACTTCGCCATGCTCCATGAACGCGAAGAGCAGGAGCAGCGGGCAATCATGGAGGAGCGAACGAGGATGGCGCGCGATCTGCACGACATCCTCGGGCACTCGCTGACCGTCATCACGATCAAAGCCGAACTGGCCAATCGCCTACTCGATGTCGATATCGAACGTGCGCGCAACGAACTCGACGACCTCGAAAGACTTTCGCGTGACGCGTTGGCAGACGTGCGTTCAGCCGTCGAAGGATTTCGTGGGATTTCTCTTCCCGTCGAGATAGCCCGAGCACGAGAGGCATTGCGTGCGGCTGGTATCGAGGACGAGGTGCCGAGCAGTACCGACATGGTTCCCACGCGTCTTCGCGAACTCTTTGCATGGACGATCCGTGAGGGCGTCACCAACGTCGTTCGACACAGCGGTGCGACCCACTGCCGGATCACGGTCGACGAAAATAGTGCGTCGGTCGTCGACGACGGGCAAGGGGCCGGGTCGACGTCTTCCGGCAACGGTCTGATCGGATTACGCGAGCGCGCCGGAGCGTCGGGCGCACGAGTGATCATCACTCATCCCCAGCCGCAGGGGTTTGCACTTCAGGTAGTCGAACAGGAGACAGAGTGAACAGCCAGGGCGATCGAGCAACCATACGGCTGCTCTTGGCGGACGACCAGGCGCTCGTGCGAGGAGCGTTGGCCGCACTACTCGATCTGGAATCCGACCTCTCCGTGGTGGCCGAGGTCGGTCGCGGCGACGAGGTTGTGGCCGCTGTTCTCGAACACCGCCCAGATGTCGCGCTTCTGGACGTCGAGATGCCCGGCATGGACGGAATCGCCGCGACGGCGGCCCTTCGCGAGGCCGCACCAGACACCCGAGTCCTGATCGTCACCACGTTCGGACGTCCCGGATTTCTTCGCAAGGCCCTGCACGCCGGGGCCGGCGGGTTCGTCGTCAAGGACACACCCGCCAGGCAGTTGGCCGACGCAGTCAGGCGTGTCCACGCCGGACTGCGCGTCGTCGATCCCACCCTTGCGGCCGACAGCCTCGTCAGCGGCGAGTCGCCTCTGACGGAGCGTGAGACCCAAGTACTGCGCGCCGCTCACGACGGCGCACCCGTGGCAGCCATCGCAGGGGCGCTCTTCTTGTCCGCAGGGACGGTTCGAAATCATCTGTCATCCGCAATGGGTAAGACGGGTGCGTCGACGCGCGCGGAAGCCGTCAGAATCGCCGAGTCGAACGGCTGGCTCTGATCCGCGTGGCCGGAATCCACTTCCCCGGCAAATAGTTCGCGGTTCGATTCTTGACGGCGATTTGTCCAAATCACTCAAAGTAGGGACCTTCTACCCTAGGGATTTTCCCTGCAAACGACCCCCTTCGCGAGAATCCAAAACAGCTAATCGTTCGATAACTGGCTATGATGCAGTTAATTGAATCGACGGAGCCTGTGCGTAACGGGGGAAGGGACGTCTCATGTCGAACCAGTTCAACGATCGCTTGAACTCGCTGTTCGAGACTGCCGACTTTCACGTCACCAACGCGATGGTCGTTCGCGGCATGACCGAGTTCGGCTGCCGCATCTCGACGCCGTACCTGTCCCAACTGCGCACCGGCGTCCGAACCAACCCGTCACCCGAAGTGGTTGCCGCCCTCGCCCACTTCTTCAACGTCCATCCGGACTACTTCTACGCCCCGTCCGATCAAACTCCGCCCGCGATCTCGGGCGGCGAGGCGGACCTCTCTCTCCTCGAACAGCTGCACAACGTGCGCCTGCGAAACCTCACCTCTCGCGTCGTCGATCTATCGCCGTCTTCGCAGGATCTGCTTGTCGAAATGGCGGAGAATCTACGTTCCTCCGAGAATCTTCCGCGCGTACCACCGGACTCGAATTCCTACATGTCACGCGCGTAGCGCCCTTCGCCGACTCTCCTTGACTGCTCAGGGAGGGTTGGCCTTATGCTGGTCGATGCAGCTGGTTCGCCCGGCGCGGTCATGAGGAGCCCCGAAGACCGTTCCCGGCGTCGAAGCCCCGTCAGCGCAAGCTGTCGGAGTGAGAGGGAACCCGGTGAAAATCCGGGACTGTCCCGCAGCGGTAAGCAGGAACGACCGCCGTTTATGTGCACTGGGCATCCGCCTGGGAAGCGACGGCCAGTAGGTTCGATCCAACTCGATCGAGTGCCCGCGAGTCCGAAGACCTGCCGACTGTGTCGGGCACGCCGTGCCCGACGGTCCACCGCCTCGTGGAATGGGCGTGTAGATCTCCATCGGACCTCGTGTGCGGTGCGGGCAGTACTGTCCGCCGAAACTCGAGGTCTCGTGAGGTGTACCCGTCTGCCGGCAGTGGCCATCAATGCATTGGCAATCTGGAGAAACTCCGTGACAACAACATTCACTTCGACCGTGCTGGGCTCACCGCGCATCGGTCCTCATCGAGAACTCAAGCGGGCAACCGAAAGCTACTGGGCAGGGCGCATCGACGCCGACGCCCTGCAGGCTGTCGCCCGTGACCTCCGTCGGCAGGGCTTGGCCGACCTCCGTGACCTGGGCCTCGACTCCATCCCGGTCAATACCTTCTCCTTCTACGACCAGATGCTCGACACCGCAGTTCTTCTCGGCGCGCTGCCCGACCGCGTCGCGTCGGTCGCCGATCCGTTGGACCGCTACTTTGCCGCCGCCCGTGGGACGGACACCATCGCGCCACTCGAAATGACGAAGTGGTTCGACACCAACTACCACTACCTGGTGCCGGAGATTTCACCGTCCACCACGTTCGCACTCGACCCGTCCAAGGTCTTGTCCGAACTGGCAGAAGCACTTTCCGACGGCATTGCAGCCCGCCCGGTCGTCATCGGACCGGTCACCTTCCTGCTGCTCTCGAAGGCTGTCGGCACAGACGAGCCGCTGCTCTCGCGGCTCGACGAACTACTCCCCCTCTACGCGGATCTACTCGGTCGGCTCGCGAAGGCCGGTGCGAGCTGGGTTCAGCTCGACGAACCCGCCCTCGTGGGCGATCGCACCGATGAGGAAATCGAAGCGGCACGCGCTGCGTACGAACAGCTTTCAGCGCTGTCCGAGCGGCCGTCGATCCTGTTGGCGTCGTACTTCGGTTCGCTGCGTGACGCGTTGCCCGCGCTTGCGTCCACCGGCGTCGAAGGATTTGCCGTCGACCTGGTGGCCGGTCAGGATTCGATCGGCTCCGTACCTGAACTCGCCCGCAAACTAATCGTCGCCGGAGTGGTCGACGGACGAAACATCTGGCGGTCCGATCTGGACTCGGCACTGAGCACTTTGGGTGCCTTGCTCGGCAGCGTCGACACGCTTGCCGTCTCCACGTCGTGCTCCCTGCTGCACGTTCCGTACACACTCGACGCTGAGTCCGATGTCGACAAGGCCCTGCGCTCGTGGCTCGCGTTCGGCACCGAGAAGGTCAAGGAAGTAGTAACTCTCGCAACCGCTCTCACACAGGGCAGAGAGTCGGTGGAGGACGAGTTCGCTCTGGCACGAGCGGCCGCGTCGACCCGCAAGGACGATCGCAGACTCAATGATGCGAGTGTTCGAGGCCGTCTGGACGCGGTGCTGAACTCGGCAACCGGTCGCGCGCCCGCCGCCGAACGTCGCGCTGCCCAGGACGAGCTGCTTTCTCTGCCGCCGCTGCCCACGACGACCATCGGTTCGTACCCGCAAACCTCGAAGATCCGCATCGCTCGCGCAGCGCTGCGCAAAGGTGAGATCGACGAAGCCGAGTACGTCAACCGTATGCGCGCCGAAATTGCCGAAGTTGTTGCGCTCCAAGAAAAGCTGGACCTGGACGTGCTTGTGCACGGTGAGCCGGAACGCAACGACATGGTCCAGTACTTCGCGGAGCAGTTGGACGGATTCTTCGCCACCGCCAACGGTTGGGTCCAGTCGTACGGCACCCGCTGCGTGCGTCCGCCGATTCTGTACGGCGACGTCTCGCGCCCGAAGCAGATGACCGTCGACTGGATCACGTACGCACAGTCCCTGACCGACAAGCCGGTCAAGGGCATGCTCACCGGACCCGTCACCATTCTGGCCTGGTCGTTCGTCCGCGACGACCAACCCCTCGCCGACTCGGCAAATCAAGTCGCACTGGCCATTCGAGACGAGACCGTCGACCTGCAGGCCGCCGGAATCGGAATCATCCAGGTCGACGAACCGGCTCTGCGAGAACTACTCCCACTGCGTGCCGAGGATCAGCGCGCCTACCTGGACTGGTCGGTCGGCGCCTTCCGGTTGGCCACCTCGGGCGTCGCGGATTCCACCGCGATCCACACGCACCTGTGCTACTCCGAGTTCGGAGCGGTGATCGGCGCCATCGCCGGCCTCGACGCGGACGTCACGTCCATCGAGGCGGCACGCTCACACATGGAGGTCCTCGACGATCTCAGTTCGGTCGGGTTCGATCTCGGCGTCGGCCCCGGTGTCTACGACATCCACTCGCCGCGGGTGCCGAGCGTCGACGAAATTGCCGAATCACTGCGTGAGGCACTCAAAGCTGTTCCGGTCGAGCGGTTGTGGGTCAACCCGGACTGCGGTTTGAAGACTCGCGGTTCCGTCGAGGTCGAGGCGTCACTGCGTAACCTCGTCGAAGCCGCGAAGTTGGTACGAGCGGAGCTTTAGGGGCGAAGCCCCGGTGCGCCTTTTTGGTAGTGGGCACTACCAAAAAGGCGCACGGGGGTCAGCTCAACCACGTGTTGCCGAAGAGCAGAATCCCGTCCGCACTCGGCATCACTCCGTGCACGTTCTCGCGCCACGGGATGAAAACCTTGCCGGAGTTGACCACGGCCATCGGCGCTGTCTCGTTGACCACGGTCTGAATATCGTCGATGACGGCTCGCCGCTCATCCTCGCCCGACGCTGTTTGCAGCTTGCCGAGCAACTCGTCCATCCGAGCGTTCTTGTAGCCGAGAATGTTCGACGGCGATTCGCTGAACAGGTTGCCGTACATACGCACGAACGGTGACTCTTCCAGCACGTTGAACGCGAAGTAGGACACGTCGTAGTCATGCTTCGCGTACAGCATGGAAATCAGATCGTTGATGCTGGTTGCGTAGGTGATGTCGACCGTGAAACCCACTGCCTGCAAGAGCGACTGAAACGTCAGTGCGCTGCGCTGCGTCGCCGGATCGTTCATACCGACGTACGTCAGTTTTCCGTCGTAACCGTCGGCCTTCGCCTCGGCGAGATACTTCTTCGCCGCCTCGGGGTCGAAGCCGTTCCCGGCCACCGATCCGTGCCACTGCGACCACGACGCGAACATGTCGGTGCCGGGTTCGCCGAAGCCGCCCTGAACTCGCTCGTTGAACGTAGTCGGGTCCACCGCAGCGACAATCGCCTTACGCACGCGCTCGTCCTTCGCTGCCCGATCGTCGCGCTGATTGATTGCCAGAACGCCGGCCATGCTGGCCGAGTACACAAATCCTGGATCACCGGCTTCGAAAGCCTCGTGTATGAAATCGGGAGACTTCAGATAGGCGACCTGAATTCCGTCGGTGTGCAATCCCTCGAGTTTGCTCTTCTCGTTGACGATTGCCGGAAAGCGCAACTTCTCGAGGTACGGTGCCCCGTCCCAGTACGTCGGACGGGCAGCGAGCACCAATTCGTCCTGGGAGGCGAACTTCTCGACGGTGAACGGACCTGCCCCGATCGGGGTGAACGTGCCGGTAGCCATCGACGAGGGCGCGACGATCATGCCGGGACCGGTGGTGAACATGATCGGGAACTCGTCCCACGGCTGCGCCAATGTGAAGACGACCGTACTCGGATCCGGTGAATTCCTCTCGCGCACAGTGGTCTTCCACACCAGCGCGTGAGTTCCCTTCTTCTGCAGATAGTGATCGATACTCCACAGGACTGCCGCACTGTCCATCGGAGTGCCGTCGCTGAAGGTGACGCCGTCGCGCAATTTCAGTGTCCACACCGTGTTGTCGCCGTTGGCCGACAAAGACTGCGCCAAGTGGGGAACGTATTCGCCCGCCGCCGTATCGAAGCGCATCAGAAGGTCGTAGATGGCCGCCATTTCGCTACCACCGGTAGCGCCGCCGTCCTGACGGTCAGCCGGATCGAGACTGCTGATCCCGTTGTAGGTGGCAAACGACACGGTGCCACCCGAGCGCGGCTCTCCCCCGTTGTTCTGGTCACCGACAACTCCGACCGTCACGTCCGATGCATCCGTGGTCGTACCTTGGCTGCTACCGGCGCACCCCGTCACCACCAGTGTCGCCGACGCCAGGACAACCATCCAGATTCGAGAGCGAGCTCGGTACGAGCGCTTCATTGCGACTCACTTTCACAGTTCACGGACACGTCGATCCTTGGATCGGACATCCCGGCAGTTTTGTAAGTGAATTCTAGGTAAGGACGCTCCCTGCGTCTTCGTTTTCACAAAGCTGCAGCGATGATTCGCATTCACAGCGACAGAAACAAGAACTGAATTCTAGAGTGACACCGTTCAGCGAAGTACCAGTCCGATGACGTCTTCGACGTTCCGCTGGGCCTCTGCGAATCCGATCCGGCCACTGGTCCACAGTGCAAGGGCCGTCAACATCGTGCCGCCCATTGCCACGGCCGCAACCCGCGCCGTCTCGGCCGGAATACCGTCCATCAATTCGAACAGCATTCTCCGATGTGCAGCCGCGCGCTGATCCAACGACTCGATCACGAACTGATCCGAGGACGAATGGAGTTCGATCTCGAGTCGAGCGAAGTGAGGCCTACGCTCGAATGCCTTCATCTCGCGGCGATGAAGTGCCAGAACCCGTTCGTACGCATTGCTCTCTTCGCCGCCTGTTCGCGGCTCCTCAGGACGACGAGCGGATTCGAGCCCGCTCCACGCCGTCATCGCCGCAGCAAGAAGTTGCTGTTTGGTCGGAAAGTAGCGATAGAGAGTGCCTAGCGCCACGCCTGAACGCTCCGACACTTCTTTCATCTGGATTCGATCCGACGGCATCGCTGCAAGCATCTCGACCACCGCCGTGGTCAATCGTCGTCTCCGCTCGAGTTGCCCCACCGACATGAGGTCGGTATCCAGGGGAAACTCGTCGCTGCGCACAGTCACGCGCGTCACGATAGTTCAGAACCTCGACCGCAGTGCCAGGTTGCGAAGTTTCATCAGAACCCCGAAATCTAGTACATAGATTAATCACCTGCCGATCGCGCTAGGGTTAGTCCATGAATGACCGGACAACCGATGACCAGTCAACCGTCGGCGAACTCAATTTCTGGTCGTTCATCGAACTGGCCAACAAAAAGCTGGCCACCGAACACGGCTTTCGCGATCAGCTCGCCACCGAGGTTCTCCTGACGCTCAACCGAGCCTCCAACGTCGTCACGTACGATCTCGAGTCGTCGATCCACCGCCCTCGAGGCTGGTCATGGTCCTCCTTCCGACTGTTGTTCGTCACCTGGCTGGCCGGTCCGATCGAGCCGAAGGCTGCCGCCGAGCTCACCGGAATGAGTAGGGCAGCGGTCTCCAATCTGTCCAAGTCGCTGCTGGCAGACGGATTGATCGATCGTCGGCCCACCGAGAACGACGGCCGTTCGGTCCAGCTGTACCTGACCGACAAAGGCCGAGAAGCCATGGTCGAAGCGTTTCGCGAGCAGAACGAACGCGAACACGCCTGGGTCAGCGTCCTGAGCGAGGCCGAACAGCGAATTCTTGTCATGCTCCTGGACAAACTGATCACCAACCGCAGCCAGTTCGACGTACGCGGACGTAACTGACATAGACCCGAACCCCCTTGAAGGGTTGCGCCCATCACATCATTTTAGTTAATGTATTTACTATCTGGTGGAGGTGAGCCAGGCAGAACAGCACAGAAGGAGCCCCGTCATGGCGTTCTATCGACAACTCGGCAACATCCCACCGAAGCGTCACACCCAACACCGTGACGAGTCCGGCAACCTCTACTACGAAGAACTGATGGGCGAGGAAGGTTTCTCCTCGGATTCTTCGTTGCTCTACCACCGCGAGATCCCGTCGGCCATCGTCGACGCAACAGTCTGGGAACTGCGCGATCAGAGCACAACCCCCAACCATCCCCTCAAACCGCGCCATCTGAAACTCCACACACTGTTTCCCGAAAGCACCTGGAACGAGACCGACGTGGTAACCGGCCGTCGTCTCATCCTCGGAAATGCCGACGTGCGACTGTCCTACGTCGTTGCGGCGGCGCCATCTCCCCTGTACCGCAATGCAATCGGCGATGAGATGGTCTACATCGAATCTGGCGAGGCGACCGTCGAGACTGTCTTCGGCACACTCGAGGCCTGTGAAGGTGACTACGTCCTGATCCCGATGTCCACAACGCATCGATGGATCCCCAAGGGTGACAAACCACTTCGTGCCTACGCCATCGAAGCGAACAGTCACATCGTCCCGCCCAAGCGCTATCTTTCCCGCTTCGGCCAGCTACTCGAGAACGCACCGTTCTGTGAACGAGACCTGCACGGACCGACCGCGCCCATGATCGCCGAAGGCACCGACATCGAGGTACTGGTCAAGCACCGCACGTCGGCGGGCATCGTCGGCACCCGAATGGTTTATCCCACGCACCCTTTCGATGTCGTCGGTTGGGACGGATGCTTGTACCCGTACACCTTCAACATCTCCGACTACGAGCCGATCACGGGCCGTGTTCACCAGCCGCCGCCCGCGCACCAGGCATTCGAGGGGAACAACTTCGTGATCTGCAACTTCGTGCCCCGCAAGGTCGACTACCACCCCCTGTCGATCCCCGTGCCGTACTACCACTCGAACGTCGACTCGGACGAGATCATGTTCTACTGCGGCGGTGACTACGAGGCACGCAAGGGTTCCGGCATCGGGCAGGGTTCGATATCGATTCATCCCGGCGGCCACGCCCACGGCCCACAACCCGGCGCGTACGAGCGAAGCATCGGCGCCGAGTTCTTCGACGAGCTGGCCGTGATGGTCGATACGTTCCGGCCCCTCGAATTGGGTGAGGGAGCCTTGGCCTGTGAAGACGAAGCGTACGCCTGGAGTTGGGCAGGGCGGGGGCCTCAGCAATGACGATCATCTCCCCACTCCTGCGCGGCCTGTGCGACGACGCAGCACTCTTCCCACCCGGCAATGCTCCTCTCGCCGAGGCAGTTCCGGCCCACGCGGCCTACCAGCAGGCGGACTATGACGCACTGGTCGGGCCCTTCGTCTTTCCCGCGCCGCGATTGAGCGAACTGGCCGCGTACGTTTCAGCTGACAACCCGGTGACGCTGAGTCTGACTGTGCCGGCCGGTCCAGCCGATACGGCGGCGGCACTGTCGAACGCGCTCGCTATCCCCGGTGTCAGCGTCGCCGCCGTCGAAGTGGGAATTCCTGACGGGTTGGACGCCGAAGCCGCCTTCGAGGAACTCGCTCCCGTCCATGCCGCTCATCCCGACCTGGACATTTTTGTCGAGGTACCCCGCGGTGATCGACGCGTGGACTTTCTGACGGCGCTCGAAACCGCCGGGTACTCCGCGAAGTTTCGCACCGGAGGAATTGTCGCCGAAGCGTACCCGGACGAGGACGAGCTCGCCGATGCCGTGATATCCGTTGTCCGAGCGGGTATCCCGTTCAAGGCGACCGCGGGACTGCATCACGGCGTGCGCAATACCGATCCGGAGACAGGTTTCGAGCAGCACGGCTTCCTCAACATCATGGTGGCCGTCAACGCTGTGAGGCGGGGCGCCGACCGCTCGGAAGTTGTTGCTGCTCTGGCGCAACGCGATGGCGAATCGATCGCGCAAGCCCTGGCCGAACTGACCGCGGACGAGGCCGGCGAGGTGCGTCGCCGCTTCCTCTCGTTCGGGACCTGTAGCATTTCGGACCCTCTCACCGAACTCGAAGGTCTCGGATTGATCGTCCGCTCCGACAAAACCGAAGGAACACTCGTATGACCGTCACGACCATCGACATTCCCGCCGACTCGTTGTTCGGGATCGACAATCTGCCATACGGCATCTTCTCCCCCGCCGGAGGATCACCGCGTGTTGGTGTTCGGGTCGCCGACTCGGTGGTCGATCTCGCAGCGACACTGGGAGATTCCGTCTTCGCCGAACCGAGTCTGAATGCGTTCATGGCGCTGGGCCGAGATCAGTGGGTATCGGTGCGTGATCGGATCACGGATCTAGTGACCGGCGAAATAGTCTCGGACGCAGTGTTTCCCGTCGACTCAGTCACAATGCACTTGCCGATCGCGGTGGCCGACTACGTGGATTTCTATGCGTCGGAAAATCATGCGACCAACCTCGGACGCCTGTTCCGACCCGACGCTGCCCCCTTGATGCCGAACTGGAAGCACCTTCCGGTCGGATACCACGGGCGCTCGAGCACCATCGTCGTCTCCGGCACCGATATCGTTCGCCCCTGCGGACAGCGCAAGTCACCCGATCAGGAGAACCCGGATTTCGGACCGTCCCGCCGCCTCGACATCGAGGCCGAAATGGGCTTCATCGTCGGAACTCCCTCGAAGATGGGCGATTCCATCACCCCGGACGACTTTGCCGAGCACGTCTTCGGCGCCGTCGTCGTGAACGACTGGTCCGCCCGGGACATCCAGGCGTGGGAATACGTCCCTCTCGGCCCGAATCTCGGGAAGAGCTTCGCGACGTCCATCTCTGCGTGGGTTGTCCCGTTGCTCGCGCTCGAAGAGGCCCGAATCGATACGCCGGTGCAGGACCCCGAACCTCTCTCTTACCTGCGCGGCGAGGAGAAGTGGGGGTTGGACATCGACCTGGCCGTCGAATGGAACGGTCACGTCGTCTCCCGGCCGCCCTACGCCCAGATGTACTGGTCGCCTGCGCAGATGCTTGCGCACACCACCATCAACGGCGCAGCAGCGAGCACCGGCGATCTCTTTGCATCCGGAACCATTTCCGGACCGGACAAGGATCAGCGCGGCGCCTTCATCGAACTGACCTGGGGTGGCAAGGAACCCGTGACTGTGGGCTCCGAGACTCGAACCTTTCTCGAAGACGGCGACACCATCGCCATCTCAGCCACCGCTCCCGGCGTCGGGGGATCACGAATCGGCTTCGGGGATGTTCACGCTCGGATCCTGCCGGCAACGCAAACCGAAAGATAACGATTGACAACTGTTTGATTCACGCTGATCTGATGTCCGGAATTCCTTGCCTCACGATTCTCCGAAGATAAGCTGGACTAACCATCCAGAGCGATCGAGAGTCCTGGCTCCGTGACGTCGCAGCAACCCCCTCTGCTGAGGTGCGGGTGCTTTCTGCCAGGTCCGATGGAGGACTCGTGCCAGGCGATCGACCCCGTACCTCAGTGGGGACAGCAGCTGTCGTCGTGATCGTGGGCGGTGGCCCCCGCGGGACCGGCGTACTCGAGCGAATCCTCGCTCACGAATCGGTGAACGCCGATCCCATACCGATCGACATTCACGTCGTCGACCCGTATCCGGCAGGCGCCGGCCGCATTTGGCGAGGCAGCCAGGCGCCGCTTCTGTGGATGAATTCGACAACCGCGGACGTCACGATGTTCACCGACGAGACCACCGCCGTGACCGGCCCGGTTCTGCCGGGTCCGACCCTCGCGGAATGGGTCGCCGAGCACTCGACTGAACTTGCCGAATTTCCCGAAATCGCGGCAGAAGTTCCGATGATCACCCCGTCGTCGTTTGCATCGAGGTCACTGCAGAGCCGATACCTGAACTGGGTGTTCCAGACTGCGGTCGACTCTGCACCAGCGCACGTCGACGTTCGGGTTCATCGACGATCCGTGGTCGACATCGTGAACGTCGGCGAGATACAGACGGTTCATCTGGACGACGGAGTTGTCATCGAAGCGACGGCCGTCCTTCTCGCGCAAGGGCACCCCGATGCGTTGGCTGCCCCGCGTGAAACCGCGCTGACCAGCTTCGCGTCCGAGCACGGGTTGACCTACGTAGGTCCGGGATACACCGCCGACCTCGACGCCGATGTCATTCCCGAACGCGAACCGGTTCTGATCGCCGGACTCGGGCTGGCTTTCATCGACTGGATGGTTCTCCTCGCCGAGAGCCGCGGCGGCGTCTTCGAACGCGGTGAGGACGGCACCCTCACTTACACTCCCTCGGGTCGGGAACCGCTGTTGTACGCCGGATCTCGTCGAGGCGTGCCGTACCACTCCAAGATTTCGTACTCGATCGCCGACGCGCGGCCACCGCTACCCCGGTTCTTCACCGCTGATCTTGTGCCCGGCGACGGGCCGTTGGATTTCCGAAACGACATCTGGCCGCTGGCGTCGAAAGAATTGGCAGGCGCCCACTATCACGAACTGTTCGCGTCGCACCCGGATCGGACGGTGGGCACCTGGGAGGAGTTCGACACCGAATTCGCCTCGCTGGCTTGGGGATCGTCTCGATTGCAGGAACTGGTCGAGAACGCAGTTCCGAAGCCGGAAGACCGTATCGATCTCGAGCGGCTGAACCGCCCACTCGGCGGTGAGCGCTACGACGGACTTGCCGAGGTCCAATCCCGGATCAACGAATACATCTCGGCAGACGTCGCGCGGAGGTCGGACCCGTATTTCAGCGCCGACGCCGCTGTCTTCTCAGCGCTGCTGTCGACGTACATGACTGTCGGAGAATTGCTGCGGCGCGGCAGAATCCCGGCCGAATCCGTCGCCAAGGACGTCGAGGGTTGGCTTCATTCGTTCTTCAGCTTCATCGCCAGTGGTCCGCCACCCGAGCGACTGGAACAGTTGATCGCGCTCAACGAGGTCGGCATCGTCCAGTTCCTCGGGCCGGATTCAGCGTTCTCCACCGAGATCGACCCGGCAACGGGGGTTGGGATCTTTGTCGCTCGCAGTGCGTCGCACACCGACATCGTGGCCGCGAACACCCTCGTCGAAGCACGCTTGCCGGTTGCTTCCATCAGCGCGAGCGGTGACTCGCTCCTGCGGACGCTTCACGGTCGAGGCGAGGCAGTCGAACTTCGTGCGACCGTGGACAGTTCGGCGAAGCTCGCCGTCGACGGTACTTCACGAATTCTCGACCAGGACAACACAGCTCATCCTCGCCGCTTCGCGGCCGGGCCGTGGGTTGCAGGCCACAACTGGTCGGCGGCTTTCCCTCGTCCCCGTACCAATGCGGGGTTTTTCCGGCACAACGACGCCCTGGCGGCGGAGATTTTGGGCGCTGCGCGCCTGTGAGCGGTTAGGGAGTCCAGGGACTCCCTAACCGCTCACGGGGGCTGTGCCCCTCCTAGCTGAACACCAACTCACCCTCGTCAACCGCGACGGTGATGCTGCCGCCCTCTTCGAGGAGATCGTCGAGCAGCATGTCGGCGATCTTGTCGTCGACCACACGCTGGATCGAACGTCGCAACGGGCGAGCCCCGAACTCGGGTTGATGCCCGTGCTCGGCAATCCAGTCCACTGCGTCGGCGGTGAACTCGATGTCGATGCCCTTGGACTGCAACCGCTTCCGGCTGTCGTCGAGCAACAGATCAGTGATCCGGTGCAGTTGCTCGGTGTCGAGCTTGCGGAAGATCACTATCTCGTCGATGCGGTTGAGGAACTCCGGCCGCATCGATTCGCGCAACCTGGCCATCACGCGGTCGCGCAGTGGCTTCTCCGCCGACTCTGCATCACCTGTGGTGAAGCCCAGTCCACCGGACTTGCTCGAAATGATGTCCGAGCCGAGATTGCTGGTCATGATCACGACGGTGTTCTTGAAGTCCACCGTTCGACCCTGGCCGTCGGTCAGACGCCCATCGTCGAGCACCTGGAGCAAGGTGTTGAACACGTCCGGGTGTGCCTTTTCGATCTCGTCGAGCAGGATCACCGAGTACGGGTTACGACGCACCTGTTCCGTGAGCTGTCCGGCCTCGCCGTAGCCGACATATCCGGGAGGAGCACCGACCAATCGGCTTACCGTGTGCCTCTCACCGAACTCGCTCATGTCGAAGCGCAGCATCTTGTTCTCGTCACCGAAGAGTGTGGCAGCCAGAGCTTTTGCGAGCTCCGTCTTGCCGACACCGGTAGGTCCGAGGAACAGGAAGCTACCGACGGGACGATCCGGATCGCTCATACCGGTCCGGCTACGACGCACCGCACGCGCGATTGCGCGAACGGCGTCATCTTGCCCGATGACACGACCGTGCAGTTCCTCTTCCAGACGGCGCAGGCGATCTTTCTCTGCTTGAGTCATCTGGCTGGCCGGAATACCCGTGGCACGGGCGACAACCTGGGCAATCTGTTCAGCAGTCACATCCGGAGTTTCCTCGGAAGGAACCGAGGATCCTGCCTTCTCCAGACGCTTTGCGACGCTGTTGATCTCGTCACGCAGGGTCGACGCCTTCTCGTACAATTCATCGGCGACGGCTTTCTCCTTGTCGCTCTCGAGCTGCTCGAGACGTTGCTGCAGTGCAGCGGTGTCCACGGTGGCCGTCTTCAACCGAAGCCTGGCGCCGGCCTGGTCGACCAAGTCGATTGCCTTGTCCGGCAAGAACCTGTCGCCGATGTAACGTGCCGACAGCTCCACCGCAGCGGTGATCGCCTCGTCGGTGTAGTGGACCTTGTGGTGATCCTCGTACCGACTGCGCAGTCCGCTCAAGATGGCGATCGCGTCCTCGATCGACGGCTCTCCGACCTGTACGGGCTGGAAGCGCCGCTCGAGCGCGGGATCCTTCTCGATGTTCTTGCGGTATTCGTCGAGCGTGGTGGCGCCGACGATGTGCAGTTCACCGCGAGCGAGCTTGGGCTTGAGGATGTTTCCGGCATCCATCGCACCTTCGGCGCCGCCTCCGGCACCGGCGATGGTGTGCATCTCGTCGATGAAGACGATCAGCTCGTCCTTGTGTGCGGTGATCTCGTCGATCACCTTGGTCAGCCGTTCCTCGAAGTCTCCGCGGTAGCGAGTACCCGAGACCATGCTCGAGAGTTCGAGCTGGACTATCCTCCTGCCCACCAACGATTCCGGGACATCCCCGTCGACGATGCGCTGGGCGAGACCTTCGACGATGGCAGTCTTGCCGACGCCTGCTTCACCCACCAGGACGGGGTTGTTCTTGGTGCGGCGGGAGAGGATCTCGATGGTCTGTTCGATCTCGTCGGCGCGGCCGATCACCGGATCGACGCCGCCGTTGCGTGCGCGATCGGTGAGATCGACGCCGTACTTGTCGAGCGTCGGTGTGGTGGACTCGTCTTCGACTGGACCGGCTGCAGGATTCTGAACCGCTGCCTGCAGCTTCTCCGGCGTGATACCGGCCGAAGCGAGCAGACGACCCGGAACATGATCGGGGTCACCAGCCAATGCGATGAAGAGGTGTTCGGGATCGATGTACGTCGATCCCAGGGCTCGGGCCAGTTGATGAGCCTCGAGTAGAGCGGTTTTCACGGCGCTGCTGAGCGCAGGAGCAGAGTAGGCCCCCTGCTCACGGCCTTGTGGCAGCCGCAGGTCGACGGCGTCGACCACGGATTTCGGGTCGGCTCCGGCGCGCTGCATGAGCGTGCGGACCGGATCCTGCTCCGCCATGACGCGGAGAACGTGCAGTGCATCGAGATCCGAATCACCGCGAGCAGCCGCTACACGTGCAGCGTCAGCCATGAGTTGCTGGGTGGCCCTGCTCATGAGCCGGGAAATATCGATGCGACCGGGACCCTCGGGCCCGAAGAATGCTGGCATTCCGAAGCCTCCTTGCAGAAAGTTGAGCGTTACTGACTCAATTAACGTGCATGGGGCTCGATCAATTCCCGCGGGCTCAGATTTGTTTCAACACCTTCGGGCCACAGATCGTTCTCAACTACCGAAGGATCCGGTAGATCGACCGACCGGGTACGCCTCGACGTGCATGATCACCGATCCCTCGCAGGGACCACTCGCGATGTCGGTACGCCACGAACCTTTCAGACTGCCATCGGGCTGAGGTGTGTAATACGCCTCGGAGTGCGCCGGTGCCCACACCTTGGGCACGCCTTCCCCCTGGTAGCAATCCCACTCCCAGTCATAGGGGTGCACCCAACTGGTTCCGTCCCAGGTGTATCGCGCAGGCTGCGGCAACGTCGGATTGGCGGGAGCCGGACCGCCGACCACTGTGGCGATACAGACTCCGCTCGAGCAATCCGTCTCGAACGTGTATGTATCGGAGAAATCCGGCTCCCACTGGCTGGCGGCCAGACTTGTGCCCGTCTTGGTCGCGGCGAAACGCTTGAGCGAGTAATCACCGGACCAGTTCGCATCCGCAGCCCCCGCGGGCATCGCTCCGGCGACAAACCACGTAGCAAGGAGAGCAACCACCAGCAATGACTTTCGCATGCGTGAAGTGAATCACAAGCTATGTCCGAATTGTCGGATACTGACCACAAGAACACCGACGACGATCAGCACCAGCGAAACCAACGGCAACGCTCCCGCACCCCTGTCCGCCAAGATCAGCCCGCCCACGACGCCGCCCGCTGCGATCGCCGCATTGAAGATCGTCACGAAAACCGATTGCGCAGTGTCCACAGCGTCGCCCGTCGTGTCGGCGAGCGCAGTCTGAAGGAGAGTGGGAGCGCCTCCGAATGCCACGCCCCATACCGCAACGCTGAGTGCGATCACTGCGAAGCTGTCACCGCCGACGCCCAACGCCGTCAAAGCTGCGGCAAAGACCACCAAGCTCAGCACGGTGAGACTTCGAAGGGCCCGGTCGACAAACACCCCGACCACACCGATGCCCACGAAGGCGAAAAGTCCGAACACGAACAAGACGATTCCCAACCGATCGCCGAAACCGATGCGATCCAGAAACGCCGCCAGGTACGTGTACACGATGTTGTGCGCGAAGATCCACAAGAACGCGACAAACAGAATCGGTCGTACGCCCGGCAGGACCAGGACTTTCCGCACCGACAGCTGCCGATCCGCTTGTTGCCCGGGAAAGTCCGGCATCACCGTGAGTATCCACACGACCAGAAGTAGCGCAGCAACCGACATCACGGCGAAGACTACGCGCCAATCGGCCAGGGTCCCGAGCAATGCACCCATCGGAACGCCGATTGCCAGCGCGATCGGCTGTCCGACGGAGGCAACCGCAACGGCCCGCCCCTGCAGATGAGGGGGCGCCATCCTGCGTGCGTACCCAGCAAGCAACCCCCACACCACACCTGCTGCCATGCCCGCCAGAAACCGAACACCCAAGGTGAGAACAAGATTCGACGACAGCGCTGTCACCAGATTGAAGACACCGAATCCAACAGTCGCCGACACCAGGACAGCACGTCGTCGCAATCCTCGGGTCAATGCGATCAGTGGTACCGCCCCGACGACCGAGCCCAACGCGTATGCAGTGACCAATTGCCCGGCGCCGGAGACAGATACGGACAGCCCTGACCCGATCTGCACCAGTAGTCCGGCCGGCATGGTTTCGGTTGTGATTGCTATGAAACCTGCCATTGCGAGTGCCGACAACCCGGCCAGCGGTAGCGTCCGGACGGAATCGGTCTCCGCCAGTGCCGAAGTCGCAGTCCCGTCCGAGTTCGCGCTCACCTCGTCGGTGTTTCGGGACTGCCTTCACCCGACTGGCCGGAACGGACCAGTTCTGCAATCGACGCCCAGTCCATCTCGCCCTGACCGTTCGCCAGAGCCTGAGCGAGCACGCCTCGAAGTACGCCGCCGAACGGCAAATCCAGATCGACGCTGTCGGCGGCGTCGAGCGCAAGCCTCAAATCCTTGAGGCCCAGAGTGGTGGTGAATCCTGCAGGCTCGTACTGACGCGTCGCGACGAGGTTTCCGTAGCTGGAGTAGACCGGCCCCGGGAAGGTCGTCGAGGTCAGCAGTTCTACGAGTTGGCTTCCGTCCACACCTGACCTCTCCCCCAATGTGATTGCCTCACCCAAGGATTGAATCGCGGCAAGGATGAGGTAGTTGCCGATGATCTTGACGATGTTGGCCTGCTCCGGACGCTCACCTTGTGGCCACGTGCGAGCCCCGATGACGTCGAGGAAGGGTTGCACTCGCTCGAGGAGGGAACTGTCGCCGCCGGCGATGATGTTCAACTGGCCGGCCTGAGCAACAGAAACGCGTCCGAATACCGGCGCCGCGATGTACCCGATGCCGTACTCGGCGTGCAGTGCGGCGGCGCGCTTGGCAAGGCCGACGCTGACGGTGGCCATGTTGACGTGCACGGTTCCAGTCGGAACGGATGCGAGTACGGCGGGATCCAGAATGGCCGCAGACACGGCCGAATCATCCGCCAACATCGACAGCACAACACCGGACTGGAATGCCTCGGCAACGGTTTTCGCGCCGGTCGCCCCTTCCGCGACCAATTCGGCTACCGCTTCAGGGCTGCGATTCCACACCGTCACGTCGAAGCCTGCACCCATCAGATTTCGAGCGATGGGACGACCCATCGCACCCAAACCGACCACGGAAACAGAAGTCATGGATTTCCCTCTCGAAAATGCTGAACCATCTAAGACGGTTCAACACTCTCACACAGGTACAGTTGCTGTCGAACCGGTTGAGATGGTTCGTTACAAAGGAGGATGAAAGTGAACGAAGCAGGAGCTGATCAATCCGCTCGGGACGTGTTTCGACTCGACAACGACACGCTCGCCTTCCGCTTCACCGCCACCCTCACCAATCGGAACGGCTCGAGGTTCGAACGACTCACGAACCCGCAGCGACTCGAATTATGGTTACGCGCCAACGATCTGATAGACACCCCAGCAACCGCGACAGAAGACGACCTCCGCGGCGCGCAGGATTTACGTGAGGCCATTCATCGCATCGGAACCGCCGTATGCGAGGACCGCCGCGCCTCACGCGCCGATGTCGGGATCGTCAACACCGCATCCGAACTCGGTGATGCCCACCTCGTCCTCGAGAGTGGCCGGGCCCTCTGGAAATCAGCCGGAGACAATCCGATCCGCGACGCTTTGTCGATAGTGGCTGCCGACGCGATCGCGGTGCTCGGTGGACCCGACCACGACCGCGTCAAAGCCTGCCAGGGCGACGGGTGCACCGGCCTCTACGTCGACACCAGCCGCGGCAACAACCGACGCTGGTGCTCGATGAACATCTGCGGAAACAAAGCCAAGAAATCCGCGATGACCGCTCGCGCCGACTAGCTCATCTCACCTTCACCGCGACTCCATTTCGCCGCCACTCGGTTCCACAGCTTCTCGATCGGCGTCGACAGCAGGAGAAGAAACAGCGGGAAGTACGACGTCACCGGAACGAGCACACTGACGAGCAGCGCCACCACCATGATCAGGAAAGTGACGATTTCAGCGGTGAAATGCGGCTTCGCATTCTCTTCACTCAACGAAGGGTTGCGAACCAGACCCCACGCGACCACCGCCAGGCACGCAGCACTGGCTGCCATTGTCCCGATGTAGAGAGCCCTGGTTCCGAGATCCTGCGACGGCGCTGCAACGAGCGCAGTCGGGAACGGCAAGAACACGATGGTCATCACCCACAACCCCAGCCCGCGCACAACCACCTTGTCTCCGTCGACCACGAAACGAAGCAGCCGATGCTGCGACCACCAGAGACGGAAGATCACCAGAAAGCTCAGGGCGAACGAATAGAACTGCGCAGCGTGATCGCGCAGGAGTTCCGACGTGGTGCCGTGGTGGTCACTGGTGAGTTCGACCAGCGGCAGGACGAGCAGCGTGATCGCAATGGCGACAATCGCGTCGACGAAAGTGACGTAGCGCTCGAAGTAGCGGGTGCGTTCCGCAATCTCAGCCATTGCGGAAGCATAAGCCTCACAACAAGAAACAGACCGGCGACGCCACTTTGCGGGAGGCGGTATCCCGAAACACACAATTAACGAATCAAATTCGTTATACCCCTTGACCGAGGCAGGGCCCATCCCCATACTTAACGAATCACATTCATTAAGTGACTCGCATCACGCCATCAGGGGTCGGTTCCGCCACCCCCTTCAGGACATGGGGTTGCCCTAGTGCCAATCAACGCTTCTGCGATTACGCAGTCCGACCGGGTTCCACTCACCGCCAACCGCGGTATTGCCGTCTTCAGCATCGGTGTCATGGGATTCATCACCGCGAACCTCATCCCCCTGATGATCGTGGCAATGGTCGAGGACCTCGGTGTCACCGAATCCGCCGCCGGTGCCGTCCTGACCGCATCGCTGCTGGTCTGCGCGTTCACCTGCCTCGCCACCACTCGTATCGCATCGGGTCGGCATCGTCATCTCCTCGGCCGCGTCAGCCTGATGGCAATGGCAGCCGCATTCGGCGTTGCGGCCATCGCACCGTCCACGATGATCGCGTGTACCGCGATCATCGTCGGCGGCATCGGCGCTGGTGGATCTGCATCCGTTGGTGGAGCGGCACTGGCCGCGCTCACGAACCCGGACCGGGCGTCAAGCATCAGCGGCCTCGTGAACCGTGTCGTCGTCACAGCCGTCCTCGCTCTCATACCCATCCTCGGCACACACATGACCAACGCATTCGGCATCGTCGCAGTCCTGGCACTGGCTACCGCAGCAACGGTCACCTGGTTGCCGTCATCCCCGGTGAAAGAGTCGCCGGAGACGGCGAAGTCCGCCAAGACGACCACCACTCTCCCCGCCGGGGTAAGCGCGAAACGACTCACTTTTGCCGGAACCGCATTTCTCGCGATGCTTGCAGTCTGGGCGATCAGCGAAGACTCACTGTGGGCAGTACTCGGCATCATGGGTTCCGAGCACGCCGGACTCTCGGATCAACAAATGAGTCTCGCGCTGAGCGCATCAACGGCGGGTGGCGTGCTCGCGGCTGTTACTTTGACCGCGTTGGGTTCTCGGGTCAGTCGGACAGTATCGATCTCCGTGCTACTGATACTCGGGGCAATCCTGAAGCTGTCTGCCAGCCTCACCACCGATCCCACGCTCTACCTGGTACTGGTCATCGCCTGGAACACTGTCTACGCGGCCACGTTCATCGTCTTGGTTGCCATCTCGGCCGCGCTCGACGCCGCCGGCCGATGGTCGGCCCCACTACTGGGCACCTACCTCATCGGCTCCGCGTTCGCGCCGCTGTTCGGCACTTCGGTGACGGCCAGCCTCGGGTATCCGACCTTCGGAGTCATCATCTCCGGCATCAGCTTCGTTCTATTAGTCCCGTTCGCCTTGGTTTCCCGACTCTCCGCACGTACCGAGGGTGCGTATCGTCACCACAGCGCCGCCATCACTACTACCGTCATCGCGTAAGGATCACGTAGAAGTCATGAATGACAGCATCACTCACTACCGCAACGGAAAGATCTTCACGGCTGCCGACGACGGATGGGCCGAATCGATAGTCGTCGAGGACCACAAGCTCAGATTCGTGGGCGAAACCGTCTATGCCGATATCCTGGCTCCCGACGCCGAGGTGATCGATCTCCAAGGCGCCGTCGTGCTACCCGGTTTCGTCGACGCCCATACACATTTGGTCATGATGGGATTCGCGCTGCAGAAGTTGGATCTGCGTGATGCCACCGATCTCGCCGACATTCAGTCCAGCATCAAGCAATTCGCGGAATCGAACCCGGATGCACCACGTCTGCTGGGGCGCAGTTGGTTGTTCTCCGCGCTGGATGGAGGGCACCCGACGCGAGAGATGATCGACGCCGTCGTGCCCGATCGCCCGGTGTACCTCGACGCCAACGACGTACATTCGGTCTGGGTGAACACTGCAGCACTGCGAGAACTCGGCATCGACGCGAACACGCCCGATCCGATCGGCGGTCGTATCGGCCGGGATCCGGACACCGGAGAAGCCACCGGAATGCTGTACGAGACGGCCATGATGCTCTACGTCTGGCCGAAACTGGCGGAGCTCGCATCCGACGAGGACCGGGACGCCGCCCTCGCGCTCGCGTTCCGCCACTATCTCGAGGACGGTGTGACCAGCGCGGTCGACATGGCTCTCGGCGCGGACGAATTAGCCTCGCTGGAAAGAGCATTGGATGCAGGAGACGGCACATTGCCGCTGCGCGTCGCGGCTCATTGGCTGATGACCCGCGAGGACAACGAGGCCGACAACGTCCGACAAGTTCACGACGTGATCGAACTCCACGAGCGCGTCCAAGGTCCGTGGCTCCGTATCGCCGGAATCAAGATCATCATCGACGGTGTGATCGACAGCTGCACTGCCGCAATGAAAGAGCCGTACTCTGACGGCACCAACGCCGAGCCCATCTGGGATCTCGAGTCCTTGATCCCCGTCGTGACAGCCGCTGACGCCGCAGGCCTGCAGATCGCGATGCACGCGATCGGCGACGAGGCGTCGGAGATCGGATTGACGGCACTCGAGTACGCGATCGCCGCCAACGGAGACATTCCCCGCAGGCACCGAATGGAACACTTGGAGTCCATCACCCGGGACAACGTCGAAAGGCTTGCCCGCCTGGGAATCATCGCCTCGATGCAACCGGTTCACGCTGACCCTGCTATCCAAGAGAACTGGCAGGCGATGCTCGGCGACTACCGGGTGAATCGCGCGTACCCCTGGCCCGAATTCACCGAGGCCGGAGCGGTTCTGGCGTTGGGTTCGGACGCTCCGACGGCGCCCCACCCGCCGCTGCCGAACATGTTCATCGCCACCACCCGTCGATCCGCAATCGATCCGTCACTGGCACCCAACCTGCCGGGGTACGCACTCCCCCTCGCGGACGCGCTGGCTCACGCAACCCGCGACGCTGCCTACTCGTGCCGGTGGGAAGATGTGACCGGCCAACTGGTTCGGGGAAAAGCAGCCGATTTTGTCGTACTGAAACAAGATCCGTTCACCGAAGGGGTCGATTCTCTCCTGACCACGGAAATCGCGATGACCGTGGTTGCCGGATCCGTGCGATACGACTCCGCTCGAGCCACAAACACCGAAGCCGTCAACACCGAAGCCCGATAGCTGATCGTTATCAGTTGTTCGATAACGCACGCATGCGGCCCGGCGACAGAACGAGGGAGGGACTTGAACACGTGAACCCACACTCTCTGGAGGACGCATGCGCAGGAAAGCTCCGATTTCGGCCGCCGTCGCTGTCTCGGCACTGGTGACGGCCACTGCCCTGATGGTCGCCGGTTGCGGGTCGACCGAAGGAACACCCGAGGCGGCGGCTAGTTCAACAGCGTCAAGCTCAACGGCGTCGGCGACCTCGACGGCAAACGAATCCGGGACGACGGTAACGAGTTCTCCCCCGCCGCAATCGGGCACCCCAGCAAGCGAATCCGTGCCGGCGACGACGCCTGCAGTCCCGGCTTCAGGTCCCTGTGTCGACGTCGACTCCCCGGTTGTCACGGACGCAATCGGTACCTTGGGAACCGACGTCAACGGCGGCAGCTGGATACCGAGATCCGCGAGCGAGGAGCAGATCGGTAATTGTCCTGACCTGCTCTGGGTTTCGGTCGATGGTGACGGCGTGGGCGATGCGACGTATCAGTCACACGTCCTGTTCTTCCACGACGGGACTTACCTGGGCACGGCTACCAGCAAGCCGTACTCGTACACACACGTCATCGACAGCAACAAGAATTCGGTGTCCGTCCAATACCGATGGTTGCTCGACGACGACGCATTCTGCTGCCCTCAAGGCGGACCGAATATCGTGAATTTCACGTGGAACGGCAGCGCTGTGGTCGCCGACGGCCAGTTCCCGCCCTCCTGAACCCGTTTCCGTCCGATACAGCTCTGAATACAACTGTGCCCCAGCGACAACGGTCGCTGGGGCACAGTCTTCTTCGATCTACTCGCCGACGCTCCTACTCACCTACACCGAGTTCACGCAGGCGAGTCTTGTACAGCTCGATGTTGCCGAGCTTGATGTCCTCGTAGCCGCGAACCACGTCCGGCAGCGCCGCGATCTCGACGGCGCGATCGTATCCGTCGGTTGCGAGCGTACGAGAGAGATCAGCGATCATGACCTCGTACTCGGCGAGCAGTTCACGCTCGACCTTGCGGACGTGCATGTAGCCGAAGGGATCGAGCTTGGTACCGCGCAGCTTCTTGCCCTTGGCCAGAACCTTCAGTGCAACATGCGACTTGGGCCCGAGGCCGATCTTCTTCTTGCGGCCCATCACTCGGAGGATCGGGGGGTGGAGCTTGTAGGTCAGGTTCTCCCCGGCCGGCACCTGCGACTTGACGTCTTCGATGAAGGCAGGATCGACCAGCATGCGAGCAACTTCGTACTCGTCCTTGTACGCGGTGAACTTGAACAGGCCGCGGGCGACCGCTTCACTGAAATCGGTCCGCTCGGTTGCGGCACGTTCAGCAGTCCAGACTGCCTGAACCTGATCGATGTAGCGCTGGGCGATCTTGACGGACTGGAACTCGATGAGCTGTGCCGCACGCAGTTCGACCAGTCGCAGGGTTTCACCGGTGAAGGTGGTTCCGGCGAACATGTGAGCCGGTGCGACAACGGGTTCGCGGACGGACTTGGCCGGCGTGGTGACGGCCGAGAACGCTGCAGTGTCGGCAATTGCTGCACGGCCCCAACGGAATGCCGCGATGTTCGCGTCCACGGCAACGCCGTTGATGCCGATCGCTTCTTCGATGGCCTCGGCCGGCAGACGAAGTCCACCGCTCTGGTAGGCAGCACCGATCAGCAGGAAGTTGGCGGCTGCGGTGTTACCGAACAACTCCTGTGCCGCGGCGAGTGCGTCGAACGAGCGCAGGGTGCGCGACACCTTGTCGAGACGGGCGAGGAGTGACGTCTCCTCGGGGTAGCGAACAGCCTTGTCGTAGACCATGTCTCCGGTCGGCGTCTGCGACGTCGATGCGATGGAGACCGTCTTCTCGGCGTTGCCGTAGTCGAGGTTCTTGTTGTCCGTCGCGGTCAGCAGGTCGAAGGCGACGATGCAATCCGCGCTGCCCGGGGTGAGGCGGTTGGACGGCTCGAGCGCGCTGGAGCTGAAACGCAGGTGCGAGACAACCGGTCCGGCCTTCTGGCTCAGGCCGATCTGGTCAAGGCTCTCCACCTCGAGGCCGGCGCGCAGTGCCGCCGTTGCGAGCACCTGGTTGACGGTCACGATACCGGTGCCGCCGATGCCCGCGAGGAACACGTTCTGCGTGCTGGTGAGCGGTCCGAAATCGGGATCTGCGACGACGGGCGGGACGGGACGTGCGGCCTTGGGAGCCTTCTTGCCCGGCACCAGTTCGACGGTCACGAATGAGGGGCAATCGCCGTCCATGCAGGTGTAGTCCGTGTTGCAGGACGTCTGGTCGATCTTCGTCTTGCGACCGTACTCGGTGTCCACAGGCTGGACCGAGAGGCAGTTCGACTTCACACCGCAGTCACCGCAGCCCTCGCACACTGCCTCGTTGATGACGACGCGAGTGTTGCGAGTGGGCAGCGTGCCACGCTTGCGCTGGCGACGAGCGTCGGCCGCACAGTGCTGGTCGTAGATCAGTACGGTGACGCCCTTGATCTCGCGAAGCTCCTTCTGAGCCTCGTCGAGGCGATCGCGGTGCCAGAGCTTGGTGCCCTTGGCCAGGGCGCGCTTGTTGTGGCGCGAAGGCTCGTCGGCGCAGATGATGATCTGCTTGACGCCCTCGGTGGTCAGCTTGTGGCTGAGTTGAGCAACGGAGAGGGCACCTTCTGCGTCCTGTGCACCGGTCATCGCCACTACTTCGTTGTAGAGCAACTTGTAGGTGATGTTCACGCCTGCGGCGATGCATGCCTGGACAGCCAACTGACCGGAGTGGAAGAAGGTGCCGTCGCCGATGTTCTGGAACAGGTGAGGCACGTCGGTGAACGGTGCCTGCCCGATCCACTGGCTGCCCTCGCCGCCCATCTGCGTCAGGCCGGTGACAGCGCTGTCCTCACGGCCGGACATGGTGACGAGTGTGTGGCAACCGATTCCGCCGCCGCCGATTGAACCCTCGGGGATAGCGGTGGAACGGTTGTGGGGGCACCCACTGCAGAAGTACGCGGTTCGCTTGGCGGAGAGCACGTTCAGTGACAGCGGTGCCGGGAGGGTGCGCTTGAGCTCGACGTGCGGCTTCAGTACGCGCCGCAACGGGGCGAGCAGCCGGCCTGCGGTCAGTTCACCACTGGCAGGCATGAGCAGACGGCCCTGGCCGTCACGCTTGCCGATGATGCGAGGAGCATCGTCGGTGCCGTACAGGACTTCCCGGATCTGAGCTTCGATGAACGCGGTCTTGTCCTCGACCACGACGATCTGCTCGAGACCTTCGGCGAACTCCTTGATCTTCTCGCCAACGACGGGGTAGCACATTCCGATGCGAAGGAGACGGATCCCGGCGCGGTGCAGCGCCGCATCATCGACGCCGAGGTCTGCCAGAGCTTGGCGGACGGAGTCGAAAGTTGTACCGGTGGCGGCGATACCGATCTTCGCACCGGAGGGGTTGACCTCGATCACATCGAGATTGTTGGCAGTTCCGTACGCGTGAACAAGATCCCATCGCGGGCCGTACAGATCTGCCTCGGCGATGACACTGTCCGGCGGCGCAGCCATCTGACGCTGCTTGTAGACGAAGGGCTTGCCCTCGAACTGAACTTCCGGAACCACGATGTCGAAGTCCGCGATGCTGCCGTCGATCGTCCAGGCACCGTCGGCGACGTCGGCGACGATCTTCAGCGCTACGACGCAACCGGACACCCGCGAGAGTGCAACGGCGTGCATACCCATCGTGATGATCTCTTCGGCATTGCGCGGAAAGAGAACCGGCACACCCATCGCGGCAAGCGAGCGCTCGCTGACGGCCGGCACCGTGGAGGACTTCGACGCCGGGTCGTCGCCCACCAGCAGGACGACGCCGCCCTTGGGGTTCACGCCGTACATGTTGGCGTGGCGAATGGTGTCGGTAGCGCGGTCGACGCCGGGGCCCTTGCCGTACCAGACGCCGGTCACGCCGTCGTGGGTCGCGGTTCCGGCCGGGAGATCCGTCTGGCTTCCCCATACCGCGGTGGCAGCGAGCTCCTCGTTGAAGCCGGGGATGAAGGTGATGTCGTGTTCCGCGAGAACCTTGGGCATGCCGTGGAGCATCTTGTCGACGCCGCCGAGGGGGCTGCCCTGGTAACCGGAGACAAAAGTGGCAATACGCTTACCCGCCCGGATGTCGCGAACATGCTGCTCGACGAAACCGCGTGCGATTGCCTGAACACCGGTCAGCAACACCGGTCCCGATCCCGACCGGTACCGATCATCGAGGTCATAGGGCTTGGCCTGGGCTACGCCCGACACCAGTTCAGTCATCGTGGACCACCGTTCCGTCTGCAGTGCATTTCAACTACCGTGCATTTTCAACAACCGCGTAACTCGATCTGTTCAGATGATCGTGGTCGAGGTATGTGAAAGCGTCAACAGAGGCTTGTTCAACTATTCAAATTGGCAATTTGTGAGCCAAATCACGTGACCTAGGTCATCGAATCAATCAGTTGGAGACCCGTTCGTCGCGATACGGCGAAACGGACATAAAACGTTCCCGACAATGCACACCGAGAACTTTCTTGACATTGACGCAACGTCAACTTGCATGCTGAATGAGCACAACCGATCCGAGAGTAGGAACTCCACGTGAGCGAATGGTCCATCCAAGAACTCGCCAAATCCGCCGGTACCACCAGCAGAACGCTGCGCCACTACGGCGATCTCGGACTCCTGGAACCAAGCCGCATCGGCGCCAACGGCTACCGCTTCTACGACGAAGACGCCCTGGTGCGACTGCAACGCATCCTGCTGCTTCGGGAACTCGGACTCGGATTGCCGGCCATCGCCGAAGTCCTCACCGGTGAACGCGACACGGCCGCCGCGCTGCGTACGCACCTCGAACTCCTCGAGCAAGAGCGCACGCGGATCTCGAGACAGATCGAATCGGTCAACAGGACGTTGAACAAGACGAAGAAAGGTGAATCACTCATGCCGGAAGATGTTTTCGACGGGTTCGACCACACCCGATACAAGGACGAGGTCATCGAGCGTTGAGGCAAGGACGCCTATACCAGCGGCGACAACTGGTGGCGGTCGATGTCCGAGCAGGACCGGAAAGCACATCTGCAAGCTCAAGCTGACATCGCAGCGGCATTCGGAAAAGCACTGACAGCGGGCCTACCCGCGGAAAGCGACGACGTCCAGACGATTACCCAGAGACAGTTCGAGTGGATAAAAATCGGTTGGCAGGGAAGGACTCCCAGCGCCGACGCCTTCACCGGACTCGGCCAGATGTACGTCGACGATCCCCGCTTCACCGCAAACTACGACAAGTACGGAGAAGGCACCGCTTCGCTGGTCCGTGACGCGATGAAGATCTACTCCGAGCGCAATTTGCACTGACGTCGATCAGTCCTGCCCACTGCCGAGGAGGTTGTGTCGGTGCGCTGCCGCGACGGCCTCTTCGCGGGAATGCGCACCGAGTTTGCGATACAGGGCTCGCAGGTGACTCTTCAATGTGTTGTTGGATACGAACAACTTTCGCGCTATCTCGCCGATCGGAATGCCGAGACCCAGTTCCACGAGAACGTCCATCTCCCGCTTCGTCAATTGGACTTGAACGATAGCCGCCGGATACATCTGCGGCACTTCGGATTCGAGAAAGGTTGCGACGGCACTGCTCGGGCCCTCGGCCCGCTCTTCCAGTTGCCTGATCAGATCACGCGGTATGGTCGCCAGCGCCGACAGGACACCTGAGGTTTCGAGTAGTCCGCGAGCCTCCTCCCACGGACTGGCGGCAGCGGGGATTCTGCCCAGTTCGCACAGCGCAGCGCATTCGATCAGCAGGGACTCGAGCCGAAACCTCGTGAGATACTGCTCGCTCCAGTCGATTTCGCGACACAATTCCAATGCCTGTGACGGAGCCCCCGTCAGGAGATGCGCACGAGCGACAGAAACCGTGACAACAGCAAACGTATGCGGCGCAGCGACTGATTCCTCCAGCGCCTTGGTACCCTCCCCGGACGCCAACAGAAGATCGATACGCGCCGCGGTGAGAAGTGCGTCACCGAGTGATCGTTCACACGGATTCACGTGCCCGTGCGTTGCCACTGCGCGCTGGAGCGAAATCAGCCCCGAGAACGGATCCGATTGCAGCAGTGCAAATCTGGTGTAAGTGTAGGCCGCGAACGCCCACAGGTCGCCCGGCGGTGTGATCTCGGCGAGCGCGTCCATCGCGGCAGCGCCGGCATTCAGGTCCACGCGATCGCACGCCACCAGTGCCCGCGCGATCGCTCCCCCCATATGCGAGGGCGGTCCCAACCATCCCGAAACGTCCGGGTGTGTGCTTTCGAGGTGAAGCCAGTCTGTCGCGCGCGCGACGTCCCCGATCAGCGCGGAGTTGAGCGCGGCATTGCCAGCGGCGTGCCGCAGGACGAACTCCGGACCGTGTTCCATCGCACCCTGATAGGCGAGTCGCAATTCCACCGCGGCATCACCGAGGTCACCGGTCAGTTGATGCGAAACACCCCAGATCAGGCGCAGGGCGGGCAGTTGAGACCCCAACGCGCCCAACGACTCGTCACCGAGTCCGTACACGACGTGAGCCAACTTGCGCGTGATCTCGGTAGAGCGTTGGTACTTACCGGATGTTCTCAGCACAACCGATTGGACCGTCCCGACGTTCAACAAGCTGTGCGCATGCGAACTACCACCTATCGCACGCAATTCCGCCGGTTCCGTCGGCAACGAATCGCCGTTGACCAACTGCGGCCGTAGGCGTGATTCGAGCAGGTCACGGCCCACCAGAATCGAAGAGTTCGAACTGAGTACGTCGCCGGGTATGGATTGCAACGCAGTCCGGACCAATCCGGTGTGATCGACCAGAAGATCGGCCCAGTGACGCTCGAGTATGTCGAGCACCCTGGTCCAATGGCGTCCGTCCAAGGCGTAGTGAACGGCACCGGCTATATCCGAAGTCCCGAGAGCGTGATCGACGAGAACCTGGAAGGGATCGTCGAATCCATCCCCTTGTTCGGTCCGTATCTGCATGAAAGCCAGTCGAACTGACGGCGCAAAGTACCAGGATGCTTCTCCCTCGGGACCGTCCCGAAAGATCAGACCGAAAGACTCGAGCAAGTCCAGTTTGCCCTCCACGTCAAGATCGTCGGACAAGACACGAGCGATCTCTGGTGTGACGGTGCGGGCGGCGGCGATCGTAGTCGCGAAGTCGAACAACTCGAGCGACTTGCCCGATCGAGGAGCGGTCCGACTGACGTACGCGTGGATCGCCTGGTCCACTCGCTGCTGAACGCGTTCGCGCCCACGACTCGGTTCACTCAGCCCCGCAACCGCACTCAGAGCAACCTTCATCAGCACAGGAACACCGGCAACACGCTCGCAGATCGAATGGACGATGCCCGAGGGAAGGTGGATCCCTGCCTCCGCGAACAGAACTGTGGACTCGTCGAGCGTGTACCTGAGGTCGTTCGCGCACAGGTACTCGTCCACGCGGACGTCCTCGAGTAAGTCCGTCGCAGACCGATCCTGCAGCGTGACGATTACTTTCAATCCGGGAAGCCGCACGATCAGATCCACGATTCGGCGTCCCACCTCGTCACCCTCAACCAGGTCGATGCGGTTGAACACCAACACGAATGGAGTGGGCGACGAGTCGAGAAGTGATTCGATTGCCCCCACCGGATCCTCGCGCATTCGTGGCGGGGCCTCGAGTGATTCCAGAGAATCTTGAATCACTGCGAGCGCAGTGTTCCAGTACTCGAGGGGGGTCATCCGATTCGATGGCGCCGGCACCCAGACAACTGGTCTGATGGGCATGTGCCCGAGAGTCGTGAGCCACAACGCGGCGAGGTCCGTCTTCCCGAACCCACGCGGCGAATCGATGACCGTCAATCCCGCCGAGCGTTCCATCAACCCGAGCAGACGAGGACGAATCGCCGTGGCTCCACGCCCGGCGAGCCGTCTTTGCAGCGTGCCCCTTCCTCGAGGATTTCGCTTTGCTCGAGATAGCTGCGACCGATTCGAAGTGGATGTCATGATGGCCGACAAACGAGCAGTCGATCCCCGCCGAACTCGAGATTTCGTTCGAGCATCGAACTCCCAACCTGTCCACCCATAACGAACAACATAGACAGAATCACCGCGACACGCGAGCACTGGCCGTCTCACAAATACGCCCGATTTGTCTCATTATGTGGGCTCGGTCACTATTGACGTTTATTTGCGGGAGAGTGACTGCGACCTGCGGGATCTGACATATCATGCCCGCGTGCCGATGAATTCCGCCCGCATTCGCGTGTCGACTCGATCGGTGGACCCTGCGGACGCCAACGACTTCTGGCGTGTCGTCACGCGTCCGTTCTTCGTCACCGAGCCGATAGGCGCCGACGCGCCCCTCCAAGGCTCGATCTCCGCCCTGCCTATCGGGACCTCGCTGATCGGTGAAACGACCTTCAACGCGCAGAAGTACAACCGCAGCAAAGTTGTGATCGCCGAGAGCGGACTCGACGATCAGTACATGATCCAGGTCGTTCTCGGCGGACAGGTCAGTGGTGACGCCGACGGAGTGGATTTTGTCGCCCGCCCGGGGGACATCGCGTTCTTCGACCTCGGGCGAACCTGGACTGCTGACGTCGAAACCGAGGCGACCGGACGCACCATCACACTCCTGGCGCCGCGCTCCCTCGTCGAAGCGGAGTCGAAGGGTCGTTCTCTACACGGGACGGTACTGCGCGGAGCTCCTGCCGTCGTGCTCGCTCAGTGCATGCAATCGGTCGTACTCGCGCTACCGCATCTCGATCCCGATGCTGCGGCCGGCTACGAGGACGTCGTCGCTTCCCTCCTGCGTGTCAGTTTGGGTATCGCCGAACCTGATCTGTCGCCGCGGCCCGATCACTCTCTCCGCGATCGTGCGTACGCCTACATCGCCGAGCATCTCTCGGAGACCTGGCTCGGCCCGACGAGCATGTGCGCAGCATTGTCGGTCTCCCGAGCACAGCTCTACCGCGCATTCGCATCCGACGGCGGAATTGCTCTTGTCATACGGCGCAAGCGCCTCGAACTCGTCTACCGCGAGTTGACCAGAGCCGAGATGTCGAACGAAACGACCGACGCGTTGGCCCTGCGATGTGGCTTCACCTCGAAATCCCAATTGGCGCGCGCGTTCAAAGACTTCTACGGGATGACTCCGAGCCAAGCTCGTACCGATGGCAGGCGCACGATCGGGGACCCGTCGATCGCACGGCTGCACCGTCGACTCGAGTTCTTCAGCCCCTGAATCCGAAATACTCCACAGCCTCGGGATCGCGCCTGTGTTCTAGTTGATCCATGAGCTGGGTCGACAAGGAACTGAGTCTGGCTGCGCTCACAGGCGCGGTCACAGGTGTTGCCGTGGTGATCCCGATAATCGGCGATGGAGCCTGGTCCTGGGTAGGACTGTTCATACCCGCTTTCATCGGAGCGCTGGTCGGGCTGATTGTTGGCTCGAGCGCTATTGCAGGCGGGCGCTGCGCCCTGAGAACAAGCCACACATGGCCGGCGCGCACAGTCTGCTGCTGGAAGCATCGGTTCGCTGCGTGCTCTGCCTTGGCGGTGACATTGCTGGTAATCGGAGTGTTCATGGCGGCCGTCACCGCTTCAGGTGCCCCGGTGCGAGATGCCGCAGGGTTCCCGACGTCCTTGATCGTACTGGCGGTCATCGCCGCAGTTACGTACGTGTTCTCCTACCTGCTCGCCCCCCGCCCAGGCCTCCCAGACCCCGTAAGAACCTCTGCTTCATCACGATTCGGCCTCCGAACCGCGGTGGAGATCAATAACTCCTTGCCAGGCAGCGAGCTCAGATCACTTCAGCTGGAAATGAACCGGAGAACAAACTGCTCGATGCCTTCCGAAATGACTTTGGTCAGCGCAGTGAAGTCGTTCGACCAACGTTGAATATCCAAGCTGCTCATTACTTTCCTCCGGTCTACGACCCGGTGCCTGTGACCGCACAACGTATGCGAGGCATCGGTCGTGCATTAGAACTATCTGCGAAAATGCGGTTTCCGTTACCGCTGGACCGACCGAACAGCGCCGCAGGTTCACTCGAACCTCATATTGCAAATTCGTCGAACGGTTGCAACAACGCCGAGCAGAGTTCGAGCGAAAAGCACTATCCACCAAAAGTATTAGCTTGAAAGAACTACGATTCACTCGATCCCTGGACACACGACACTCGACGCGCCGACTTGCGATAGGGGCGAGTTGGCAGGCAACAACCGGGACAAAGCCATCCGACGATCATGCACGAAATACGGCCACGCCACTCCAGGAATTATTCGAAGTCTCCCAAGGGATCGGATCTGCTCACTCACTTCGCTGATTTCGCCTGGCGACGATGGCGAAGTTCAAAGGGATCCGCGGAGAGTCGCTCGGCAGAGTCCATCCGTTGGCGCATGGAACGAGTTCGGGGAAGGCCGGCCAGTCCATGTAGGGAAGTTCCGAAACTGATTCGATATGAAGTCCCACATCCAGCAAGGAACCAATGACCTCGCCTAAGTCGTGGCGCCATTCGTGGTTGGCGGTGTGCGCTATCTGTCCGTCGGAGTTCCCGGTATAGGTCGCCGAGTCTTCGTACGATCGCATGCCGCCTCCGGAGAGGTAGTCGTCGGTGATCATCCACGGCTCGAATGCCATTGCGCCGAGGATCGGATGATCGTCCCGGATCTGAAACACCCCACCCGGCTCGAGGAGGTCGTGGATCGACTGGGCCCAGGTGGCGAGTTCCGGCAACCAGACGATTGTCCCGGCGCTGGTGACGATCGTGTCGAAACGTCGGTCGATCAGCGTCGAGGCGAATCGCGCATCACCTTCCACCCAGGTGATCTCGCGGTCGTCGGCCTTCGCGATACGCGCTGCGTGGCGCAGAGAGTTGGGCGAAAGATCGAGCCCGTGCACCTCCACCGCACCAAGGCGCGCCCAGGAAATGGTGTCGATACCAATGTGACACTGCAAGTGCAGGAGCGAGCGATCCCGCACTCCCGACGCCGGCAGATGCGTAGACAGACTCGACAGATCGTTCTGCACGACTCTGGAAATGGCCGCTCTGTCGGCGAGAAACCCTCCGACGTCATACATTTCGGAGCGCACATGCACCTCGGCGCGATCGTCCCAATTCGACCGGTTGCCGGCGATGGCTTCTGCCTCGTGCTTCGCTTGGCCCTCGTGCACCATTGACCCTCCGCCATCGACTTGAAGTGTCTTTTTAACACGTCTGTGGTCGTGTTCGCGTTCCAGTTTTCGAAGGGCTGTGGTTTTCGAATCAGACGGTCACTTCTTCGGCAGGTTTCCCCTCGTGGCTCGCCGCGCCGAAGACGGCTACGGCGACGGCGCCCGCGATCGCTCCGACGAATCCGACGATGGCAAGCCATTCCAGGCCAGGTCTCGACGCGTCGCCGAGCACCACGACGCCGACGATTCCCGGAACGACCGTCTCGCCGACAACCAGTGCCGCTGTCGCTCCGTTGACGGATCCCAGTTGCAACGCCACCGTGTGCAGATAGAAACCGCCCAGGCCCGAGACGAGGATTGCCCAGCCGGCCGGATCGCGGAGCATCGTGCCGATTTCGAACGGATCGATTCCGTAGACCACGCGTACGGCAATGGCCAGACAGCCAAACAACACACCCGAGATCAACCCGGCGACAACTGCTGCGCGTGAGCCCAACCATCGGATCAAACCGATACCGATCGACAAGATCAACGCCGAGCCCACCAGGACACCCCAGTGGACGACGTCGTTGGAACTCCCGCCGCCCGCGTGACCCGAAGACAAACCGAGCAGCAGGAGCGATCCGATCACCGCGGCGATCGCGAACCAGTCGCGACGATGCAACTGGATGCCCAGGACCACGGTCCCCAGCACTGCCGTGATGACGAGATTGGCACTGACCACTGTCTGCGACAAGAACAGTGGAATGAGCCGCGCGGAGATGGCACTACCGGCGAATCCGACCGCATCGAGCACGGTGCCCAGGATGAACGACGCCGTCAGCGCTGCGGCGAACGTCGAACGCAAGGTCGGGCCACCCGTCGCCGTCACGTGTCCGGCCTCGCCTCGCTGCTCGGCGGCCGCTGCCGACTTGCGCGCGCCGTACGCCTGCAACACCGACGCCACGCCGTATCCGACGCACGCCACGATCGCGGCAATCAGTCCGATCAGCATCGAAATTCCACACGAAGTTCATGGGCAATGGTCATAGAGATAGACCCTGCCCTATTTTCCCAGGCCTGACATCACCCTCAGGTATTCGAACAAGTGCTACCCGAGAAGTACACCGACCGACCCTGACCGGTACCTGGGGACACCCCGACCCCTAGTGGAATTGCTTGAGAGCCCTGATCTTGTTCATGACGTCGAGCGCCGCCACCTTGTACGCCTCGGACAGTGTCGGATAGTTGAAGACGGCGTCGACAAGGTATTCGACGGTCCCGCCGCACCCCATCACCGCTTGGCCGATATGCACGAGATCCGTTGCACCCGAGCCGAAGATATGAACGCCGAGCAGTTTCAGGTCATCCGTCGACACCAGGATCTTGAGCATCCCGTAGGTGTCGCCTGCGATCTGCCCGCGCGCGAGTTCACGGTAGCGGGAAACCCCGACCTCGTACGGCACCGATTCCTTGGTCAGATCGACCTCGGTGGCGCCTACGTACGACACCTCGGGAATCGAGTAGATGCCGATCGGCTGCAGATCCATCAGCTTCGCGCCTGGTTCGTCGAAGGCGTGGTAGGCCGCGAGTCGACCTTGATCCATCGACGTCGCCGCCAACGCCGGGAAGCCGATGACGTCACCGACGGCGTAGATGTGTTCGACCTTGGTGCGGAAATTGTCGTCGACGTAGATGCGGCCACGTTCGTCGGCTTCGAGCCCGGCGTTCTCCAGCGCGAGTGGCGCTGTGAGGCCTTGCCGTCCCGCCGAGTACATCACGGTCTCGGCGGGAATCTGCTTGCCGCTGCGCAGCGTCGTAAGTGTTCCGTTCGCTCCGACGTCGACGGCCGTCACTTCTTCACCGAATCGGAAAGTGACCGCCAGATCGCGTAAATGGAACCGAAGCGATTCGATGACCTCGGGGTCACAGAAGTCCAGCATCGACGTTCTCTTCTCGACGACGGTGACCTTGGTGCCGAGTGCCGCGAACATCGACGCGTACTCGATACCGATCACTCCCGCGCCCACCACGACCATGGTGGTCGGGATGGAGGTCAGATCGAGGATTCCGTCGGAGTCGAGCACCCGGTGACTGTCGAAGGACACCCCCGCCGGGCGGGCAGGCAACGTTCCGGTCGCGATCACAACGAATTTTGCCGTGATCGTCATCTTGTCTCCGCGCGAGGCGTCCTCGACGAGGATGGTGTGCTCGTCGACGAACGAGCCGACCCCTACCAGCAATTCGACGCGGTTACGCAGGAGCTGAGATCGCACGACTTCGATTTCTTTGGTGATGACATGCTGGGTTCGCGCCAGCAGGTCGGCCGGAGTGATGTTCTCCTTGACGCGGTAACTTGCGCCGTACAGTTCGCGTTGGTTCATCCCGGTGAGGTAGAGAACCGCCTCGCGCAACGTCTTCGACGGAATGGTGCCGGTGTTGACGCACACTCCCCCGAGCATGTTGCCCTTCTCGACCATCGCTACCCGTTTACCCAGCTTGGCCGCCGCGATGGCGGCCTTCTGCCCACCCGGGCCGGAGCCGATCACAACCAGGTCGTATTCCATCGGATCAGTCATCGCTTACAAATACCGTCTGCATACGACCGGCAGATGCCGAGCATGTCAATACTCGGTGAACAATCCGCGCGCCGAACGGGCACGACGGATGTACACGAACCCTGTTGCAATTAAAAGAGATACAGTCAAACCCTTACGAAAATTGCTACACACAAACATATTCCGACATTCGCATGCGCACATTCTTCGCCGTCCGACGGAATTCACAACGGTCTGTTGAAATTTGTTTCACCACAGAGTGATTGATCGATCAACTGACAGGTGACCAGGGCAGTAAACCGGATGTCCAGTATTCGAATTGTCCGAAATAACGAGCAGAATGTTCCTCGTCACATCCCGGACCGAAGCAGTTGCGCGGAGCCTCAGGTCGCGTTCTACTTGCCTTGACTAATCATCTGTCACTCTCGGTTACAAACATCCGCCCCGTTCACGATCCCCACCTTTCGCCATCTCGAGAGATCAGGTTTCCCAATGGAATTCACGGAACTTGCCGACTATCCCCTACCTCCTGGGACCGTCACCGAGTGGACTCCTGCCGCAGTGAATCCGCCCGAGCTGTGGCCTGTCGACCAGCGTCCCGCCAGCTACATACACGAGGCACACTTGAAACATGCCGAGCAGGCGAAACGGCAGGCGCACCATCACAACGACGGATGCACTCCGTCGTGGCTGGGCACCTCGTTTCGCATCCACGACCGACTCGACCGAAGGATCTGGGCGGCCACTCTCGATCACTGGATCGATCGCCACGAAGTGCTCCGAACACGAGTCGCCATGGAGGGCGAAGCGATAGTCCGACGCACCGCGGGTCCTGGAGACGTCCGAATTCTGGGTAACGAAGTCGGACATCTTGCATCCTCGATGTCCGTCTTCACGCATCTGCAGCAACTGCTCGACCGGTCGACCGATCCACTTGTCTGGCCTGCGTATCAGTTCGCGACGATTGAAGGTCCCAACCATTTCACCGTGGTCTTTGCCGCTGATCATGCTCTGCTGGACGGATATTCGGTGGCGTTGACCGCGCACGAACTGCAGACGATCTACCGTTCGTCGAGCGAGGGAAGCCCTCCCTCGCCGCCGGAGACCGGAAGCTACATCGACTTCGGCACCAGGGAACGAGATCTCGTGGGACACGCGGACTGCTCTCACCCGGCGGTGCAGACGTGGCGCGAGTTCTACGCGCAGGGCGAGGCTCCGCTCTTTCCAGCGCTGCCCGAACCGGTCGCCGGACGCCGAGGCCCTCAGCAGAGCCTGTCCGCCTGGCTTCTGAGCGCCCGGGGAGCCGAACGCCTGGCAGAAGCGAGCAAGCGCAGCAACCAAGGATTCCTGGCCGCGATACTCGCGTGCGCGGCCAAGGTGACCGGTGATCTCACCGGTGCAGACGAATTCCGCGTCGTGGTGCCGCAACACACCCGTTCGGAGCTTCGATGGGCCGCGTCGCTGGGATGGTTCATCGGTGTTGTGCCGGTGAGGATCCCGATTGCTCCCGCAGCAACCGTGAGCGATCTGGCCAAGGTTGCCGGCACGGAGATGCGACGCGTCCGCCCCGCAGCGGCCCTGCCGTACTCGAAAGTGTGCGAGCTGATCGACTCCCCGCAGCACCTGCCGTTCGTGCTCTCGTACATGGACGTTCGTCACGTTCCTGGTGCCGAGCAATGGACGAGCTGGCAGACCAGAGGCCTTCGTAGTCGCGATCATTCGGGAACCGACGTCTACATCTGGCTCACACGGACTCCCGAAGGGCTCAATCTGGCCATACGCCACCCAGGCAACGCGCGCACAAGCCGCCACATCCATCAGTTCGCGGGACTCCTACGCCGCGAAATGGAGGACTTTGCCTTCTCGACCGACACATGCTCACCTCCGACCAACACCGCTGTACCGATCAACACCGCTGTACCGATCAATACCGCTGCACCGATCGAGGAGAACTCTCATGGAAATGACACCCATCGATCTCTGGGCACCGAAAGCCGGGACGCTCACCGAGTTCAGGCCTACTGAGCAGTCCCTGACGGCAGCATCTCGAGCACCGCTGAGCGACCAACCTCTCTCGTTCCTCCAAGAGGGACACATTCGTACCGCCGATCACAAGCGCGCACAAGGCGTCGACTGGTCACCGTGGATCGGATTCACGTTCACCCTGCCCGGTGATCTCGATCGGGAGGCACTGCGTCGGGCTGTCCAGACATTTGTCTTGCGGCACAACACACTTCACAGTTGGTTCGAGGTGAGACCATCCGAAGATCCTGGCGGCAGCGGGGTCATCGACCGTCACGTGGTGGATGAATCGACGATCGAACTCGCGCCGCACAGCGTCGGTTCCCTGAACACGACCGATGCGGTTCGCGAGCATGTCAGCCGAAGTTTCGCAGGCGATACCAGCCCACTGCAATGGCCTTCGTTCACCAGTGGCGCCGTCGAGCACGGCACCGGCGCCGGTTTCACCATCTACTACGGCGTCGATCACTCGCACACCGACGGCCTGTCGCTGATGCTGGGCGTCGAAGAACTTCGTGCGCTGTACATCGCCGAAAGCGCCGGCATCGACGCTCAACTTCCCTCTCCCGGTAGCTACGTCGAGTACAGCGGCGAAGAACGGACAGCGGCGAAGAACCTCGACCTAGCCGCAGAACCTGTGCAGCAATGGATTTCGATTCTCGCCGCCAACGCCGGACAACTCCCGACGTTCCCCCTCGACCTCGGCGTCGCGCAGGGCGAACAGACCCGGTCGACCCGCACACATATCGACGTTCTCGACAGCGACGAGTCAGCCGCGTTCGCAGCGCTGTGCAAGTCCAATGGCGTCGGATTCTCCACGGGGATCTTCGCAGCCCTCGCCCTCACCGAGATCGAAGTTGCTGACAGAGCGAACTACTTCGCGCTCAACGCAGTCGGTACTCGTTCCGATCCGAGATACCTGTTTTCTCAAGGCTGGTTCATCAATCTCGTCCCGGTCTCGTTCACGCTGAGTGGTGTCACCACCTTCACCGATGCACTCCCCCTTGCTCACGCTGCTCGCGCAGCCGTGAAGGGACTCGCGGACGTGTCCATTCACTCGGTGATCGCCCAGGTGTCGAAGTTGACCGGATCCGACATCGGCGGAACCTCGGTCCCGCCGATGGTGTCGTACATCGACATGCGCCTGATTCCAGGTGCCGAGCACCACGACGAACTCGAAGCGCGCGCACTCGGTGGGCCAGGAACGACGGGTGATCTGTCGATGTGGATCAACCGGAAGGAAGACCGTACGTACGTGATGGTCAGTTTTCCCGATACCGAGCAAGCGCACACATCGGTGGATCGGTACCTTCGACACCTCCGCAACGTCCTGAGAACGGTCGCCGATACCGGCGACTACCGTGTCGTTCGTCAGGCGGATGCACGTCAGGAAGTGGAGACCGCCTGATGCACATCACCTTTCTCGACAGGTTCGAGGCACGGCCGGGCCGCATCCTGCAGTGGACGCCGAGCGAAATCTCCACCGGATCGACATATCCGGTTCCTCCGACCTCGAATCAGCAGCTGCATCTTGCCGGGAGCCGCGGCGATACGACTTGGCTCGCTGCCACTTTCGACGTTCCCGGCCCGATCGACACGGACGCACTCCGGGCCAGCTTCGAGGAATGGACGTCCCGTCACGACGCCCTGTCGTGCTCGTTCTCCCAGGCCGAAGAAGCGGATGAATCCTCGGCGCTGTCCGTCGACGTCGCCGATGTCGTCGATCTGCGCCTCCGTGAGGAAACAGTGGCGGACGCGCGAACGCCGGAACAGGTGCGAGAACTCTTGGGCGAGCGCTTGGATCGATGGTGCAATCCTTTTGCGTTTCCCGCCTACTTTCTCGGGGCCATCACCCGCGAGGACCAGTCGACAGTGATCTGCGGATTCGACCATGCCATCTGCGACGGCTGGTCCATGAGCATCGCAATTACCGAGATCAGCACTCTGTATCGTGAATACACGCGGGCGGACCGTAATCCGATCGCGTCGGATCTCTTGCCCGAGCCCGGGAGTTTCCTCAACTACTGCTTCCGTGAATCGGCAACCGCGGATCCAGAGCCCGGCGACCACCGCATTTCGGGGTGGCGGTCTTTCCTTCGATCTTGCGGGGGTGACACTCCCCATTTTCCCGTAGATCTGGGGCTGCCCGCCGGGACCATGTCGCCCCAGGGCACAGACACCCGAATGCTCCTCGACGCCGACGAAGCAGAGCTGTTCGACCAGAACTGCGCCGATCATCGACACTCGTCGTTCGGTGCGATTCTTGCGTCGATCGGTTTGGCCACAACACAATTGACCGACAAGAGAGACACACGCCTTCTGTTCCCTGTTCACACGCGTCGGGAACCGCGGCACAACCACACCTTCGGCTGGCTGGTGGCCAATGCACCCATCACCGTGACGAGCATGGATGATCTTCACAGCACGGCTCGGGCAGTCAATCTCGCTTTCCACGAGTCACTTTCACTGTCGTCCGTGTCGTCGAGACAAGTGTTGAGGAGCTTGGGACCCGAGGTTTCGCCCACTCGCCGAGACATCTTCTCGGTGTCCTACGCCGACTACCGGACCATGCCCGGTGGATCTCGCCCCCGCGAATCACGGCCCGGCGACTCACAACCTGCGCCGATCAATCCGCAGCAACTCAGTCGCGTGTCGAGCGCCGACGACGTTCAGTTCTGGTTTTCGCGCACCCACGACGGGCTGGCAGTGCGCACCCGATTTCCGGCACCCGCGGCCCAGGCAGTGCTCACCTTCCTCGAGTGCGTATCCGAGATTCTGTCGACGCCGTAACCAGACGGCTGTGCATCCGCAGATCTATTTGACACTTCTTTGTTGTGCACAACTTAACTGTGCGCTACAGTTGTTCTCGTGACCAACCCACTCGCTCTCGAACGCCAGGTCTGCTTCGCCCTCTATTCGGCGTCGCGGGCCACTACGGCCGCGTACCGGGCAATGCTCGACGACCTGGGAATCACGTATCCCCAGTACCTCGTCCTGTTGACACTCTGGGAACGAGACGGCCGGGGCGTGCGTGAGATCTGTGAGGCACTCGATCTCGATACCGGAACTCTGTCGCCGCTGCTCAAGAGGCTGGAGGGTCTGGGATTCATCGAGCGCCGACGCCTCACCACGGACGAGCGTCGCGTCGAGATTCACCTGACCGAGGCGGGTTCCTCCTTGCGCAGCAAGGCCGAGGACATCCCGGCCAAGCTCGCAGGCGCCACTGGTCTGAGTAACGACGAACTCACCGAACTCCGAGACGTTCTCACTCGTCTCGGTGAGTCACTTCAAGCATCCAACGCCCACTCCGACGGAAAGAAGAAGTCATGAACATCGTCTACACCGCAGAAGCACTTGCCACCGGCGAAGGCCGCAACGGTCACGCTCGCACTTCGGACGGACGCCTCGATCTCGGCCTCGCCATTCCCAAGGAAATGGGTGGCAGTGGCGAAGGCACCAACCCCGAGCAGCTCTTTGCCGCCGGATACGCAGCATGCTTCCACTCCGCTCTGCAGATGGTCGCCCGCGCCGAGAAGGCCAACGTGGCTGATTCCGCAGTCGGCGCGCGGGTCGGCATCGGCCCCAACGGTGCAGGAGGCTTCGGACTCGCTGTGACACTGGAGGTTTCACTCCCCCATCTGCCCCATGATCAGGCCGTCGAGTTGACGGAGAAGGCGCACCAGGTGTGCCCGTACTCCAATGCAACTCGCGGCAACATCGAGGTCACCCTCGAAGTAAGTAAGGACGACGAATGAGCACCACCACTGTCAGCCGGGAAATCCGTCTCGCTTCACGCCCGAACGGTTGGCCCACCTCGGAGAACTTCGCCACCGCCGAAGTAGAACTCCCCGAACTCGAAGACGGCCAGATCCTGGTCCGCAACATCGCCATCTCCGTCGACCCGTACATGCGCGGCCGAATGAACGACGTGAAGTCCTACCTTCCGCCGTTCCAGGTCGGTGCGCCGCTCGACGGTGGTGCTGTCGGCGAGGTCGTCGAATCCAAGTCGGCTGATCGCGCTGTGGGCGACGTTGTCGTCCACGGCCTCGGATGGCGTGAATACGCCATCCTCGACGGATCCGCAGTGACTCCGGCCGACACGTCCATCGCGCCGGCGACGGCCTACCTGGGTGCCCTCGGCATGACTGGCCTCACCGCGTATGCCGGCCTCACTGCGGTTGCGGAGTTCAAGGAAGGCGATACCGTATTCGTCTCCGGCGCAGCCGGTGCCGTCGGATCGCTCGTCGGTCAGATCGCCAAGTTGCTCGGAGCGAAGCGAGTAATCGGTAGCGCCGGTTCACCGGCGAAGGTTGCCCGACTTCTCGAACTCGGATTCGATGCGGCATTCGACTACCACGACGGCCCGATCACCGAACTGCTCGCCGCTGCCGCCCCTGACGGCATCGACGTGTACTTCGACAACGTCGGTGGCGAGCATCTCGAAGCCGCCATCGATGCCATGAACCAGGGTGGCCGGATTGCCCTGTGCGGAGCCATCGCTCAGTACAACACCACCGAGAAGCCCACCGCTCCCCACAACCTGGCACTGGTGATCGGCAAGCAGCTCACACTGCGCGGATTCCTTGTGGGCGGCTACCGTCACCTCGGTGGCGAATTCCGCACCCACATGGCAGGGTGGCTCGCCGACAACAAGATTCAGTGGGACGAGACCATCGTCGAAGGCCTGGAGAATGCACCGCAGGCTTTCATCGACCTGATGCGCGGCGCAAACACCGGCAAGATGGTTGTCACGCTGTAACCCGAACAACATCTGGCTCGAACGAATATGAAGGTGGCCGCGAACTTCTCGAAGTTCGCGGCCACCTTCATATCTGAATCAGATCCCGAACGAGACTCCGGTCAACTTCTCCGACAGTGTCCATAAACCCGAGGCTGTCTTCGAATCGTGTGACTTCTTGTTCGACCCCACGACCTTCGGATAACCTCGCTGCTCGAACGGACCGTCCGGTCCGATGTAACTGCCGCCGAAGGCATCCGGCGCGGTTGCCGCCCACAGTTCAGGAAGGGCACCCATCTCCGCAGACTGCGCGAAGATCGAATTGCCGATTCCCATCAGCTTGTCCTGGATCGACTCGGTGTGCCCCTGCAGGTTCGTCGACGCGTATCCCGGATGCGAAGCAAGCGCTTTGAGCGAAGATCCCGAGGCCGCAAGCCTGCGTTGAAGTTCGTACGTGAACAACAAATTGGCAAGTTTGGACTGCCCGTAGGCCAACCAGCGGTTGTACTTCCGACGCTCGAAATTGAGATCGTCCAGATCGACAGTTCCGAGCTGATGCAGGGCACTGGACATCGTCACGACACGGTCGGTGAGCTTGTCCTTCAGCAATCCGGTCAACGCGAAGTGCCCGAGATGGTTTGTGCCGATCTGCATTTCGAATCCGTCGACAGTCCGGCGAAACGGAACCGCCATCACGCCGGCGTTGTTCACCAGGACGTCGACCTTCTCCGTTGCGTCGGCAAAGGCTCGTACCGACGACAGATCCGAGAGGTCCAATTTACGGACAACCGCGTTGGGTCCGATCTCGGCGGCTACGGCGTCGGCCTTCGTGGTGTCACGACAGGCGAGGACGACGTCGGCCCCGGCTTTGCCAAGCGCCCGTGCGACTACCTCACCCAGTCCGCTGTTCGCCCCCGTGACGACAAATGTGCGGCCGGTCTGATCGACTACGTCTTCTGCGGTCCATTTGGTCATGCATTCCAGCGTACGTGCCTTACCCGCCGGTAGGGAGGGGTCGCTTTTCTGTCATCGCTTGCGTTTGGCGCGGATCGGCTTTGCACCCGGCAGCGGCGGTGCTGCAGCCACCCTGGGCGACGGGGGCGCAGTCACTCCGGGTGTCGGCGACGATTCAGCTTCCTTCTGCTCCGCCGCGATCCGGCCGTAGACCAAATGCTGTTGTCCCAGCGTCCAGCAGTTGTTACTCACGAAATACAGCAGGATCGCCACGGGCGCGAAAGCACCGAAAGCGATCACACCCACCGGAAACACCCACAATGCGAGCTTGTTCATGATCGCTGTTTGAGGGTTGACGGTTCCGGTGTCCACTTGGCGCGCGATGGACGCCCGCGACGTGAAATGTGTAGCGACGGCGGCGAAGATCATCAGCGGTACGGCAACCAGAATGATGGAGATACGGCTGACGTCGCCGAACGCTTCCAGTTGCGCTGCCGGACTCGAAATCATGGCGGACAACGGCGCGCCGAACAGTTTGGCGTCGAGAAACGACTGCACGTCCGAGGCACTGAAGAAGTAGTTGGCCGTATTCGCGTTGTCCGCCACCGACATCGGTTCGGTCGGGCTCAGAAACGGGACGTGCGATGCCGCTCCAGTCCGATTGAACGATCGCAGGACGTGATAAAGGCCGATGAACACCGGTGCCTGAACGAGCATCGGCAGACAGCCGAGCAACGGACTGTAGTTGTGTTCCTTCTGCAGCTTGGCCATCTCGACAGTGAGTTTCTGCCGGTCACCCGAATACTTCTTCTGCAACGCCTTGATCTGAGGTTGCAGCTTCTGCATCACCAGTTGGGTGCGGACCTGCTTGACGAAGGGTTTGAACAGCAAAGCCTTGAGCGTGAAGACCAGAAATACGACCGACAACGCCCATACGACGCCGTTGTCGGGTGATCCGGAGATCAGTGAAAAGACCTTGTGCCAGAACCAGAGGATTCCGGACACGGGGTAGTAGACAAAATCGAGCATGACGAATGAACCTCACCGAGAGGCACGCTCACAGGAGATGAGAGCGCGGGAATGGTCGTGGACGCAAGACGTCTGACCGACCTACGACGAGTTCACACCCGCCGACGGCCGATCTACAGACCGATTCCCGGAGCTCGAGGCTGTGGACGGCCGGGCGCGTCCGGGCTGCTCTGCCTGCGGAAAGCGCCACGCAGGCAGCGTTCGTCATCAGAGGGGCCAGTGGCCGAAACCGTGCACAGCTGCAGAAGTTCGTACTTCGACGACGTTGCGAGGGCTGCGACCACGAAGACGGCAATCGCAGTTCCCAGCACCGCGGCGCTACCCGACGATCCAAGCGGAGGCACGGCGAGAAGAGCGATGAACGGCAGCAGAAGCAGCAACAGTGACCGTGTCACCGTTCCCGTGCTCCGCTGTTGCATGACTGCGAGAGTACAGAACATCTGCCGAATCCAGCTAGACGCTTGCCTCACGTACTTGTTCGCGCAGCCATTTGTGTGCTGGATCGTGGTCCAGCCGACCGTGCCACTGTTGGTGGATGGTGACGGCCGGTAGTTCGGTCGGCACCGCAAACCAGGCGACATCGAGGCGAGCGGCAAAGTATCGGGCAAGCCTTTCCGGCACCAGTGCAACGAGATCGCTGTCGGCCGCCATGAGCGCCGCCGCAACGGGCGAGGCAACCACCGCGATCACCCGCCGGCGCATGCCGACTGCGGACAACGCGTCGTCGATCGGTCCGTGTGTCCGGCCACGTCTGGATGTCGAGACATGTGGATGCTCACACAACTGCGCGAGTGTCGGCTGAGCCGTGCGGGCCAACGGCGACGACTTCGATACCAAGCCCACATGACCCTCTCGGTAGAGAATCTCACTGCACACATCAGAGGACGGCAACGGATCAGCGCCGATATCGAGATCGATCGAACCGTTCCGCAGCGAGTCGACGTCCTCGTTTCCCTCTCCGACACAACGGATTACAGCGTTCGGCGCTTCCGCCGCGAAACGCCTGACCAGAGCCGGGGTGAGGCTGGCCGCCGTGCCCTCGTTGATTCGGATCACGAAAGTCCGCTCGAGCTCTGCTGGTTCGAAGTTCTTGCGGTCGATCAACAGGCCTTGCGCCCCTTCCAGGAGCGATCGGACCTGAGGTGCTGCACGCAACGCAAAGGGCGTCGGTACCAACCCACGCCCGGCACGAACAAAGATCGGGTCACCCATCGCACGCCGGAGACGCCCCAAAGCCCTACTGGTTGCCGGTATCGACAAGTTCAATCGCTCGGCCGCGCCGGTGACACTGCCCTCCGCTACCAGAGCGTCGAACACTCTCAAAAGATTGAGGTCCATATCCATCGCCATAGTTGCACCATACGCAACTATCTACTGCAATCTTTGCAGTAGACGCACGTTACCGAGATCCCTACTGTCGTTTCAGTAGCCGAATTGGCTGTCGATCAACAACTCCCGCAATAGAACAAATTTTTGCAAAGAGGTGCGTCTTGTCCACAAATACTTCGATACCGACGGAGGGTCGGGCGAACTCGGACGCGCGACAAGGATTGGTGCTCGCAACGTTGTGCGCGGTCACCGTCCTCGTTATTGCGTTCGTCGCTGCCATCAACCTGGCAGTTCCGCTCCTGACGTCCGGTTCTCTGCATCCTTCCTCGACGCAGCTTCTATGGATCGTCGATTCCTACGTCACGGTCTTCGCCTGTCTGGTGATCCCCTGCGGGGCACTCGGTGATCGCTTCGGACGCAAAGGGGTGCTGACCATCGGGTTGATCCTCTTCGCAGCAGGCGCCGCCGTGTCCGCGAGTTCCCCCACAGTGGCGGTGATGCTGATCGGCCGCTGCGTCACCGGAGTCGGAGCCGCCTGTGTTCTGTCGAACAGCCTCGCAATCCTCATGCACGCGACTCCCCCACAGAAGCGTCCTCGCGCAATTGCCATTTGGGCATCGTCGACCGGATTCGGCGGCGTGGCAGGGAATGTCGGTGGTGGCGCGCTTCTGCAGACCGGGTCCTGGCGCTGGTTGTTCGTCGCCGTCGTACCCATCGCGTTGGCAGGTGCTGCCGCAGTCGCCTATCTCGCTCCTCGCACCCCTCGAAATCACCGCGGTCTCGACCCCGTCGGAACCGTGTTGCTGACGGCGGCGACGTTCGGGTTGCTGGTCGGCGTCATCGAAGGACCCGAAAGTGGTTGGGGCAGTGTCACGGTGATCTCAGCATTCGTCGCGTCGGCGGCGCTTTATGCGGCATGGATCATCGTCGAGCTCCGCGTCGAGCAACCCTTGCTGGATCCGCGGTTGTTCCGCCTTCCTCTGCTTCGCGCGGGATGCCTGGGAATGACCGTCGCGTTCTTCGGTCTGTTCGCACTGTTCTACGTCAACGCTTCATTTCTGCAGTATGCCAAGGGTTTCAGCGTTCTCACCACCGGCCTGGCGGTGATACCGCTGACCATTCCACTGCTGTTCGGTGCTCGCTTCGTGCCGCTGATCTCGGCTCGTCTGGGTTCCACCATCACCGTGGCGGCAGCGTTCGTGTTTATCGGGGTTGGCATGTTCGGGCTGTCGACCAGCACAGCCCACACTCCCTATTTCGCCTACGCGTTGTGGCTCGTTGTCATCGGCATCGGCGCGGCAGCCGCGCTCCCCGTATTGACTCACGACATCGCGGACTCGCTGCCCCTCGAACAGGCAGGCGTCGGTTCAGGACTGCAGGCGACGGCACGAGAATTCGGCAGCGCCTTGGGCGTCGCCGTCATCGGCACCATCTTGACCAGCCGTTTCATCAGCGCATTGCCCGACTCGATGCGCGACGGAGACGGCGCCGCGCCACGCACGGTCGCAGACGGACTCGAGATGGCCGACACTCCCCTCGCTCACGACGCCGTCCTGAGTGCCTTCACCACCGGCGCGGACAGCGCCGTGCGCGTCATCGCGATCATCACCCTGATCGCCGGCTGCCTGGTCACTGCGCAATCCGCGTGGTCGAACAGAACACGAACGAAGGAGACAGAACAGGTGCACTGACAGCTCGTCCGCTATGTGTCAAGTCAAGTGAGACAGTGACGTTCAGTTGATCTGCGATTCCGAGACCGGTTCGTTG
>NZ_JBJURM010000015.1:0-160011 GCF_046097995.1 Rhodococcus sp. 5A-K4
CGCAGCTCCCAGGGGCTCTCCGATCTTACGAATGACCGGATCAAACCCGCACCTAAGAAAGTAGGACACCCCATGAGTAGTTCGACAGCCACGGTGAACGCAATGTTCGCGGCCCTCACCGATTTCGACGTGGACGCAGCAGCCGAATTGATGACAGACGACATCGTCTGGCAGAACGTCTCGCTCCCCACACTGCGAGGCAAGAAGACCGTCGTGCGAGCGCTTCGTCTGGTCACCAAGCCTTCACTGAAATTCGAGGCCGAGATGCACCACATCGTCGGCGACGAGTCCACGGTGCTCACCGAACGCACCGACATCCTGACCGTCGGGCCGCTGCGCATCGAATTCTGGGTGTGCGGAACTTTCGAACTGCGCGACGGCAAGGTCTCCGTCTGGCGTGACTACTTCAGTCTGCGAGACGTCGCGTGGGGTGTGGTGACCGCGGTCGGCCGTGCAGTCGTCGGGAGCGGGACACGAAGTAGGCTTGCTCCGGCCTGAAATCACCTGCCGAAAGCGAGCGAACCTGCCATGCCCGAGAACACCACGCCTGACTCCTTCGACGCCGGCTTGGCTGTGCGCACCGAAGTCATGGGGGCCGATTTTGTCGACGCCGCCTTCGAGCGCACCCGCGGCACCGACAGCGAAGAACTGCAGAACTTCGTGACGGCCAACGTCTGGGGTTCGGTATGGACGCGTCCCGGACTCGATCGCCGCAGCCGCAGTCTGATCAATCTGGGGATGCTGATCGCGCTGCGCGCGGAGAACGAACTCAAAGGCCACGTACGCGGAGCACTACGAAACGGCTTGACGCGCACCGAGATCGTCGAAACCGTGATCCACGCGAGCGCGTACTGCGGCGCGCCGGCGGGGCTGGCGGCAATGCGTGTGGTGCAGGAAGTTCTCGACAACGAACTCGGACCGCTGCAAAACTGAACTACTGAAAACCCAAGAATCTCCCCGTGCAGACCGAAGTCCGCACGGGGAGATCGCTTCTCAGGAAGTAGGGCCGAACTCCTCGAGCATGTCGGTCACCAACTCGGCGATCGGCGACCGCTCACTGCGCGTGAGTGTGATGTGCGCAAAAAGCGGGTGCCCCTTGAGCTTCTCGATGACGGCCGCAACTCCGTCGTGCCTGCCCACTCGCAGGTTGTCACGCTGCGCGACGTCGTGCGTGAGAACCACCCGCGAGCCGGTTCCCAGACGAGAAAGCACTGTCAGCAGAACATTTCGTTCGAGTGACTGCGCTTCGTCGACGATCACGAACGAATCGTGCAGCGACCGACCGCGAATGTGCGTCAGCGGCAGCACTTCCAGCATTCCGCGGGCGAGAACCTCTTCGAGAACCTCCGGCGAAGCCAACCCGTCGAGAGTGTCGAAAACGGCCTGAGCCCACGGGCCCATCTTCTCGCTCTCACTACCGGGAAGGTAGCCGAGTTCTTGTCCGCCAACGGCATACAGCGGACGGAAGACGACGACCTTGCGCTGGGTGCGGCGCTCGAGAACGGCTTCCAAACCTGCTGTCAGAGCCAAGGCCGACTTACCGGTGCCTGCCTTGCCGCCGAGAGAGATGATGCCGATGCTCTCGTCCATGAGGAGATCGAGCGCAATGCGCTGCTCGGCAGAGCGGCCGTGCAGTCCGAACGCCTCACGCTCACCGCGCACCAACTGGATGCGCTTGTCGGGAGTCACCCGACCGAGGGCGCTCGACGAACCACCGAGCAGACGAAGACCCGTGTGACACGGCAGATCTCGCGCTTCGTCAAGGTCCAGGAAACCCTCGTTGAACAGCTCGTCGATGTCCGTCGAGGCGACGTCCAGCTCGGTCATGCCCGTCCATCCGGATGGCACGACGTCGTGAGCGTGGTACTCGTCGGCAGGTAGTCCCACCGCGCCTGCCTTCACACGAAGCGGAATGTCCTTACTGACGAGGACTACGTCCTTGCCCTCCGCCGCAAGGTTCAGCGCGCACGCCAGAATCCTCGAATCGTTACTGTCCGTGCGGAATCCGACGGGTAAGACCGCAGGGTCGGTGTGATTGAGTTCGACCTGCAGTGTCCCGTTCTCGGTGCCGATCGGTACCGGACGGTCGAGGCGGCTGTATTCGATCCGGAGATCGTCGAGCATGCGGAGCGATTCTCGGGCGAACCATCCCAGTTCGTGGTGGTGTCGCTTGCCTTCGAGTTCGCTGATCACGACCAGTGGCAGTACCACGTGGTGTTCGGCAAATCGAGTGACAGCCCATGGATCGGACAGTAGTACCGAGGTATCCAAGACGTACGTGCGAAGTGCATCTCCCGAATGATTCCCGGCTGATAGATCAGCCCGGGCCGAGTGGGCAGAGACGGAGCGTGATGCAGTCACGTTGGGCTCCTAGGTCTGCGCGGCACCCGCGCAAACTCAGCTCGCTGGGCCGGACGGCTCTGGTGTCAGGTGACGCTGTGTCAGCTGAAACAAGGGCCGGGCGCCGGCCCTCTCGTACTGAGTGTTTCAGTCACGATCAGAACCTCCCGCACAAGTAACTTCTGGTTACTCGTTACTGCCGACGGTACTGCGGATCGGACACTCGCGCCACGGAACGAGCCGCACATCTGGTGAACGCCAGGTAACAAAATGCCACTCGTGTGATTCAGCGTCACTCAGGACTCGATCAGACCCCACTTCGCGGCGCGCACCGCTGCCTGAACCCGCGAATTGGTTCCGGTCTTGACGAAGATGTTCTCGAGGTGGGTGGCGACGGTGCGACGGCTGACGAACAACTCCTCGGCGATCTCGACATTGCCCGCGCCCCTGGCCACCAATTGCAGTACCTGGATCTCCCGTGGGCTCAGATGGACACGATCGAGCGCCACCTGGTCCCCCACGACGCGCGAGCAGGCCGCGCTGGACGCCGCCACCACCTCGCGCACGCGATCGACGACGCCGGAATCCGCGAAGCTCATGTGCAGCAATCCGGTCACCTCACGGCCGGAGAACCCCAATGCGACCGACGCGCCCTCGGCGTACCCGGACGGCCGCAGAACATCGGTAACCATCTCGACCTGCTCGAATCGTGGCACGTCCTGCCAGAACACTGGCACGCCCGAAGCCTCGCGAATGATGCCGAAGAGATTGCGATCGGCGACGAAGTCGTCGAGCAGGAACTCGAGCACCCTGGCGTCGTATCCGGAACTCGCCAGAGCCCGATGCCGTCCGCTCGACGGGTCTCGGTACGTGACCGCCGCAGCCGAGTACGCGAGTCCACGTGTGCGGAGTTCTTCGGCGCACAGGCCGAGAATGCCGTACGCCCCGGCCGCCGGCGATCGCGGCGCGAACATGTCAGGTCCAGCGCCGCGATCAGGCAGTACAGACGTCATCACACCAATCTAGCCAATCGTGTGAGCTAGGCCACCACCAGTGAATCGGCCGGCTTCCTGTCCGCCCACGGACGCACCGCTTCGAAGTTCGCGGCAGTCCGCAGAACCAGTGCGTCCTGGCGGTGGCGTGCGGCGATCTGCAGCCCCACCGGTCGACCGTCGGCGGTGAATCCGGCTGGCACGGTGATCGCGGGGTTGTTGAGCATGTTGTACGGGTAGGTGAAGAGCCAATCGAGCAACTGCTCACGCAACGACGCACCTTCGAGCCACGACGGCGCGAACTGACTGAGCGGGAACGTGGCCGAAGCCAAGGTCGGCGAGACCAACACGTCGTAGTCGTTCATGAACGTGGTCCACGTGTCCCACATGACGCCGCGGAATGCGTCGGCCCGCCCCACGTCGACACCGGTGAGCCGCTCGGCCTCGTGCATGATCTCGATCAGGTTGTCGTCGACCTCGCCGCGCTGGTTCTCCCAGTCGAGCAAGTCGTATTCGGAAGCGAAACCGGGAACCCAGATGCCGTTCCACATCGACTCCGACGGATTTCCCCACTGCGGGGTGGCCTCGGTGATCTGGGCACCCAATTCCTCGAATGCCGCCAGCGCGTCGAGGCACACCGCCAGCACCTCCGGATCAACATGGCCGAGGCCGAGATTCGTCGACCACGCGACGCGAAGCCCCTTCACGTCACCCTTCGCCGCTTCGACGTACGAGGTCTCCGCACGCTCGATCGAGAGCGGATCCGCATTGTCCGGCCCGGCCATGATGTCGAGCATCAGCGCGTTGTCGGCGACGGTCCTGGTGATCGGACCGTGGTACGCCCAGTTGTAGAAGCGCCCGGCCAGGATGGTCTGAGGAATCACGCCGGTGGTCGGTTTGAGCCCGACGACCCCGCAGAGCGCCGACGGGATACGCACCGATCCGGCGCCGTCACTGCCCTCGGCAAGTGGCCCGAGGCCTGCAGCCACAGCAGCCGACGCACCGCCACTGGACCCGCCCGCGCTGTTGCCGAGCTTCCACGGGTTGTGCGTCGGCCCGTACAGGTGGTTGTCCGTGCCACCGTAGTAACCGCTTTCGGGAGTGTTCGTCTTTCCCAGGAACAGTCCGCCGGCGCCGCGCAGCCTGTCCACGACGACGGCATTTCCCGTCGCGATGTTGTCGGCCATCGGCTTCATCCCGAACGTGGTCGGCAGCCCGTCGACTGCCGTCAGATCTTTGATCGTGAATGGAACGCCGTGCAGCGGGCCGAGTTTCTCGCCCGATTCCTGTTGCCGTGAGAGTTCGGCCGCGTCGCGCGTGACCTGCTCGCGATCGAACTGCACTATCGCGTTGATCGACGGATTGACGGCGTCGACGCGCTGGATCATCGCTTCGGCAATCTCGTTGGGCGAGAGACTGTTCGACGCGACCGACGCCGCCATCTCGGTAGCGGAGAGCCAATGCAGATTCTGTTCGGTCATGGGGTTTCCTTCGCCGGAGGGGTGATGCTCTCAGGCTAGGAAGCGCCGAACTCGGCCACCATCGGTCATGTGACCGATGCCACAATCCGCGACTGGCAAAAAACCAGCGGCCCGGCCCCTCGAAAGGGACCGGGCCGTCGGTGAAGGAATACCTAGACGTTCTTGCTGAGCAGGCCCCAGTTCTCGAGACCGTCGTACAGCGGAAGGTCGAGGGCGAGCTTGGCGACGCGCGCACGCAGCGCCGGCAGATCCGCGTTGCCGGCCAGAGCGGTACCGATGATGTCGGCGACCTCGGTGAACTCGGCATCGCCGAATCCGCGGGTGGCCAACGCTGCGGTACCGATACGCAGACCGGAGGTGGTCATCGGCGGGCGGGGATCGAACGGAACAGCGTTGCGGTTGACCGTGATGCCGATTTCGTGCAGAAGGTCCTCACCCTGCTGGCCGTCGAGCTGCGAGTTACGCAGGTCCACGAGAACGAGGTGGACGTCTGTGCCGCCGGTCAGGACACTGATGCCCTGGTCTGCGACGTCCTTGTTGCCCAGACGCTCGGCAAGGATGCGCGCACCGGAAAGGGTGCGTGCCTGACGATCCTTGAACTCTTCACCGGCAGCGATCTTGAAGGTGACTGCCTTGGCCGCGATGGCGTGCATGAGCGGTCCACCCTGCTGACCCGGGAAGACAGCGGAGTTGAGCTTCTTGGCCCACTCCTTCTTCGCCAGGATCAGGCCGGAACGCGGTCCACCGAGTGTCTTGTGGACGGTCGAGGAGACGACATCCGCGTACGGGACGGGCGACGGGTGCAGGCCTGCGGCAACCAGTCCGGCGAAGTGAGCCATGTCCACCCACAGGTACGCCCCGACCTCGTCGGCGATCGCACGGAACGCCGCGAAGTCCTGCTGACGCGGGTACGCGGACCAACCGGCAACGATGACCTTCGGCTTCTCGGCGAGGGCGATCGAGCGCACCTCGTCCATGTCGATGCGGTGATCTTCCTTGCTGACGCCGTAGGACGCGACGTCGTACAACTTGCCGGAGAAGTTCAGCTTCATGCCGTGCGTGAGGTGACCACCGTGTGCAAGGTCGAGGCCGAGCAGCTTCTCACCCGGGTTCATCAGTGCCATCAGAACAGCAGCGTTGGCCTGTGCGCCCGAGTGCGGCTGAACATTCGCGAACTCTGCACCGAAGAGTTCCTTCGCACGGTTGCGCGCCAGATCCTCGATGACGTCGACGTGCTCGCAACCGCCGTAGTAACGACGTCCCGGGTAGCCCTCGGCGTACTTGTTGGTCAGGACGCTGCCCTGAGCCTGCAGAACCGAGCGGGGAACGAAGTTCTCCGACGCGATCATCTCGAGCGTGTCGCGCTGACGAGCCAATTCACCAGCCATCGCCTCGGCGACTTCGGGGTCGAGTTCGGCGAGTGATGCAGAGTTGACGTCGGAGCCGGGCACAGCGGTCATCGAGGAATCTCCAAGCTGGATGCGGAAACGAATGCGTCCAGTCTACGAAGTTCGCTCCCGCCGTCTCCACCCGGCACTAGGCAGCACGCAGAGAGCTGGGGACCAGCGGCTCGTCGAGCAGCCTGCGGAAGCGTTCGGTGCGCTCTGCGCCCACCGGCACCTCGTCCAGCCAGCCCCCGAGCAGCCGGTATCCCTCGACATACGTGCTGGTGTACGCCCGCCACAGCGGTGAAGACAGGAACTTGAGCGATTGGCGAGCGCGTTCCGGCGTCGACAGCGACCACCGTTCGAGGAACAGTGCCACGTCGTCGAGGCTGCGCCCCTCGTCGTGCAACATCAGAGCGGCATCCTGACGAACACTCAGCAGTTGCCCCGACGCGGCGGAGAGCCGTTGCGCCTTTTCCCCGTCGAAAGACAAGCCGAGATCGGCGTAGATGTCCTGCGCCCACAAGCCCCACTCCGGACCGACGATCGCTTCCAGCGCCAGATCTGCAAGGCCTTCGGCCATGATGCACTGCGGCGTGTTGACCAGGAACAGTGTCTGCTCGAGCTGACCCGAACCGACCAGACCGGCTTCCTTACGGCAATGCTCGGTGTGATGGCCGGGGTAGGACTCGTGCGCGATCAGCCGCGGCAGGTTGGCCATGAACTGCGGCAGATCCGAATTGATCGCAACCTTGGAGCGGTAGTCACCAAGGTAGTAGTTGAAGCCGGACCACGGCTTGTCCCCCACCACTTCGTATTCGACGGTTTCCGACGCCGGAAGCCCGAACGTGCCGCGGACCAGATCGCGCAGCGCACTCGACATTGCCTCGACGCACTCGTTCAGTCTCGCCGCGGGGATCTCGTCGGCCTTGCGATGCGCCTGCACTCGCTGTGCCAGCGGTCCCGGACCGGGCAGAACTTCACCCATCAACCGGTGCGCGTCGCTGTAGGCGTCCTCGTTTCCCTTTTCGATTCGTACGTCGAAGTACGCCTCCACCTCGTCCACGAAGCCGATGTCCTCACCCGCGAACTTGCGCCCGGAGCATTCCAGGGCGCGAAGGTGAACGTCGATGAAGTGAGCGCGCTCGGCATTCAGACCACTTCCGGCCAGCTCGCCCCGCAATTCACGTGCCGTGCGGGCAAGTTCACGCGGATCGGGCTTCGGGGCGCTCTCGATCTGCTTACGCAGCGCGGGGTCACCGGTGAACGCGTCGACGAACCCGTCTTCGAGACGGTCGAAACCCAGTCCGAGCAGCAGATATTGGCGAACAAGTGTGTCTGGATCCATAACGACCGAGCCTAGCCGCTCGCTCCGGAATGCCACCCGGCGAAAGTCCCGGACGTGGCACCGAGCACAATCCGACTATGCACTCGGATCGTGCGCACACGCGCCTGGCTTGCTCGCATAGCTGTTTCGTCCGCCGGGCCCCGGGTTCACTACATGCCGGTGAGCTGGGCTGATGGCGCGCACCAACGAATCGAGTCCCTACGTCGAGTTCGACCGCAAGCAGTGGCGGACACTGCGTAAGTCGACGCCGCTGGTGTTGACCGAGGACGAGTTGTACGGCCTGCGTGGTCTCGGCGAGCAGATCGATCTCGAAGAAGTTGCCGAGGTTTATCTCCCCCTCGCACGTCTGATCCACCTGCAGGTGGCGGCACGCCAACGGCTGTTCGCGGCCACCGCGACGTTCCTCGGTGAGAAGCATCCCGACCGTCAGGTGCCCTTCGTCATCGGTGTCGCCGGTTCGGTCGCGGTCGGAAAATCCACGACTGCTCGTGTGCTGCAAGCTCTCCTGGCCCGCTGGGACCACCATCCACGCGTCGACCTCGTCACCACGGACGGATTCCTCTATCCGACCAGGGAACTCCAGCGTCGGGGCATCATGCACCGCAAGGGTTTTCCCGAAAGTTACGATCGCCGCAAGCTGTTGCGCTTCGTCACCGAAGTCAAGTCCGGGGCGGAAGAGGTAGCGGCGCCGGTCTATTCGCATACGTCGTACGACATCATCCCGGGCCAGTACCACCTGATCCGCCAGCCTGACATCCTCATCATCGAGGGCCTCAACGTCCTGCAGACCGGCCCGCGTCTGATGGTCTCCGATCTGTTCGACTTCTCGATCTACGTCGACGCCCGTATCGAGGACATCGAAGCCTGGTACATCCAGCGGTTCCTCGCGCTACGCAACACGTCGTTCGCCGATCCGAACGCTCACTTTCACCACTACTCCGGCCTCTCCGACCGTGACGCGACCATCGCGGCGAAGGAGATCTGGAACTCGATCAATCACCCGAACCTGGTGGAGAACATTCTCCCCACCCGCCCCCGCGCAACCCTGGTACTGCGCAAGGACGCCGATCACACGATCAACCGGCTGCGCCTGCGCAAGCTCTGAGACGGCTCAGGCGCCGAACCGGCGGTGGCGCGCCGCGTAGTCACGCAAGGCTCGAAGAAAGTCGACTCGACGGAACTCGGGCCAGTACGCCTCGGTGAACCAGATCTCCGAATAAGCGCTCTGCCACAACAGGAATCCGGAGAGCCGCTGCTCGCCGGAGGTGCGGATCACCAGATCCGGATCGGGCTGTCCCGACGTGTACAAATGACCGTCGATGCCGTCGACTGTGACAGCCTGGATCAGTTCGTCTCCGCTCAGACCCGCACCGATCTTGTCACGCAGGAGCGATTGGACGGCGTCGGCGATCTCCTGACGTCCGCCGTATCCGATCGCGACGTTGACATGTGTCCCGGTTCGGCCACTGGTCCCCGCCGCCGCTTCCCGCAAGCGCCTGGACTGCTCGGGGGGCAGAAGATCGAGAGCACCGACGATCTGCACACTCCAGTTCTTGCCGGGCCCGGAGATCTCTTCGACGACGTCGGTGATGATCTCGAGGAGCGTGTCGAGTTCTTCCGGCTCGCGGCGCAGGTTCTCGGTCGAGAGCAGGTAGATGGTTGCCATCTCGATTCCGGCGGCGTCGCACCACTCGAGCAATTCGGCAATTTTGAGCGCGCCCATGCGGTGCCCGTGACTGACATCGGTGAAGCCGTTCTCGCGAGCCCATCGCCGGTTTCCGTCACACATCACGGCTACGTGCCGTGGGTGCGCGAGACCGTCGAGATGACTGAGGAGCCGTCGCTCGTAGATGCTGTACAGCAGTCCGCGCAGATTCACCGTGACATCACCATGGTGTCAAAGACTACGCCCGGCAGTGACAGCCACATGCGAGCGCCGTCACGCTTTTTGTACGCGTCGAAAACCCGCAGGTAGGTTATGCTACTGGTGCGTAACCTACGGTACCGTAGGTTACGCAGTTCGCAACAGCATGGAACGAGAGGGGTTGCACATGACGGCATTCGGGCTCGACGAGCTTCCGGTCAAACCACGCATGCGCGGTTGGATCCATCTGTGGGCGCTCGGTGTCTCCGTCGTCGCGGGCATCGTTCTCGTCTCCGTAGCCGGCGCTCAGGTGGGCGCCAAGGCGGCTTGGGCAACCGCGATCTACAGCATCACGATCTGCGGCCTCTTCGGCATCAGCGCGACGTATCACCGCATCCAGTGGCAGACCGTCAAGGGCCGTACGTGGATGAAGCGTGCTGACCATTCGATGATCTTTCTCTTCATCGCCGGCAGCTACACACCGTTCGCCATGCTCGGCCTTCCCACCCACACCGGCAAGATCATTCTTGCGATCGTGTGGGCAGGTGCACTGGCCGGCGTTGCCCTCAAGATGCTCTGGCCCACCGCGCCGAAATGGGTGGGGGTACCGCTCTACCTTCTCCTCGGCTGGGCGATCGTTCCCGTGGTCGGTGAACTGACACACCAGGTCGGTGTGGCGCCGATGGTGCTGCTGCTCGTCGGCGGAATCTTCTACAGCGTCGGCGCAATTCTGTACGCGACAAAATGGCCCAACCCGTGGCCGACGACGTTCGGGCATCACGAGTTCTTCCACGCTGCCACTGTCATTGCAGCGATCTGCCACTACATCGCGGTATGGCTCGTCGTGTTCAACTGATTCGCCAGTTCCACCACCGTCGTCACCGGCCGATCACACACGAATCCCCGACAGATGTACGCGGCTTCACCGTCGTCGACAAGGGGGCGATCTGCAAGCAGCGGTGAAGAATCCGGCGCTCCGCCGACAACCACTGCACCACCCGGGGCAAGCCGCCGGGCATCGGCCAACAGCGAACCTTCCCCGACGACGGCAACCTGTATCGGACCACGCAACGACGCTTCCGCCACTGTGAGCCAGTGTCCCGCCGACCGAGGCGCACGCTCGAGCGGCAGCGTGGCCCTCGCCAACGCGTCCGCCGCGGCCTGGGCGTAACGAGAGGATCGACCGGCATCGGTCAACGCCGCCGCGGTCAACAGAGCCTCCGCGACGCTCGACGCACCGGACGGCGTCGCGCCGTCCAACGGGTCTCGGGGCCGTGTGACGAGGGACTCCGCGAAATCGGCCGTGTCGAACCAGCTTCCCGGCTCGGCCGGATCGGCGAAGTGGTCGAGCGTGACGTCGAGCAACTGCTGCGCCGCATCGAGCCACCGCGCGAATCCCGTTGCCTGGTAGAGAGCCAGGAGGCCGGTGGCCAACATTGCGTAATCCTCGAGCACTGCCGTCGGGGTGCCGACAGCCCCGCCGAGGGAAGCGCGACGCAAATGACCGTCCACCAGGTGAAGGTCGAGAAGAGCGCCAGCGCACTCGGCGGCCGCCGCGATACAGTCGGGTCGGTCCAGGGCAAGTCCCGCTTCCGTCAAAGCCGTGACGGTCAACCCGTTCCAGGCCGTCACCACTTTGTCGTCGCGGCCAGGCTGTGGACGCTGAGCCCGGGCGGCACGGAGAGCGTCGGAGACCGTCTGCCAGCGCGACCAGTCGTCGGGGTCACGGAGCAATTGCAATACCGACGCACCCTCTTCGAAGGTTCCGGTATCGGTGACCCGGAACAAGTCCGCCGCCCACTGCCCGTCCTCCGCACCGAGTACCTCGACCAGCTGCGTCGGCGTCCATACGTACGTGAGGCCTTCGACGCCGTCGGTGTCGGCATCGAGAGCCGAAGCGAAGCAACCGTTCTCGGTCAGCAGATCGGAGAGCAAAAATCCTGCGGTCTCCCTGGCTACGCGGGTGGCCAGGTCCGATCCGGTTCGCCGCGCCAAGTGCGCGTAGAACCGCAGGAGCAACGCATTGTCGTAGAGCATCTTCTCGAAGTGCGGAACCACCCACTCGGCATCGACCGAGTAGCGCGAGAATCCCCCGCCCAACTGGTCGTAGATACCGCCGCGTGCCATTGCTTCGGCGGTGCGCTCGATACCGCCGAGGATCTCGCCCGAACCCGTTCGCTCGAACTGTCGGAGCAGCCCCTCCAGTAGTGCCGACGGTGGAAACTTCGGTGCCCCACCGAATCCCCCGCGCGGGATGTCCTCGTCACCGAGGATCGATCGACCCGCCGCGTTCAGCAGTTCGGCGTCGATAGGCGCTCCGCCGTACGGAATTCCGCCAGACGCGCGCTGAAGTTCCGTGACGATCGACTGCGCCGCGTTGTCGACCTCGTCGCGCCGATTCGTGAAGGTGTCGACTATCGCTTCGAGAAGCTGTGTGAACGACGGCATTCCGCCGCGAGGCGTCGGCGGGTAATACGTGCCGCAGTAGAACGGTGAACCGTCGGGAGTCAGAAAACAGGTCATGGGCCAGCCGCCCTGACCGGTCATCGCGACCGTCGCATTCATGTAGACGGCGTCGATGTCGGGACGTTCTTCGCGGTCCACCTTCACACAGACGAAGTTCGCGTTCATGACGGCCGCGATCTCGTCGTTCTCGAACGACTCGTGCGCCATGACGTGGCACCAGTGGCACGCCGAGTATCCGATCGAGAGAAGGATCGGCACGTTGCGCTCGCGCGCCCACTCCATCGCCTCTTCGCCCCACTGTTGCCAGTGGACCGGATTGTCGGCGTGCTGACGCAGGTAGGGGCTCGAGGACCCACCCAGGTTGTTCCGCAGCCGTGGGTCCATCGTCGCTACCTCGTTCGTCTCAGGATTCTTGCTTCGGCTTCTTCTCGGTAGAGACGTTCGGTTCCGCCGGGCTCGGAGCTGTGATCGCTCCCCGGTCGGTGCCTTCGTCTGCCTGCTGATCGAGTTCGGGATGATCCGGTTCGAACGTTTCCGGCAGCTTCTTGAGCTGGCGGTTCATCGACCGGACCAAGAGGATCACACCGATGAGCAGCGCAAGAATCACCAGCAGGCCGACCGGAGACGACTTTCCGAACTCCGGGCCGGATGGGTTACTCGGGGTCTGAGCAAGAAATTGTGTGGTGCCGAGAACTACCTCGGCGGACAGAGCATTCACTTCTGAGCGTCCTCTTCGAGACCTGCGAACAGGTCGGTTTCCGGAATGGACGTGGTGACCCGCGTCTTGGCGAGCTCGAATTCCTCGGTGGGCCAGATCTTCTGCTGAATATCGAGCGGCACAGCGAAGAACGAACCGTTGGGATCGATCTGCGTCGCGTGCGCACGCAGAGCGTCGTCGCGCTGGGGAAAGTAGTCGCCGCACGTGACCTGAGTGGTCACCCGAACCATCATGTCGCCGCGCTCGGTCTTCCACTTCTTGAGCCAGTCCGCCATCGGGAACGGCTCACCGCGACGCTCGTACTCCTCCTGGAAGAGTTCGAGGCGCTTACGGATGAATCCGTGCGAGTAGTAGACCTTCTTGATTTCCCACGGCTGACCGTCCTCGGGGAAGTACTCGGGATCGGCAGCGGCCTCGTAGGCAGCCATCGACACCTCGTGGCACCGGATGTGGTCCGGGTGCGGGTATCCGCCGTTCTCGTCGTACGTCGTGACGACGTGGGGACGGAACTCGCGAATCACCTTGACCAGAGCGCGCGTCGACTCTTCGAGCGGAACGAGGGCGAAGCACCCTTCGGGCAGCGGCGGAAGAGGATCACCCTCGGGGAGCCCGGAATCGACGAAACCGAGCCAGCGCTGCTTCACGCCCAGGATGCGAGCGGCCTCGGCCATCTCCTCCTGGCGAACTTCGCTGATTCGATCGCGGACACCGGGAACGTCCATGGCCGGGTTGAGAATGTCGCCACGCTCACCCCCGGTGAGCGTCAGGACCATCACTTCGTGGCCTTCGGCTGCATAACGGGCGGTGGTGGCCGCACCCTTGCTCGACTCGTCGTCGGGATGGGCATGGACGGCCATGAGCCGGAATCCGCTCACGTGTTCGTTCACCTCAACTTCACCTGTAGCCGTTGCCGGCAGTTCACTTGTAGCCGTCACCGGCAGTTCACCTGTAGCCGTCACCGGCAGTCTTCGAGTCACACGCTGTGCACCGCTCGGATTACTCCGGGTGGTTGCCGTCAAACGTACCGACTGCCGACAAACCTACCGACGGCGCGACGGGACACGTCCTCTATAGTTCCACCCGAGAGTTCCTGGCGCAGCCGTGACCCCTTCGGTAATTCGGCGGGACACAGTCAGTTGCTGCACGACACGTGAACTCGAGTCTTCGAGAGCAGAGTGATGAGCAAACCGCTTCCCCAAGATCGGTACCCGAGCACAACTCGCACGAGCAGTCCCCGCAAGTGGATGGTGTGGGCTCTGACCGCACTCGTCATCGTCGTAGGCGGCGGAATCGCGTACTACGCGTACGGAAAATTTGCGGTCAAGGAAATCGAGACCGAGACCATCTCGTTCGACATCGCCAACGACTCCACGGTGAAGATTCGCTTCACCGTCACACGCGACGACTCGTCACGTGACGCGATGTGCATCGTGCGCGCTCGCTCGAAGGACGGATCCGAAACCGGACGACGTGAGGTCTACGTCCCGTCCTCCGAGCATCAGACCCTCGAGTTCAACACCGAGGTCAAGACGTCCCAGCCGCCAGGCATGGCCGACGTCTACGGCTGCAGCTTCGACGTTCCGGAGTACCTGACCAAGAGCTGACCTCGGAACGCATCCACCCTGCCGGACGTTTGGCGCCGGACAGGGCGGGTAGTCATGCGTGATAGAATTGCCCGATACACGGTTCCGGGTGGAACCGTGTATTGCTGCATTGACGCAAGGTTTGACGGCAAGGTTGCATCCCTGGTGGTGCTTCCGAGTCGTTGTTCGCTGCTGTTGCAGCGATCGTCGAGGGAGCCCCCGGCTCCGACTACTAGGGAGTGATCGAGATGACCGAGACCCAGGTGACCTGGCTTACCCAGGAATCACATGACAGGCTCAAGAACGAACTCGACCAGCTCATCGCCAATCGCCCGGTCATCGCCGCCGAGATCAACGAGCGTCGCGAAGAGGGTGACCTGAAAGAGAACGGCGGCTACCACGCTGCCCGCGAAGAGCAGGGTCAGCAGGAAGCCCGCATTCGCCAGCTCCAGGAGCTGCTGAACAGCGCAAAGGTCGGCGAGGCCCCCACTCAGTCCGGTGTTGCACTGCCCGGATCCGTAGTCAAGGTCTACTACGACGGCGACGAGAGTGACACCGAGACGTTCCTCATCGCTACCCGCGAAGAAGGCGCACGTGACGCCAAGCTCGAGGTCTACTCCCCGAACTCACCGCTGGGCGGCGCGCTGCTCGAAGCCAAGGTCGGCGACACGCGTGAGTACAACCTGCCCAACGGCAGCACCATGAAGGTCACGCTGCTGAGCGCGGAGCCTTACCACAGCTGATCGGCTGTACCAGCTCTGAAAAGAAGCGCCACCCGACTCGGTCGGGTGGCGCTTCTTGCTCTGTCGGCGTTGCAGTTCCGGCCCACTCACACCACGCGGCGAGCCTTCATGCCGGCGAAGATCGGGCCGACCTTCACCACGTCACCGAATGTGGGTGCGTGAAGCATCTGTCCGTTCCCGACATAGATCGCCACATGGCCGGGACCGCCTGCCTGCCAGTTGCCGAACAACAGGTCACCGGGCTGCGCCTGATCCAGCGGGACCTCGACGCCGACGCCCCACTGTGTCTCCGAGGTCCGGGGCAGAGTCACTCCGGTGGCCGCGTGGATCGCGTACGACGTCAGACCCGAGCAGTCGAACCCGCCCATCGAGGGCCCGTTGATGTTTCCGCCGCCCCACACGTACGGCAATCCGAGAAACTTCAGACCGGCCTCGACGACGCCGCCAACGGCAGCGGCGAGGTTGTTGTAGTCGAAGGGGGCGAGCATCAGAGCGAACGAGTCCTGCAACGATTTGATCTGTGCGACAAACGGAGCGGCGACCGCCTGCTCCGCGGGAACCTCGCCCGCCTTGTCGGCGGGGACGCCGCCCGCTTCGCGAATTGCGTCCGGCCCGACGTCGTAGGCAGCGAGCGCGAGGTCGACGGTATCGCCCTCGACCTCACCGGACTTCTGCCAGGACTGCGCTTGCTTCACGAGATCGCACAACCGGTATCCGGTTGTCATCACCGGATCGGCAACGCCCAGGATGTCCATCTTTCCGTCGCCGTCACCGTCCTTGCCGTATGCCGTCCACGCTGCGGTGGTGAAGCGGCCAGGCCCGCGCCCACCTTCCGGTGAGATGTCGGTATCGGGTCCGTACTTGAATCCGTTCTCGACCGAGTACAGCGAAGCGATCACCGCGGGCGTGATCTCCGAGCACAGAGCACCGGCCTTCTTGATCCACGGCGCGAACACCGCCACCGCTCCAACGGGCGCCAATGTCGCTCCCGGAAAGTTGGAGGGTACGGAAGGCACGATTCCCTCAGGTGTGTCCTGAGTTCGTGCCGGTCCGTTCCAGGCTGCAAGTGAGACTGCAGCATTCGAAGACTCGTTCTTCTCGACTTGTGCGGGCGCTCCGAGAGTTCCACTCATCACGCCCAGTGCGGTGCCGATCGACACAGCGATCGCCAGGACACCGACTGCCATCCGAACCTCCGATAAACCTCTGAAAATCTACGTACGTGGTCGTACCCGAAACTTGTCGGTGCGAACATCTACCCTTTCGAACATGCATTCGACACGGCTCAGTCTCGCGACTCCTGTAACCAATGTCTCATTTATCTCGGTGGGCGTTACGCAAATGACTACAGACACCAAGGCTTTTCTCAGGTTCGGCGTGCAAGCTGAGTGCATGAGCGACGATCGGCCACGACCCGCCCGGGGACGCACTACGGTGTATCGACCCGTTCGCCTCGCCCTCGCAGCCACGGCTGTGGCGGGAGCACTCGCAAGCGGCGGACTTTCACTCGTTTCTTCTCCCACTGCCACGGCACTCGCGCCGGACACCTCGGCTTCTCACACCAAGAATCCCGTAGCGAAGCGGCCCGTCGTGGTCGCCGGATTCGGAACCCCGGACGCCGTCTCCAACGGTTCGTGAGCACTCCGCGCTCGGCCTCCGAGTGGCTCACGTGGGGTGTGCAGGCCCGGGTTGTCGTCACCGACCCTGAGGTCCTTCCCTCCGCGGCCAGCCTGGTGCGCGGGTACCTCACCGCTGCCGACGCTGCCACCAATCGAGATCGTGCCGACTCCGAGATTCGTACCTATGTCAGCGCCGCGAGCAACGTCGACGGCGTCGCCGTGACCCCGATGTTCGCGCACTTCCTCGAAGACGCGTTGGCTGTCGCACGACTGACCGACGGCAAACTCACGCCGACGGCCGGGTCGGCAGACCCTCACTCCTGGTGGAAGATTCGCGTCGAGAACAACCGCGTGTACAGCCCGGACGACGTCGTTCTCGATCTGTCCGCGACGGCCCGCGCCAGTTCAGCGGACCACTGCGCGGCATCGACCGCCACGCTTCTCGGGTGCGGAGTACTGGTCGGCCTCGGCGGGAACATCGCGGTTGCCGGCCCGGCGCCGGAAGACGGCTGGCAGATTCAGGTTCAAGACCTGCCCGGCGACCCGACGTGCCAGGTAGCGCTTCCTTCCGACTGCGGGATCGCCACAGCCAGCACCGTCAAACCACTACACCGCGAATCGACGGCGACGCCGATGTGGCGCACGGTGTCGGTGATTGCATCTTCCTGCGCCCAGGCCGCCGCATTCAGTCGGGTTGCGGTCGGCATGGGCGGTTCGGCCATCGACTGGCTACATCAACTCGACGTACCCGCCAGGCTGGTCGACCAGGAGTACCGCGTAACGGTTCTGGGCGGCTGGCCTGACGAGTAAGTCGCGTCAGTTCTGAAGTCGTACGGCGTAGCCGGCACGGTCGAAGGCGGTGAGAAGTTCCGCCTTGTTGTCCGGACCCCTCGTCTCGACGGTGAGGAAGACTTCCACTTCGTCGAGCGCGAGTTCGCCACCGGTACGGGAATGGATGACGTCGACCACGCTGGCGCCGTTCGCTCGAACCACTTCGAGCAACGAGACCAGTGCGCCCGGCCGATCGTCGATGGTGATGTGAACGCCGAGGAACCGTCCGGCCGCTCGCAGACCGTGCGAGATGACGTGCGTGAGCAGTAGCGGATCGATGTTGCCGCCGGAAAGCACGGCGCACACCGGCCCTGTCAGTCCCAGCTCCTCCGGAGAGCAGGTCATCAAGGCCGCAACGGCCGCAACGCCGGCCGGTTCGACGATGAGCTTGGCGCGTTCGAGGCACAGCAGGAGCGCTTTGGACAGCGCTTCCTCGCTGACCGTCACCACGGCATCGACATGGGCGGCAACTTCGGCGAACGGAACCTCGCCCGGGCAGCCAACGGCGATACCGTCTGCCATCGTGGACATCGACGCCAAGGCGGTCGGCTTCCCGGCTGCCAACGACGCCGGCCAGGCAGCCGCGGTCTCGGCCTGCACTCCGACGATGCGGACCTGCGGGCGTACAGCTTTGACTGCTGCGGCCACTCCGGCGATCAACCCGCCGCCGCCGGTGGGGACGAGGATAGTGCCGACCTCAGGCAGTTGCTCGAGGATTTCGAGCCCCACAGTCCCCTGCCCCGCCACGACGTCCTCGTGGTCGAAGGGGTGGACCAGAACTGCTCCCGTCCGGTCCGCGAATTCGCGAGCGGCCACGAGCGCTTCGTCGACAGTCGAACCGTGCAGGTGGACCTGAGCTCCATATGCCTTGGTGGCCACCAACTTCGGCAGCGGCGCACCCGTCGGCATGAAGACGGTCGACTTGATTCCCAGTTCTGTTGCAGACCAGGCAACTCCCTGCGCATGGTTACCGGCACTGGCCGCCACCACGCCCGCTGCCCGTTCCTCTGCGGAAAGATTGGCAATGCGGTTGTACGCACCGCGCGGTTTGAAAGAGCCGGTGCGCTGCAGGTTTTCACATTTCAAGCTCACGGCGAAGCCGGTGGTTTCGGACAACACTCGCGAGGCCACGACCGGGGTGCGTCGCATGACCGGGGCGAGCAGTTGCTGTGCAGCCTTTATCTGTTCGAGATTCACGCATGCCTCCAGAAAGTGCGCCTCCACACCCTCGTGAGGTGTGAAGGCGCACTGCAGATTCGAAGTCGAATTACTGTAGAGCGAAGATCAGGACAGCGCTTGCTCGATGTCGCCGACCAGATCGGAGGCGTCTTCGATGCCGACCGACAGGCGAACCAGATCGTCGGGAACCTCGAGAGCGGAACCGGCCGTCGAGGCGTGGGTCATCGCGCCGGGGAACTCGATGAGGGATTCGACGCCGCCGAGAGATTCTGCCAGCGTGAAGATCTCGGTGCGCGAGCACAGGTCGAGAGCTGCCGCCTTGCCGCCCTTGAGGCGGACTGAGATCATGCCGCCGAAGCGTCGCATCTGCTTGGCCGCGACCTTGTGCGACGGATGCGAAGCCAGGCCCGGGTAGATGACGCCGGCAACCGCGGGGTGGCCGTCGAGCAATTCGACGACCTTCTCCGCGTTGTCACTGTGACGCTCCATGCGCAGCGCCAGTGTCTTGATTCCGCGCAACGTCAGGAACGCGTCGAACGGGCCGGGAACGCCGCCGGATCCGTTCTGCAGGAAGGCAAACGCGGTGTCCAGTTCTTCGTCGTTGCAGACGAGAGCGCCACCGACCACGTCGGAGTGTCCGCCGATGTACTTGGTCGTGGAGTGCAGCGCGATGTCGGCACCGAGCTGCAGCGGCTGCTGCAGGTACGGCGACGCGAAGGTGTTGTCCACCACGATCTTTGCGTTGCCCTCGTGGGCGACCTCGGCAAGGAGCTCGATGTCACCGATATTGAGCAGCGGGTTCGTGGGCGTCTCGACCCAGACCAGCTTGGTGTTGGACTTCATCGCCGCGCGCACCGCATCGACGTCGGACACCGGAGCCGGGGTGTACTCGATCCCCCACTGCGTGAACACCTTGTCGATGAGACGGAAGGTTCCGCCGTACGCGTCGTCAGGGATGACCAGGTGATCGCCCGGTCGAAGTACCGAACGGAGCAGGCAGTCGGTGGCCGCCATTCCCGAACTGAACGCTCGGCCGTAGGTTCCGGATTCGAGCGCGGCAAGGTTCGCCTCGAGCGGGCGACGGGTGGGGTTGCCCGTTCGCGCGTACTCGAAGCCACTGCGCATTCCACCGACGCCGTCTTGGGCGAAGGTGGAACTTGCGTAGATCGGCACGTTGACCGCACCGGTCAGCGGATCGGGTTCGTAACCCGCATGCACCGCTTTCGTGGAGAAACCCTGCCAGCTGATGTTGTCGGCCTTGCTGCGTTGCTCACTCATGGTCCCCAGCCTAATGGCGCCGGCACCGGCGCAGGAATCCGTACTCAGGAATCCGAACTCAGGAAACCCAGGAGATCGTGGCGCGTGATGACACCGACCGGCTTGCCGTCGTCGACGACCATGAGTGCGTCGGTGTCACCGAGCGCCTTCGTGGCAGCCGAGACCGGCTCGCCGGAACCGATGAGCGGGAACGGCTTGCTCATGTGCTTCTCGACGGAATCCGCAAGGTGCGCTCGGCCTTCGAATACCGCGCTCAGCAGATCTCGCTCGGACACGCTTCCGGCGACCTCGCCTGCCATGACCGGCGGTTCCGCACCGACGACGGGCATCTGGGACACGCCGTACTCGCGCAGGATCTCGATCGCGTCGCGCAGAGTCTCCGACGGGTGAGTGTGAACGAGGTCCGGCAGCTCGCCCGACTTCCCGCGCAGGACGTCGCCGACGGTGGGGACGTTGGTCTTGCCGTCGAGTGGGGTGCGCAGGAATCCGTACGACGCCATCCACTGATCGTTGAAGATCTTGGACAGGTAGCCGCGGCCGCCGTCCGGGAGGAGGACGACGATCAGAGCGTCGGGGCCTTCGCGCTTGGCTACTTCGAGGGCAGCGACGACTGCCATACCGCAGGAACCGCCGACCAGCAGTCCCTCTTCGCGGGCGAGGCGACGCGTCATCTCGAAGGAATCGGCATCCGAGACGGCGATGATCTCGTCCGGGATGGACGGGTCGTATGCCGACGGCCAGAAGTCTTCGCCGACGCCTTCGACCAGGTACGGGCGACCGGTGCCGCCGGAGTAGACGGAGCCTTCGGGGTCTGCGCCGATGACCTTGACCTTGCCGCCCGAAACTTCCTTGAGGTAGCGGCCGGTGCCGGTGATGGTGCCGCCGGTGCCGACGCCCGCGACGAAGTGCGTGATCTTGCCGTCGGTGTCGGCCCAGATCTCGGGACCGGTGGTCTCGTAGTGGCTCTCCGGTCCGCCCGGGTTGGAGTACTGGTTGGGCTTCCAGGCGCCGGGGATCTCACGGGTGAGACGGTCGGAGACGCTGTAGTAGCTGTTCGGGTTGTCCGGTGCGACGGCCGTGGGGCACACGACCACCTCGGCGCCGTAGGCACGCAGGACGTTGCGCTTGTCTTCGCTGACCTTGTCGGGGCAGACGAAAACGCACTTGTATCCACGCTTTTGCGCCACGAGTGCCAAGCCGATTCCGGTGTTGCCCGAAGTCGGCTCGACGATGGTGCCGCCGGGCTTCAGTTCACCCGAAGCCTCGGCTGCGTCGATCATCTTGACGGCGATGCGGTCCTTGGAGCTACCGCCAGGGTTGAGGTATTCGACCTTGGCTGCCACCGTGCCGAAGTTTTCGCCCGTGACGGACGTGAGCTTGACGAGTGGGGTGTTGCCGATGAGGTCGACGACGTGTTCCGCGATGCGCATTCGTCCATGTTCCCAGATGAAAGAAAACGGTGCGCGCGGACGTCGGGCGAAGGTGGTGCAATCCGGCTAGATTGGCAAGTGTGAGTCGAACCGGACTGAAAGCGTCGGTGGCCACGGTGGTGGCCGGATCGAGTGCAGGCACGCTCTCCTGGTTGGGCTACAACTATCTGATGTCGCAGGCGGGGGCGGCCCGTGGGGTGATCGGTCGCAATATCGCCAAGCCACCCGAGGCGGACGGGGTGTACGCACCCGGCGCCGACAACCCGGAACTCTGGTGGCGGGCCGTGCCCTTCGATCTCCACTTGATGATCTTCGGCGATTCGTCGGCGGCCGGCGTCGGCGCGCTGACGGCGTCGGAAGTTCCGGGTGTGCAGGTCGCGAAGCTACTTTCGAGTGAAACCGGGAAGCGAATCCGTTTGAGCACCAAGGCCATCGGCGGCGCCACCTCACGCGGGTTGAGTGGGCAGGTCGACGCCATGTTCGTCGCCGGCCCTCCCCCGGATGCTGCCGTGATCCTGATCGGCGCCAACGACGTCACGGCGAAGAACGCAATTCATGCTTCGGCAAAACGCCTCGGCGACGCGGTACGACGGCTACGCGAGAGTGGCGCCGTCGTTGTTGTCGGCACCTGCCCGGATCTGGGGGTGGTCACGGCTATCCCACAACCACTGCGCTCCGTGGTGCGTGAATGGGGTCATCGTCTCGCGCTCGCCCAGGCGTCCGCGACCAGAAACGCCGGGGGTCATCCCGTTCCACTAGCCGACCTGCTGGCCAAGGAATTCCTGGCCTCGCCCGACACGATGTTCTCGGCTGATCGTTTCCACCCGTCGGCGGCCGGCTACGAACTCGCGGCGAAGCAGATCGTCCCGGTTCTCGCGTCGGCTCTGGGTGAGTGGCAGGGTGGCCCGCTACCCGAACTCCCCCATGTCTCGGAGGCGGCGCAAGCTCGCACCGTCGCGGCCCGACTGACGGCAGCGGCAACCCAGTGGAAAGCCTTCGCGAGACGCACCAAACCCGCAGTTCAGCGCCCCGACGTCAACTGAGTGAGACTGCGTGACCACCATCTGGGAGCGGCAACGTAAATTGTAAGTCGAAGCTGCATTCAACTTGCCCTGCTCGACGGCGTTTCAAGCCGCCCACGAGCAGTACACAAAAGGAGTTTTCATGCCCGAGGCAGTAATCGTCTCAGCAGTACGGTCGCCCATCGGCCGCGCAATGAAGGGTTCGCTCAAGGACATCCGCCCGGATGACCTCGCAACTCAGATGGTTGCCGCCGCGTTGGCAAAGATCCCCGAGCTCGACCCCACCGAGATCGACGACCTCATGCTCGGTTGCGGCCAGCCCGCCGGCCAGTCGGGCTTCAACATCGCCCGCGTCGTCGCCGTTCAGCTCGGCTACGACTTCCTCCCCGGTGTGACGGTCAACCGTTACTGTTCCTCCTCGCTGCAGACCACCCGGATGGCATTGCACGCCATCCGCGCAGGCGAGGGCGACGTCTTCATCTCCGCCGGCGTCGAGTCCGTCTCCAGTTTCATCACGGGCAACGCCGACGGCCTACCCAACACCAAGAACCCGCTCTTCGACGCAGCGCAGGCTCGTAGCGCCAAGCTCGCCGAGGGTGGAGTCGCCTGGACCGATCCTCGCGAAGAAGGCCTGATCCCCGACGTGTACCTGGGCATGGGCCAGACCGCCGAGAACGTCGCTTCGGCCACCGGCATCACCCGCGAAGACCAGGACCGCTGGGCAGTTCGCAGCCAGAACCGCGCCGAGGAAGCCATCGCTCGCGGCTTCTTCGAGCGTGAAATCACGCCCGTCACCCTCGCCGACGGCACCGTCGTCTCCAAGGACGACGGCCCCCGCGCCGGCACCACCTACGAGGGCATCAGCGGCCTCAAGCCCGTCTTCCGCCCCGACGGCACCGTCACCGCCGGCAACGCCTGCCCGCTCAACGACGGCGCAGCCGCACTGGTGATCATGTCCGACACCAAGGCGAAGGCACTCGGCCTGACCCCGCTCGCTCGCATCGTCTCCACCGGCGTCTCGGGCCTGTCCCCCGAGATCATGGGCCTCGGCCCGATCCAGGCCGTCAAGAACGCCCTGAAGATCGCCGGCAAGTCGATCTCCGACATCGACCTGTTCGAGATCAACGAGGCATTCGCCGTGCAGGTCCTCGGATCCGCTCGCGAACTGGGCATCGAAGAGGACAAGCTCAACATCTCCGGTGGCGCGATCGCCCTGGGTCACCCCTTCGGTATGACCGGTGCCCGCATCACCAACACCCTGATCAACAACCTGCAGGAGCAGGACAAGACCTTCGGCGTCGAGACCATGTGTGTCGGCGGCGGACAGGGCATGGCAATGGTGATCGAGCGCCTCAGCTGATCCCCTGAGCACGTAGAAAGCGGCCGCCCGGCTTCTGCCGGGCGGCCGCTTTCGTGTGGTCGTGTTTCAGGTAGTCGTGAATTTCCGAGCAAAACTCCCCAACTCGCGAATCAACGCTCGTGCAGCGTCGTCCTCACGCTGCACAGCGGCGCGGGCTTCGTCGGCCCAACCGTGGCGGAGCAGTCGCTTGGCGGCAAGGACTGCCGGTCCGATGTTGGCGGCAATCTGCTCGGCACTCTCGCGGGCACGTGCCTGTACCTGGTCGGCCGGTACGGCGGCTGTCGCCAGTCCGTAGGCGGCAGCTTCGACGCCGCTGAGCCACCGGGCCGACAGGATCAGCTCGGCGGCTCGCTGCGTTCCGATCACCTTGGGCAGCAACCAACTACTGGCAGCTTCGGGAGCTGTACCCAGCGACGTGAACGGTGCCCGCAGGCGTGCGTTCTCGGCAACGTAGACGACGTCACAGTAGAGCAGCATGGTCAGGCCGATGCCGACGGCAGCGCCGTGCACCGCGGCGATCAATGGCTTCGGGAACTCCACCAGCGCAACGATCAGCGGCGCGAATGCATTGCCGAAGTCTGAATTGTCGGTGCCTGGTTCGGCGAGTGCGCGTAGGTCGACGCCACTGGAAAATGCCTTGCCTGCGCCCTCGACGATCACCACGGCCACGGCTTCGTCCGACGCCGCGTCGTCAAGCGCCTTGGTCAACGCTCGAAAGCCGGCCGCATCGAAAGCGTTCAGGCGGCCCGGATTGTTGAAGGTCAGCGTTCGCACTGCTCCGACGTCCGCCACCAGCACGGGTTCGGTGGTGTTTGTCGACATTCGCTCCCCTTCGCTCCAAACCAAGCAGTTGCTAGGCATCCAAGCACCGTAACCGCCCACAGACGACAAAAGAAGGGCCCCGAGTGGGGCCCTTCTTCGTGTTACGGAACGACTCGAGAACTAGTCGTTGTTGAAGTAGCTCAGCAGACGCAGGATCTCGACGTACAGCCAGACCAGGGTGACGGTGAGGCCGAATGCGACGCCCCAGGCTGCCTTCTCCGGGGCCTGTGCGCGGATCAGCTGATCAGCGGCGTCGAAGTCGAGCAGGAAGCTGAAGGCTGCGATGCCGATGCAGACGAGGCTGAAGATGATGGCGAGCGTTCCGCCGTCACGCAGTCCCAGTCCGCCGTCGACGAAGAAGCTTGCGACGAGGTTACCGAGGGCCAGAACGACAACGCCGATCAACGCGCCGATGATCATTCGCGTCAGACGCGGTGTCACCCGAATCGCGCCGGTCTTGTAAACAACGAGCATGCCGAAGAACACGCCGAAGGTTCCGAGGACTGCCTGCGCGATCAGTGCCGATCCGCCGACGCCACCGAATTGAATATCGGTGAACATGAACGACAGCGCACCGAGGAACAGACCTTCGGCGACGGCGTACGCCAACACGATTGCCGGGTTGTCCATCTTGCGACCGAACGTCGCGACCAGAACCAGAACGAGGCCGACGAGACCGCCGCCGATGACCAGCGGGGCTGCAAGGTCGGCGTTGTTGTTGACCAGGAAGTACGACACCAGTGCCGAGATCGTCAGCACACCGAGCGTGATGCCCGTCTTGGTGACGACGTCGTCGATCGTCATGGCCCGCGAGGTGGGACCGGTCTGGTACGGCTCGGCCGGAGCGTACTGCGGCTGACCGAACTGCTGGGTTGCCTGCGAGGCGCCCGCCGTCGCAGATCCGAACGAGGCGTATCCGTTGCCCTCTTGCTTGGGCAGATTGCGGAACACCGGGTTGCTGGTGGTGCGCACCGTGATCATCCCTTCATCGTGGTGGCCTACGACGGGTGCGTCGCGGGTTCGCCGTACGGATCCGAGTTTCCGACACGGTCCGTGTACCTAACTAAAAGTAAAGCACTCGTAATTTACAACGTCGAAGCGTCGGTTGTAGTTCCCGGCGCATTTCCGGAAAGTCAACACTCTTCGATACTAGGACGGTTTGACCGACTTCATCACGATGAACTTGGCGTTCTTCGCCATCGCCTCGCTCGGACCCACCGCAGCTTTCAGCGGTTCGCGATACCCCAGATGCGCGTTGTGAACAGTCCACAACTCCCCACCCGGACGCAGGACGCGACCGGCGGCTTCGAACATCTTGAGTGCTCCGCCGGTGTGCACCGCCGCGCCGACGTGGAACGGCGGGTTCAACAGAACCAGATCGGCACTCGCACTGGGCAACGAACTCACGGCGTCGTCGCGCAGGCCGCTCACCCGATCGCCGACGCCGTTTGCAGTTGCGGTCGCCAGAGCCGAAGCGACGGCTGCCGAGGACTGATCCGTTGCGATCACGTGGACATTCGGGAATTTACGCGCGATCGCCGCCGCGAGAATGCCGCTGCCACAACCCAGATCGATCACGTCGCTCAGCGGATCGACCGCAATCTTTCCGAGGTTCTCCAGGAGCAACCGGGTGCCGATGTCCAGGCTCGCACCGGCAAACACGGCGCCGTGAGCAACGACGTCGAGGTCGAACTCGTCGAGGCGTTCGGTCATCGGGAACGTGATGGCAACATCGGTCTTCGGTTCCGATGCCTTGAGTACGCGGGACTTCTGACGCCCACGCGAGGCGCTGACGTCGGAAAACGATTCGCCGAGAACCTTGTTCATCGCCGGGGTGATGTGCTTGTCACGCCCACCGGCGAAGACACGAACCGCCGGGTCGGCGTGCAGCGCGATCAGCTGAGCGATCTCGGCAAGTTCAGCGAGGCTACGCGGCAATTGCATGAGCACGACGCGGGCGCCGCTGAGCAACTCCTCGTCCAGTCCGTGGGAGGTGAAGGCGTCACTGAAACCGAGTTCGCGCGCATTGTTGGCGAGGGCCAACTCTCCGGTGAGTGGATCCTGGTGAACCCGCACGCCGGCGATTCCGTGAACGAGCGCAACACCGGCGGTCAGCGCACCGTAGTGATCGCCGATCACGACGACGGTGCCCGCCGGTGCCGCGGCCAGAGCGTCGGCGGCCTCGTCGAGGATCAGACGATCAGCCGCGTCGACGGCAAAGAGATTGGGTGCCTCGACATCGGGGAATCGGCGCAGACGATCGAACAGTTCGGGTGTGTCGGACATGCCACCAGTCTTTCAGGTGAATCAGCTCAACACTCAATCCCTGGAAGTGCAGGTGATCAGTTCGACATCCACATCAGTTCGACATCCACTGCACGACGTTGTCGACGGTTTCGCGTTCGGTGCGGAATCCGTTCACCGGGTGGTCGGTGTCGGGGTACCCGAACGAGATCGCGCACACGACCTTGCGAGTGTCGTCGATGCCGAAGTGCTCGTGAATGAACTTGGAGCTACCCGCGAGCGCCGCCTGCGGAATGGTGGCCACCCCCAGGCTCTGGGCCGCGAGCAGGAAGCTGTTCACGTACAACCCACAGTCGACGGCGCCGTAGGTGCCCAATGCCTCGTCGGTGGTGATGATCGCGACGTGGGGAGCGCCGAAGAGCTCGAAGTTCTTCATCGTCTGTGCCGCGGAACCGGCGCGGTCACCGTGCTCGATTCCGACGCTCGAATACAGCGCCATCGCACAGTCGAACCGACGCGACTTGTAGATGCCCTGGTACTCGCGGGGGAACTCGAAGTCCGACTCCTGGGCGTTGGCCATCACGTACTCACCGAGGCCGGCGCGGAATCGTTCTGTGCCCTCTCCTTCGGTGATCGCAACCTGCCACGGTTGCGTGTTGCACCACGAGGGCGTCTTCTGCGCCAGCCGAAGGATCTCCTCGATCACCTCACGTGGCACCTGACGGTCCTCGTAGGCGCGGCAGCTGATCCGGGCATCGAGCAACCCTTCCAGGCTCGTATCCACGACGATGCTCTCGGTCATGTGTTCTCTCCTCGATCAGGCTGCACTACAACACTTCGCACGATAGAACTATCGCTTCAACGCAATAGTCATCGGGTCACCTTTGCGAAGGCCGACACCAGCTCGCCGAACTCCGACATCGCCGTGTCCGGATCCGGATCAACAGCTGCCAGCGCGACCAGCACATCGGTAGCACCGGATTCGAGCAGCTGTTCGGCACCGATCATCGTCGCCGGGAGATCGATCGAACCGTCAGCCCCGCGAACAACGGTCAGTCGCCCACGGACCTGCAATTCCGCTGGATCGCGTCCGAGATCCGCCATGGCCTTCCCGATGACATCGATCCCTTCACGTAGGTCGTCGTCCGCGGCGCCCATGATCGGAATCCACCCGTCACCCCAGGTTGCGACGCGTCGTACGACGGCCTTGGATAGTGAACCGGATACCCAGATCGGGATTCCAGCGGCCGGACGGGGCGCGCAATACACGTCGTCGAACTTCAGACGAGGAGTGTCGATGCTCGCCGGCGCCGAACTCCACAGGGCCCGGCACACGGCGAGAGCGTCGTCGAGCAACGGTCCTCGTTTACCGAAGTCCATACCGACCGCGTCGTATTCGCGTTGCTGCCAACCGGTTCCGACGCCAAGGTCGAGGCGGCCGCCGGACAGCAGATCGAGTGTCGCGGCAGTCTTGGCAAGTACCGCTCCCCCGCGAAGCGCCGCGATGACGATTCCGGTCCCCAAGCGAATTGTCTTCGTCTGTCCGGCAACAAAAGCCAGGACGGTCAGCGGTTCGAGCCAGTTGGCGTCAGGCTCGGTGGGGAACGCCGACCACGTGTATGCCGAGTTGTCCGAGCCCATCACCACATGATCGGTGACGAGGACCCGGTCGAAGCCGGCAGCTTCCGCGCTCTGACAGACCTGCACGAGTTTCCCGTAGGAGCTCTCCGCGAGAGTGGTGCCGAAATTAGGAACGTTCAGACTGAAAGTTGTCATGTGTCAAGCCTTTCGGGGCCGGTTGGTCCAGCCGCCTTCTTCGGTGGGGAACCAGCCTCCGGCAGCGTGCGAGCCGCCGTCGACGTGGATGACGGTTCCGGTGATGTATCTCGCCAGGTCTGAAGCCAGGAACAGCGCGGGGCCGGCGATGTCGACCGGCTGGCCCGGTCCACCCAACGGCGCCCATGCCGGCCACTTGTCCCAGTCGTCGGCAGGGACGATCCTGCGATACGGCACCTGTACCGACTCGATCAGATCCGGGGCAATGGCGTTGACGCGCACTCCGGTTCGACCGATCTCCACACCAAGACTTCTGGTGAACTGCGTCAGCGCGGCCTTGTATGCCGAGTACATGGTGTGGCCCGGGATCGCTCGATGCGCCTCCACCGTCGTCAGGTTCACGATCGATCCACCGACTCCGCGATCGATCATGCCGGGAAGCAGGGCATGGGTCAGGCGCACGACGTGATCGAAATTGATGTTGCCCGCCTCGGACCAGAATCCTGGATCCGTACCGGCGAACGCTGTCGGCGGGTTCAGGAAATGACCCACATTGTTCACCAGAACGTCCGGCGCGAACTCGGTCAACGCGACGGGGACCTCCTGCGCACGCACGTCGTACTCGAGATGGTTGATCGAACCACCTGCAGCTGAGTCGAATTCGACCTCGCCCAGCGGTGCCATGTCCACAACCAGAACTGACGCGCCATGCGAGGCAAATGCTCGAACGATCGCTGCGCCGATTCCCTGGGAACCGCCTGTGACCACTGCCTTCTTACCCACCAACATCGGCCCTGGGAAGTACGCCGATCCGACCACCACGAAGACACCCTTCTGCAGTTCGATGTGAATCACTTCGGCGTACCGTCACACATCGATCGCCAAAACGGGCGCAAAGTTCTCACTCAGTGGTAGCCGCGACACCCAGCCTGCTCGGACCGCCTGGTCGCTCATTCAAATAGTCCGGAATCTCGGCTGCCCGTATCGGCATTCCCTCCAAGTACCCCTGGATCACGTCACATCCGCACTCCGTCACTATCGCGCGCTGCCTCTCCGTCTCCACGCCCTCGGCAACGGTGTCCAGCCCGAGAGATTTGGCAATCGCGATGACGGCTCGCAGGACAGCGAACCTCGAATTCGAGGGATCCGCGTCCAGCGGTGCGACGAACGCCCGATCGATCTTCAACCGATCGAGCGGCAGCCGGGCCAAGCTGGCAACCGAGGAGAACCCTGTACCGAAGTCGTCCATCGCAATCGCGATTCCGAGCGCCGAGAGCTGTACCAACACATCTCGGTCGGCGTCGTCGATGACCAGCGATTCGGTCACCTCGATCTCGAGTCGGCTGGGGTGGAGGTTCACCTCGTTCAGTGTCTGGCGTACCGATTCGACGTATCGACTCGAACGCAGTTGCACCTGAGAAACATTGACGGCAACCCGAATGTCCTCCGGCCACGTTGTCGCTGCCGTGCAGGCAGCCCGCAAAACACCTGCACCGATCGGCACGATCAAGCCAGTTTCCTCGGCGACCGAAATGAAGTCTCCCGGCGAGACGAGACCTGAAGTCGGATGGTTCCAACGCAGCAGAGCCTCGAACCCGACAACAACTCCCGTCGCGGCTGAAACCTGCGGTTGATAGACCAACTCGAACTCTTCGTCGATCAACGCACGACGAAGATCCAACAGTGCTCTGGCCCGACCTGTCGCACGATCCCGCAAAGTCGCATCGAAGGCGCGAATCTGGTTCCGACCGCTCTCCTTTGCGTGGTAAAGCGCGAGGTCCGCAACAATCACCAGGTCTTCGAGGCTGTCGGCGTCGTCGGGCATCGAGCCGTACCCCAGACTGGCACGAATGCGAATCTGGTTGCCGACCAGTGAAAATGGTCGTTCGAATGAGTCGAGAATCGTTTGGAATCGTTCCTCAACCTCATCTGCACTCGCGATGTCGTCGAAGGCGGCGTCGTCGAAGGCGATGGCAAACTCGTCACCCCCCAGTCGCCCACAGATCTCGTTCGATCGCAGAACGCTGTGCAGCCTGCTCGCAACATCGCGAAGCACGTCGTCTCCGACGTGGTGTCCCAACCGGTCGTTGATCGACTTGAAGTTGTCCAGGTCCAGAATCGCCAACCACACTCTGCGTCCGTCCCGAAGCCTCGACGAGAGCTGAGAGTTGAAGCTGTACCGATTCTTGAGCCCGGTCAGAGAATCGACTTCCGCCAGTCGCAATATATTTTGACGCTGGTGATAAGAGTGCGTGATATCGGATCCGACACCGCGCCACCCGTAGTCCGCCCCGTCGCCGCTGGCGGGGTGACCTGACATCGACCACCAGCGAGTATCGCCCCGTACGACAACTTGCATGGTGAGGTCCCGAAACGCCGTCCCGGCTTGAAAATTCGCGGTGAGAAGATCAAGGGACTTCCTGCCCGCATCTGTTCGAGATGCGCCGATCCCGATCAGGATCTCGTGCATGGTGCGGCCCCGAATCTGCGCTGCCGGTAAACCGACCTGCTCGGCAAATCGATACGACACGGTACTGGCGATACCGCGCGAATCGGTTTCCCAGAGCCAATCCTGCGCTCCGTCTTCGAGATCGTTGAGCAACAATTCGACGAGATCTCGTTCGTCCTCGGCTACGAGTTCGGCGCGTAGCCGTCTCTCGAAGAGGTTGGCCAACAGCAAAGTTCCGCTGTAGAGCGAGCCTACGAAGATGACCAGCACCCCGATCAGTACATAGCGCGAGGGTTCCGGCTCGGTCCAGAATCCCCCCGCCAACCCAAGCCCAACCAGTCCGATCCATATCAGCGTGAATCCGCGAAACATCAATGTCGGGAAAACGCCGACTGCGATGCCTCCCATCAATGTCGAGGTCAGCACCAATTCGTTACCAGGATCCAGGATCGGGAACAGCACCAGCGCCAGGCACGCGAGCAAGACCCCCCACACGACGACCTGGGTTGTGAGTACAACCAATTCGGTGGTCTGCGACTCCGAAACCCCCAGCCGCGAGCGCCCCAGCCAATAGAGGCTGAACGCGATGCTCGACACGGCCACGACGCTCGGCCATACCCAGCGGAACATCCCGGTATCTGCCGGCAGAAGCACCACGATCGTCGAAAGCGCGATAGCAGCGATCAGGAAGGCCCACGGCAGTACTCGCGACGTGAACTCCAGGCGTCGGTTGAGAAGTCGGTGACGATCGTAATCCGAAAGGTGGTCGTCAGAACCTCGTCGACCGAGCCTGCGCACGGTGGTTACGACTCGACGTCTGCGTACCACCGCCGGGTCATCCACGTCGGCCTGCTGTCGCCAGCGCCACTGCCTGGACAGACATGACTTCGCCGGCAGCACGCCCCTGCACCGTCCGCACCCCCGCAGCCGCAACGGCCTTCAGTTGCTCCTCGCTGTCCACCCCCGAGACAACGACCTCCATTCCCAGTGCGTCGACCAGATCCACGAGCGCTTCGAGGATCGGCCGCCCGCCGGGCGCCGCACCGGAAATGGAGCGTTCGATGCGCACTCGCGTGAACGGAAGGCCGGACAGTGATGCAAGGGAGGAGAATCCGGCTCCGAACTCGTCGACCGTCAGCGATACTCCCATCTCCGCGATGGCATGCAACGCGGCTCTGGACTGGTCGGTAATGACAGAGGACTCGTCGAGTTGGAGCTCGAACTGCCCTGCCCTGGCATCTGATCGACGAAGCGAGTCGCCGACCGCCTCGATGAACGCCTCCGATTCGAGCTGACGCGTCGATACCGCGACCGCTACCCGCAGGTGATCAGGAAGACGCGACGCCGCCTCGCACGCCAGCTCGAAGACTGTCGTTCCTAGTGAATAAGCCAAACCGGTGTCGTCTGCCACGCTCATGAATTCGGCGGACGTCACAGCTCCGAGGCGGGCGTTGTGCCAGACCACGCGGACCTCCACGGCCACGATCTCGCGGGAGAGCACGTCGATCCTGGGCAGCAGCTCGAGTTCGAGGTCCTTCTCCGCGACGGTGTTTCCCAGATCTTCGAGCAGGCGGGCCCGCCGATCGGCCACGGACTTCATCGAGTCTCGATATTCACGCACGGCCCCGCGCCCGGATTCCTTTGCCGCGAACAATGCGAGGTCCGCAGCGCCCATCATTTCGTCGGCGGAGGACGGCAGTTCGGCGGGGAGGTAGTACCCGATGCTGCATCCGATCTCCAACCGCGTGCCGGCCACTGTGATCGGCTCATGCAGAGTTTCGATGTAGCGGCCGAGCAGAGTACGAACTTGCGAACTGTCACCCATGTCGGTGAAAAGAATCGCGAACTCGTCTCCACCCAGACGTGCGAACAACTGTGACATTCCGCCGGCTTCGGACAGGCGATCCGCGACCTCTCGCAGAACCGCGTCGCCAACGGTGTGACCCAGTGTGTCGTTGACCGATTTGAAGTTGTCGAGGTCGAGCATCGCCAACGCGAGACCACTTTCGCTTGTGTACGGATCACGCAGCAGTCGCTCGAGCTCGGTCCAGAAGCTGTGCCGGTTCGGCATGCCGGTCAGTGCGTCCACGCGACCCATCCGCACGATCTCGTCACTCTGCAGTTTCACTTCCGTGACGTCGGAACCGACTCCTCGCCAGACGAACTCGTCAGGTGTGCGGCCGGGGCGCGGGCGTCCGGAGATCTGCCACCACCGGATTTCACCGTGCACTCGGACCGGAACGAGCACGTCGACGAATGCGGTCTTCGTGTGGCGGGCTTGCTGCAGCTCCATGAGCGCATCGATTCCGCCGGGGATCCGTAGAGTGCCCAGCTCCATGAACAGGTCTTGCCACGCCGTTCCCTGCAACTCGGCGGAGTCCAGCCCCGCTTCGGATGCGAGCCGCGTCGGGATTCGGTTGAATTTGCCTTTCTGGTCCGTCTCCCACACGAAGTCCCCGGCGTTGCCTTCGAAGTCTTCGAGCAGCATCTGCACAACCGATCGTTCCGATGCTGCGCGCAGCTCGGCTCGGTAGCGAGATTCCAGGTTGCCCGAGACCACTATCGTGCCGCCGATCAGAGCTGCTCCGTACACGATCAATCCGATGAGAATTCGTTCGAACTCGGGCCCCGGTTGGAGCCAGAACGCCACGCCCAAAATCACGAGATTCGACAGGACCCAGGTGAGTCCGACGATCCGCAACATCGCGGTAGCCACGGCTCCGGCGCCGGTGATAGACGCGGACGCCGCCGTGAGGATCAGATCGCCGGAATCGTCCAGGATCGGATACAGGACCAGGGCGAGCGAGGAATACAGGATCCCGACTACAGCAAATTCGACGATGAGAAACGCGTAGGACATCCGGTACGTGGGTGCGATCAGGTTGAAATGAATGGCGAGACCGACGCACATCCCCACCAGCCCGATCACTCCGGACAGGAATGGCCACAGGCGCGGCAACGGTCCGCTGTCCGGCGGAATCACATACAACGTCAGCCCGAGTGTGACGACGAGGTGGACAGCAGCGGCCCACGGCAGCACGCCGAAGGTGACGGCTATCTGCTCACGAGTGACGTCATCGCGCTGCGCGGGCGTCAATCTTTCTCGCTGGTGGGGTTGCAGAAGAGACAGGACCGACATCACTTACCTCCCGCTCCCACGACGCAATTCGAATCGGACGTCCGACTCAGCAATTCTCTCGTAATTAGGCACTGCGGCGCCAACCAGTACGTCCGACCTATTTCGGAGTCAGGTCTGCCCACAGACACAGTAATCAGCAAACTACTGGTCTGCCGGTAGTTGGTGCGGCAAGTTTGATGCCGATGGGTTGAAATCAGACATGAGGGACAATGGCCGGAGATCGCCGATCACGTCGGTGGAGATTCCTCGACGGGTAACACGATCGGACTCATTCGAGTTCAGACAAGGACTATCACGATGGCAATCGACTACACCCGACGTTCCGGCGAGTCCACTCCGTCGCAAGCACCGGTCAGCCTGAGCAAGATCACGCTCACCAAATCGGCACCGACGGTCAACCTCGCGAAGGCGGGTGAACGACAAGGCAATATGCGGGTGAACCTCAACTGGTCGCAGGGAGCACCACCGAAGAAGACCGGTTTCCTCGCCAAACTCGCCGGCGCAGGTTCTGGCGCGGTCGACCTGGACCTCGGATGCCTCTACGAACTTGCCGACGGGTCCAAGGGAGTGGTCCAAGCCTTGGGCAACAGTTTCGGTTCACTGACTTCTCCGCCCTACATCTCCCTCGACGGCGACGACCGCAGTGGTGCGAACACCGGCGGCGAGAACATGCACGTCAATCTCGGTGACCCAAGCGCTTTCCGGCGAATCCTGATCTTCGCGATGATTTACGACGGCGCCCCCAACTGGGCGGCCGTGGACGGCGTCGTCACCCTGTATCCCACCAACGGCCCCGAGGTGGAAGTGCGGCTCGATTCGGCCAGCAACCAGGAGCGGTTGTGCGCAATCGCTCTCATCCAGAGTTCAGGTCAGGGCGTGACGGTGACCCGCGAAGTTCAGTACATCAACGGCAGTCAGTCAGATCTCGATCGGGCCTACAACTGGGGAATGAAATGGGCGGCTGGACGAAAGTAGGTGTCACGGGCGGGGTGTCCCCCATCCGAATGACAATGTCCGAATCGTCCACAATGTCGCAAGTTACTGGATAGTGTCGAGAAGTGGGGTCGGACATGAGGGGTCACGCTCGACACCGATAGTGGGTCGGTGACGCTATGTGCTTGGCGACACCGACGTTCGACCGGAAAGGCCCTCGATTTCCCCCGAGATCGAGGGTCTTTTCGTATCTTGCGTCACTGTTCGGACCCGTTTTATTAGTTGATTGTTAAACTAAGCGTTCGTCCAACATGTACCGATGGAGAACGTGAATGTCCACGAATTCAGATCGACGCCCGCGCCTGCCCGCGAGAATCGCCTACCTCGCCGCAGGAGTTCTCTTTGTCGCCGCCATGCTCCTGCTGGCAAGCGTCGTCAACCCTGACCGGGACCGCGATTTCTCCATGAACCACGTCCCCGCGGGGACGTCGGTAACCTCCGTCGTCGCCACCACTGACCTCGGCTAACGAAGGTACTGGTACGTAAGTGGCGCGCGTCACGAACTGTGGGTACCTTCAACGCCAATGGTTCGCCGTAGGTCGGTATTGAGAGGGACGGCCAACCACTGCCCTGCCTGGTTGCCCCACCCAAGCAGGCAGGGCACCCCAGATCAGGCAGGCACCCCCGATAATTTAAGCCTCAAGTAACTGTTACTCGGGAAAGACTTGTATCAAACCGGGACGAATCGTACATTTCATCCGGCAGTCGGCCTTCGTCCGACGCCTTTGCCGTCAATGTCGACGGAACTTCTCTGAACACCACCACAAGTCGGCCACTTGTCGTGACCGCATTCGTCCTCGCGAAAGGCTCGCCCATGTTCGATTTCTTCGGCGCAATCTCCGGCTTCTTCGGCCTACTGTTCGGCACCGGCTCGTCGAGCGGGAGCTCGGGAGGAAGCAGCGACGCACCCGTCGCCCCGCCTACCTGATCCACAAGCCTCACCCGGCACCAATCCGCCGGGTGAGGCTCTCACGAATCTCTTTGAAACACAACGTAACAGCACTTCAACTCCATCGACTTTTCTGCGGATCCACGCCGACACACTCTGGCGTCCGGACAGTTTCACCGCAGCGCCTGCAGTAATGGGTCCGATGCCCGCCATTCTCGCTCGAGGCACACCCGCAAACCTCCCAGCCGACGAGGCACGTATTGGCCGTCAGCGGGTGTCCGTTCGGGCAGCGGTCCGGGGATCGCTCGGTTAGCCGCATCTCCACATTCTCGCACACACGTTCGATACCTTGGTGCTGGACACTGCAAATTCGATTGCACCGGCCGCTGCCGGTCAGCCCGAGCGCAACTATCCCTTCTGTCACTTCGGTCTGCTTTAATACGAAGGCTTTGTCGGGGGTTTACCAATGTCCGAAGTTGTCGAGTTTCTGCGAGCACACGCAGGCGAACACGGGGTTGAACTATGGGTTTCTTCAAGAAGGCGGCTGTGACTGCTCTAGCGGTCGCTGCAGTCGGAGCATCAACAGGGATCGCATCAGCTGATCCGTCGACCGACGTGAACTACGAAGCGAAGATCGTCGACAAGTCGATCGTCACCACTATCGACGCCGGGCTGTTCAAGGTATCCGGCGACGGCCACTCCGTCGTCTTGCAGGACAGCAAGGGAGCCGACCTTGTTTCGCTGCCTCTCGCATACAACCTCGGGGATCTGCAGTTCCCCTTCGATCGCACGATCAGTGAAGACGGTAAGACCCTCACACTGACACCGATTACCGATTCGGCGAAGGCAACACCTCGACCCGAGAGTGCGCCTGCGGCAAAGGAATGGACGCCGGTAGCCTCGCCCGAGGAGAATGATCGGGCGATTGCGCACTTCCAGAGTCAACTCGGTCTCGGCACTCAGGTCGGCAGCCTGCTCGGCACCATCGTCGGCGCCGGAATCGGTTGCGCTGTCGGCGCTCCGCTGGGCTTGACCATCGTCGGACTCCCCGTCGCTGCGGCACTGTGCCTGGGTGGCCTCGCAACAGGAGCCGGAATCGGCGGTGTCGCCGGAACCATCCTCGGTGGCGGCGGCGCGGCTGTCGTAGCCGGCATCGATCTCGTCAACACACTGAATGCGCCTGCCGGAACGACCGTCTGGGCCCAGTAGCCACTTGGTGAGCAGTCGTTGCTCCACGAAAACCCCGCCCGTCCGTATGAGGACGAGCGGGGTTCTTCGATATCGCACCGAATGTTGGACTACGCGGTGCCCCCAGTCGGACTCGAACCGACACTTGACGGATTTTAAGTCCGTTGCCTCTGCCAATTGGGCTATGGGGGCCTTGACGCACCCGACTGGTCGGGTGCGTCGGGAATCAGACTATCGGGTGGGTCTGAGCTATCGACATCGCGATGCCGTCGAGGATGTCGTGTTCGCTGACAACCAGTTCGGTGATCCCGGCTTTGGCTTCGAATGTCTGAGCCAGCACCGTGGTGATGATCGCTCCGCCGCCGATGACGTCCACCCGCCCCGGATGCATCGGGCCGAAGGCGGCGCGATCAACCCGAGGCATGGCGGTAAGTCGCTCGCACACCTCGAAAAGTTGCTTGAACGGAATCCTCGACAGGTGCACCTTCTCGGCGTCGTACTCCGGAAGTTCCTGAGCAATCGCGGCCAGCGTCGTCATGGTTCCAGCGACACCCACCCAGGTGTGAGCCTTCTCGACGGGCACGGCCTCGAATGCCTCGGCCAATTTCGCGGTCGCAAAAGCCGTCGCCTCGGAAACCTGCTCTGCCGTAGGCGGATCCGACGGTAGGCACCGCTCAGTGACGCGCACACAGCCGATGTCGCTGGAGTACGCAGCCTGGACGCCCGACGCGTCGCCGAGGACAACTTCGGTGGACCCGCCGCCGAGATCGACTACCACAAAGGGGCCCTCGGACGGATCAAGTTCTCCCACAGCACCACCGAACGAGAGTCGCGCCTCTTCGTCGCCGGTGATCACCTCCGCTCCGGATCCGGGAATCACCGCACCGAGCACGTCCCGCGTCATCGTGAAGAAGTCTTCCCGATTCGCAGCGTCGCGAGTAGCCGACGTCGCGACCATTCGAACGGCGGTTGCTCCGGCATCGGCGATCATCGACGCGTACTCGACCAGCGCGACCCGGGTGCGTTCGATGGCCTCGGGCGCGAATGTCCCTGTCGCATCAACACCTTGACCCAGTCGCACGACGCGCATCTCGCGCCGGACATCCACCAGACGGCCGTCGGCGCCGACGTCGGCGATCAGCAGTCGAATGGAGTTGGTACCGCAATCGACTGCGGCAACACGGCGAGTCACCGGTCGGCGGTGTCGGCATCGTCGATGCCAGGCCAGTCCGCGGGAATTGCAGTTCCGCGGAGCTTTCCGTGGCCGGCCAAGGCAACGGACTCGTCACCGAGCGGATTGACGCCGGGACCCTTGGCAAGCGAATGCGCCATCAGCACGTGCAAGCACTTGACGCGATCCGGCATCCCGCCACCGGCAAAGTCGGTTCCGAGAGATTCGATCGCGTCCCGTTCGGCAAGGTACGACTCGTATGCCCGCCGGTAGGCCGCGGCAAGTTCCGGATCCTGGGTCAGGCGTTCAGTCATTTCACGCATGACGCCGGCGGATTCCTGACGGCTCGCTTCGGCCGTCAGTCGCGGGTCGGTGAGGTAGTACAACGTCGGGAACGGTGTTCCGTCCGGAAGTTTGGGGGCAGTCTTGACGACGCCGGGCTGACCGTCCGGGCTGCGGTACGCGATCTCGAGCACTCCGCGTGGCTCACGGCCCAATTGAGCGGCAACGGCGTCGAGATCCGCTTGTGAAACCTGTGGGGAATTTTCGGACGTGTTGCTCACCCGGTGGGTACTCCTTGTTCTTCTGGCTCTATCGGCGCCAACGGCATCGGGGCCGGTGTCGTCGTCTCGGGAACCACTGGCGGTTCCGAAATCGTTTGCCACAGATCGCGATACCACGGACCTGTCAGCGGTGTTTCCTTTTCCTGCTTCTTCTCGGGTTCCTTGTAGTCGCCGGGAAGCTGAACCTGAAACGGGGTCTCGCCCGGTTTGACGTACCGAAGGCGTTCTCGTGCAAGAGCTTCGATGTACGCAGGGTCGTCGAAGCGCGCGTTCTGGCCTTGCAGCTTTCGCAGTTCTTCCTCGAGCACCTGACGTTCGGCCGCCACCTGCGCGGCATCCGAACGCTGGCTGATGTAGGTACGCAGCGGCACTGCCAGTGTCAGCGCCAGCATGAGCACAACCATCGCGAGCACAACGGCCCGACTGGTGGACAAGCCGAAAATGGTGTTGTCCGACTTCGGAAGCCGAGACCAGAACTTGTTGGTTCCGCTCTTCCCCCGGGCCGACCTCGACCCACGCGCCGACGCTTTCTCGGCGGAGACCCCCGGTTGCGCGGGGTCTGTCACAGCGGAATCAACTGCTGCCGGATCTACCGAAGATGCCGGTTCCGACGCGCGTGGGCGTCGAGCGCTGTCACGACGCGCACGCGACGGTGTGTCCCCACGACGGGAACCACGACCCCCCGGACTTCCGCCGGGGGATCGTGGCTTACCGCGCTGTGCAGACACTACTGAATCTTAGATTTCCGTCAGGCCTCGAAAGCGAAGCGCGGGAACGCAACCTCGCCGGCGTAACGTGCTGCGTCGCCGAGGTTCTCCTCGATACGCAGCAGCTGGTTGTACTTGGCAACGCGCTCGCTGCGGGCCGGAGCACCGGTCTTGATCTGACCGCTGCCGACGGCAACCGCGAGGTCGGCGATGGTGGTGTCCTCGGTCTCGCCGGAACGGTGGCTCATCATCGTCTTGTAGCCGTTGCGGTGAGCGAGATCGACGGCGTCGAGGGTCTCGGTCAGAGTGCCGATCTGGTTGACCTTCACCAGGAGTGCGTTTGCCGCACCCTTGACGATGCCTTCTTCGAGGCGCTCGGGGTTGGTGACGAAGAGGTCGTCGCCGACGAGTTGGACCTTGTTGCCGATCTGATCGGTGAGTGCAACCCAGCCGTCCCAGTCGTCTTCGTCGAGCGGATCCTCGATGGAAACGAGCGGGTAGGCGTCGATGAGCTCGGCGTAGAACGCCGCCATCTCGGCCGCGGTGCGGTTCTTGCCCTCGAACTTGTAGCCGGTGCCATCGGTGTAGAACTCGGTGGCGGCGACGTCGAGAGCGAGCGCGACGTCGGTGCCCAGCTTGAGGCCGGTCTTGTTCACGGCGATCGTGATGAGGTCGAGTGCTTCCTTGGTGCCCGCGACGTCGGGAGCGAATCCGCCTTCGTCACCGAGACCGGTGGAGAGGCCCTTCTCCTTGAGGACCGATTTCAGGGAGTGGTAGACCTCGGCACCCCAGCGCAGCGATTCCTTGAAGCTCGGTGCGCCGATGGGAGCAACCATGAACTCCTGGACGTCGACACCGGTGTCTGCGTGCGCGCCACCGTTGAGGATGTTCATCATCGGGACAGGGAGAACGTGAGCGTTGGGGCCACCGACGTAGCGGAACAGCTCGAGGCCCGAGGACTCGGCAGCGGCGCGAGCCACGGCAAGCGAGGCACCGAGCAGAGCGTTTGCGCCCAGACGCGACTTGTCCGGGGTGCCGTCTGCGTCGAGCAGCGCCTGGTCGACCGTGCGCTGCTCGGTTGCGTCGATGCCGATGATGGCCGGAGCGATCTCGCCGAGCACAGCCTCCACGGCCTTCTCGACGCCCTTTCCGCCGTAGCGTGCGCCACCGTCGCGCAGTTCGACGGCTTCGTGCTCACCGGTGGAAGCACCGGACGGCACCGCAGCCCTGGCGAAACTTCCGTCTTCGAGCAGAACCTCGACCTCAACCGTGGGGTTGCCACGTGAATCAAGGATCTCGCGAGCTCCGACCTGCTCAATACTGGCCACTGTGTGGTTCTCCTTCGAATGGGCTTCGCATTGGGGCACGCTCTGCGTGCTTGACACTTGGGCTCCGACCCCTCCGGTCGAAAGAGGACCACGATCGCGGCTGGGCCTCTGCAGTGCCAGCACCTCTGTAGTGCCAGCACACAGCCTAACCGCACGGGCCGAAGGCTTCTTTATCGACGCGCGGTCACGGTCCCGACCTGCGGATCGATCGCCGTCAGTCCGGCCGTACCCCGACTGAATACGCCGACGCACGATCACGAACGAGCGCGAGATAGTCGCCCGAGAGGTTGTACGCCATGAGCGCCTGCTGCCACCCGGCAGCGGCAGTGAGGTCTCCCCCGCGTGCACACAGGTAACGAGCGGCGGTGAGGGCAGCGTCGTCGATGTTGTCCGGGTCCACCCGGCCGTCGCCGTTGGCGTCGACTCCCCATTTGAGCCACGTCTCAGGGATGAACTGCATGGGCCCCATCGCACGGTCGTGCACTGGATCGCCGTCCATCGCCCCGCCGTCGGTGTCGGGTATCTCGGCAACTCCCGGGCCACCGTCCAGAGGGATTCCCCGAATCGTCGGGGCGACCTGGCCGAACGCATCGACCGACGAACCGTCGTAGGTCCCGTGTCGGCTCTCGACGCTGCCGATACCGGCCAATGTCGTCCACCCGATTCCGCAGCTGGGAAGCGTCTCGGCCATGACCGCAGCGGCGTACCCGTATGCCTCGAGTGCCGTCGTCCCGATCCCGATGTCGTCCGACAATCCCGCGGCCCAGTCGGCGAGTTGATCAGCACTGCGGCCGGGGGCATTGATGTCGATCGGTGGCGTCGGAGAGCCTGTACCTGGGGGTATGCCCTCCGGAATGGCTACTTTCGGTTCGTTCGATCCACACGCCACGATGCCTGCGCCCAGCAAGGCTGTTCCGGCAGCTACTGCGGCTACGACTCTCGAGAGACGCCGGGGACTTCTGCGGGCTGCGGGAGTTCGGTACACCCTTCCATCATCCACATGCGAGCGAAGTACTCCCGAACCCATTGGTAAAGAACAGCAAAAGTACAGGTCAGGGCGTGGTTCACCACCGATTATGGAGTATCTTCTTCTGAGTTAAGGCTGGCCTAGCCTCATAAGTTCGTCAGAAGCTGTCGCACTCACTCAGTCAGGAGTCGCCCGTGCCCGTGTCGGTACTCGCTGCCGCGAGCACACCATCAGTTGCCACCCAGTTATTCGGCAGTGGCCTGATCGGTCTGCGCGAAGGCCTCGAAGCGGGCATCGTGGTGATGATTCTCGCTGCCTACCTCGTGAAGGCTCAGCGCAGGGACGCACTCAAATGGGTGTGGCTCGGCGTCGCCATCGCCGTCGCGATGGTGGCGATCATCTTTTTCGCGATCCACTACGGAACGTCGACGGTCGACGGCCTGACCGCAGAGATCATCGCGGGCGTTGCCTCCCTGGTCGCCGTCGTCATCGTCACGATCATGGTCCTGTGGATGCGCACGGCCGCGAAGAACATTTCCGGCGATCTGAAAGCGGGGATGGAGAAGGCGTTGATCGCCGGCCCCGTCGCCATCTTGTCGCTGTCGTTCTTCGCGGTCGGTCGTGAAGGCGTCGAGACAGCGTTGCTCATGGTCGGATACGCCGAGAACACCGCAGGCAGCTCCTGGCCGTTGGTCGGACTGCTCCTCGGAATTCTCCTGGCCGCCGTCTTGACCGTCGCCATGTACTTCGGCGCCCTCCGTCTCAACCTGACGACATTCTTCCGGTACACGGCGATCTTCCTCATCGTCGTAGCCGCCGGAATCCTCTCGTACGGTGTTCGCGCTCTACAGACCGGAAATGTGCTTCCGGGCGGTTCGAATCTCGCGTTCAACCTGACGCCCGGCTACGACCCGTCGACCTGGTACGGCACCGTCCTCGCCGGAATCTTCAACTTCCGCCCGGATCCGACGGTCCTGCAAGCCGTCGCGTGGGTCGTCTACCTCGTAGTCGTCCTAGCGCTCTTCCTGCGTCCCCTTCCGTCGAAGCCAACCGAGCCGACGGCCCCGCCGGCGCACGACACACACGTTCCCGAAAAATCCTGAGAGGCATTGCCGACATGCGTAAATCCACCCTCGTACTGGCCACGGCTGCGGTACTTCCCTTCTCCCTCGCCGCGTGCACCGAGAAGACGACGGCGAGCGACGGCGACATCGTCGTCACGGCCACCGACGATTCGTGTGACGTCAGTGCCACCACCGGGACCACTGGCAGTTCGACGTTCCAGGTGACGAACAACGGCTCGAAGGTCACCGAGTTCTACGTCTTCGCCGAGGGTGATCGAGCGATGGGCGAAGTCGAGAACATCGGCCCCGGCCTTACCCGGCAGCTGATCGTCTCTCTCCCCGAGGCTGCGACCTATCAACTCGCGTGCAAGCCGGGCATGGTCGGAACCGGCATCCGCCAGGACTTCGTCGTCACGGGCGATTCGCAGGCGGCCACCGACGAGAGCGGACAACTCGCCGAAGCTGCCGACGGCTACCGGCGGTACATCCGCAGCCAGATCGTCGCGCTGCAGGACACCGCAGCTCAGTTCGTCGCCGCCGTCCAGTCCGGCAACGTCGACCAGGCGAAGGCACTGTTCCCGATCGCACGTACCTACTACGAGCGCATCGAGCCCGAAGCCGAGAGCTTCGGCGAACTCGATCCCAAGCTTGACCTGCGCGAAGCGGACCTGGAGCCCGGTCAGGTCTGGACGGGATTCCACCGCCTCGAGAAGGATTTGTGGGTTACCGGACTTCAGCCGGATACCAACGCAGTCGCCGATCAACTGCTCGAAGACATTCAGTATCTTGCCGACCAGGTGAACGCCGAGGACTACACGATCGATCCAACCAAGATCGCCGGCGACGCCCAAGGACTGCTCGACGAGATCTCGACTTCCAAGATCACCGGAGAGGAAGACATCTTCTCGCACACCGACCTGTGGGACTTCCAGGCCAACGTCGACGGCTCACAAGCGGCGATCGCGGCACTGAACCCGATTCTGCAGGAACGTAATCCCGAGCTCGCCCAGCGCATCGCGGACCGCTTCGCCGACCTCGACGCCGCTCTGGCGCAGTTCCGCGTCGGCGACGGATTCGTGTACTACGACACCGTCACCGAAGCGCAGCGTCAAGAACTCTCGCGTAAAATCGATGCTCTGTCCGCCGAGGTCAGCCAGGTCCAGGAAGTAGTCGCGGGACAGTAGATGACTGATTCACCAGAAGGCACACCCGCTGCGGAAAACGCAGCACCGCATGCGGTCTCACGGCGCCGACTGTTCGGCGCCGTGGGGGCCGGCGCCGTCCTGGCCGGTGCCGGTGCCGTCATCGGGCGGGTGACCGCCGACGAGAATTCCGGCACCGATCACGCAGACGTGGTGGCATTCCGCGGCGAGCATCAGGCAGGCATCACGACGCCGGCCCAGGATCGCATGCACTTCGTCGCTTTCGATGTGACGACGAAGTCGCGCGACGAACTGATCACGCTGCTGCAGACGTGGACGGCGATGGCCGAACGAATGACGGCGGGTCAGGAAGCAACCGAGGACGGAGCGACCGGCGACGGTCCGTACGCGCCACCGAGCGATACCGGTGAGGCACTCGATCTCGCGCCGTCGCAACTCACCCTGACCATCGGATTCGGACCGTCACTTTTCGACGACCGTTTCGGGCTCGCAGACAAGAAACCTGCTGCCCTGCTCGATCTCCCCCACTTCCGCGCGGACAACCTCGATCCGAATCGCAGCGGGGGCGACATCGCCATCCAAGCGTGCGCCAACGATCCCCAGGTTGCCGTCCATGCGATCCGCAACCTCGCGCGAGTCGCTTTCGGGACCGCGTCGGTCAAGTGGTCACAACTCGGGTTCGGGCGAACGTCCTCGACCTCGACGACGCAGGCAACACCACGAAATCTGTTCGGGTTCAAGGACGGAACAGCCAACATCAAGGCGGAAGATCCAAACGCACTCGCCCAGCACGTCTGGGTTGATCCCACTGACGATCAGGCCTGGATGGCAGGCGGCTCATTCCTCGTCGCCAGACGAATCCGCATGCTGATCGAGCAGTGGGATCGCGCAGTACTCAAGGAACAGGAAGCCGTCATCGGCCGCTCCAAACGCAGCGGAGCACCACTGGGCGGCAAAGACGAGTTCGACGAACTCGATCTCGATTCCAAAATGGGCCACGACTTCGTCATCCCGGAGGATTCACACGTGCGCCTGGCCTCTGCCGAGGAACTCGGTGGGATTCAGATCTTGCGCCGCGGATACAACTTCACCGACGGCTCCGACGGCTTCGGCCACCTGGACGCGGGACTGTTCTTCGTTGCGTACTGCCGGAATCCGGTCGAGCAATTTGTTCCGATGCAGCAAAACCTTTCACGACACGATGCGCTGAACGAATACATCCAACACGTCGGTTCTGCCGTCTTCGCGTGCCCCGGCGGTCTCGCCGACGGCAAGGACTGGAGTTCCCAGCTGTTCACCTGATGCGAGTCTCCGGGTTCAGTATCTCCACGAACGCACCAAATTGACCGGTGCCCGATTCCGCTCGGTCAGTGGATCGATTGCCTTGGTCGTGGTCGGCGGCAACAACTCGGCGGTAGGTACCGGCGCGACAATCTCCGTTGTTTGGGTCAGCGGTGGTTCCGCCTGCGCAGGATCCGAGAACGGGCGCAGCACCGCCCACGCGAGGAAGCTGGTCAGTGCAACCAGCGAGAACCCAACGCCCACAAGGATTTGCATTCTCCCAAGCCCACCAGAAGGCAGCGAATCCGATTCCGTGCCTTCCTCGGTTTCACCGACACTGCGCACAACGGCCTGATCGGAAGACATGTCTACCGCATCCGTTGCGATTTCCGAGTCGGAGACGCCCGAAACCGAGACTTCCGAAACCGCGACTTCCGAAACCGAGACTTCCGAGCTGTGGTGCTCCTGATGTAAGACCTCGGCTATCAATGCTGCACCCTTGGCCGAGGCGAGCTCGGGCTCGGCCGGCCTGATCACCGGTACCGAAAACTCCCGCTCGAGTATCTTCTCCACCAGTGAAATTCGGGCGCCTCCTCCGACGAGAACCAAAGCGTCAGGGACACACCGGGCTCGAGCCGCAACTTCTCGGATCACCATCAGCGTGTCTTCGACTTCCCGCGTGACAACCGAATCAAAACGGATGCACATGGATTCGGGAACGGGCATCACCTGCGCACGACGGGAGCCACTGGCGAGGTATTCCTTGACTTCGCGGGCGTCGAACGCTGCATCAGCGTCGAGGGCTGCATCAGCCGTGGTTGCGGAGAGTAACTCCACGACTACCCCGTCGAGTCTGTCACCAGCGAGCGCCGTCGACCGCGTGGACGCGATAGTTGTCGCGGTTCCGATCTCGATCATCGAGACAGTCACCCCGGTTCGACCGATATCGAGAACTGTCAGTAACCGAAAACCTTCGGCCGCACCCGAAGTCCGTACCAGCGCGACAACGGCCACCGCTTCCGACACCGTGACAGCACCCTCGATACCTCGGGCACGCAGTTCTGATTCGAGCGCCACGTTCTGCCGCTCGTCAGGAAACGCGATGACCATCCGTGACGTGTCCCCGCGAACCGCAGCAACTAGGTGAATCGCGGCTGTCCTCACCGGAGAGGCGTCGTATGCGTCTACCGTCCGAGTCAGGAATCGACCGCTCGCGGATCCGGTTTCCGGCTGAGAGTCGGCCCGAACAATACGAACCGATGCAGCGCCCAACGACGCACCGAACACTGGATCCATCGCTGTACGCACCCCCATATCCAACTCTTGCACTGCTTATTCGTCGCAAAACATACTTGCGGTATGTTATCCGTAGCGGGAAGTTTACCGGATCCTCGGGAAACCGGAGAACTACGCGAAACTGGCAGGCTGAATCAATGTGTGGAGAGGTCCTTGAACAAGTCGATGGCCAACATGACAAGCGCGATGTCCGCACTACACGTCCCTCATCTCACCCCGCTGGAGACCACCCCTCGACACTTCCGCCACCGCCAGACACCGTCCGGGATTCGCACGATTGACACGTGGATTCCAGGCCCAGGCGATAGGGCTCTGTTCGCCTCGCTTCACCTGCCTTCGGATGGTGCCGTGCGCGGCGCCGTCGTCATATGTCCACCCCTTGCGAAGGAACACATCAGCGCTTACCGGGGACTACGCCAACTCGCCCAAGAACTTGCCGAGTACGGATTCCTCGCGCTTCGTTTCGACTATGCAGGACAGGGTGATTCATCCGGCCGCCAGGATGACCCGCTCGCAGTTGCGCAATGGCAAGCCAGCGTTGCGGCAGCCGTTGCGTACGCGCGGCGCGCGGGCATCGAGTCCGTTGCCGTCACGGGTTTGCGCGCAGGGGCACTGATCGCGGCGGCCACCGTCGATACGCTTGGCGACCTACGTGCGATGGTCTTGTGGGATCCGGTCATATCCGGTCGGTCCTACGTTCGCGAACTGACTTCGCTGTACCGCGTTTCGGTCGACGACGACCCTCACCACGACGATTGCACATCCATCGTCGGCGGCGTGCTTGATTCCGCTGCGGTGAAAGACCTTTCCGGACTCGACCTCAGCACCTTCGATCCGGGTTCCTCGACGAAGGTCCTCGCCGCGATTCGCCCTGAATTCGCTGCTTCGCCCCGCACTGTTCGGATGCTCGAGCGATCCGGCGCAGAACGCATGTTCGTCGAACGCCAGAATCAGTTCGTATCCCCCAGCAGTTTCGTACTCTCGGTGCCAACGCACGACATCAAACAGATTTCGAGTTGGGTGTCACGTCAATTCGGCGAGGACAAGACTGTCGTCGATCCAGAGATCACGTCGGCGGCGCATGTCGCGACGGCTGACGACGGCGAAGAAATCTGGGAAACCTTGGAAAGACGGTCCACCGGATCACTCTTTGCAATCTCCACCGCCTCCCGCACGACTACGAGTCACGCTGCCACTGCGGTCTTTCACAGCACCGCGAACGAACACCGGATCGGGCCGGCCAGGCTGTGGGTCGAGTCCGCTCGAACTCTCGCAGCGCACGGCATCCGCTCGGTTCGCTTCGACAGGATGGGCACAGGAGACAGCGGAACTGTCCTCACCGACGAGAACACCCCCATCGTGTCTCCGGAAGCGCGCCGCAATGTGTTGGATCTGATTGACACTCTCGACGTACCGCCGTCCCGCCGGATGCACGTCGGAATGTGTTCCGGCGCATGGATGGGTGCCTACGTGGCAAGCCAGCGCGGCGCACGGTCCGTGGTGCTTCTCAACATCGTGAATTGGTCGATCAACAATCGACGACCACCAGTGAAGAAGGCACATGTCGATGCAATGGAGTCTGACGTTGCAAACCGAATTTTCGTCGTGGCCAGAACAATTCGCAATGCCGGACGACGAGCCCAGCGGTACGTGCCTTACCCGGTGTGGCTCGGTCTCGGCTTCCTCGGACTGGTCAACGCCCCTGAGTCGATGCTTCGCACCTTGACCCGCCGCGGGACGAAGACCGCAGTGTCCCTCGCGCCTGAAGACGAAGCGTGGTTCGAGGCGAACAGAGGCAGACAAGGTGTCACGCGTCTTTCGAGCTCGAAGAATCCCCCGCACGTCTTGTTCTCAGGCTCCGGTGATCACAACCTGTTCCATCGCAGTTCTCGAGAACGCGTCGGCCGGTTGATAGTTGCCTCTGCACTCGATGCGTTCGGAGACCGAAGACTCGCCGTGTCGAAGCACGACAAGGAGGGACTCGGAGCATGATGCGCACGTCTACCCGGGACGGAATTCGAACGTCGTCCTACGTATTCGTAGTCGTTGCAGCGACAACCGCGGCGCTTCTGACCGGTTGCGCTTCCGACACAGCGCCCGCCGAACCGGCTCCGACGTCCGCACCTCTTCCCTCGATCAGCGCCGACGCCGTCGCGGCCAGAGGCAAACTCGAAAGCACGTCCGCATTCGACAACGTCGATCCACTGATAGCCGGAGTGGGCGCGACTGCCCACCAGATCACGTACCGATCAACCTCAGGCACGGACGGAAGCTCAACGATCGTCTCTGGAGTCGTCTTCGTTCCGGAAGGCGACCCACCACCCGGCGGGCGATCTGTCGTCACCGTCGGTCACGGCACAACGGGAGTGACTGCGGAGTGCGGACCTTCGATGCACCCGGATCTCCTGGGCTACGCGAGTACGATCGTCCCTTTGATGAAACTGGGATTCGTGGCAGTCATGACCGACTACCAAGGGTTGGGTCCGGCAGGCGGCATCACCCCGTACCTCGATCCCAACACCAGCGCGTTCAACCTGATCGACGGAGTTCGCGCGGCGCGAGAAATGGTCCCGGACACGTCCGGGAAATGGGCAGGACTCGGCGTGTCGATCGGTGGGCAAGCCACATGGGCGGCGGCAGAGTTGTCCGGTTTCTACGCGCCCGAATTGAATTTTGTCGGATCGGTAGCGCTGGCTCCGGCCGCAGATCTTTCCAAGCTCGCCGACTTGGCCCAGTCGCAGTGGCTGACGCATGAACAGCAGATCATGATGTCGTACGTAGTATCTGGGCTGACCGTCGCTCGACCCGGCACCGATCCAGGCAACTACCTACACGGTGCGCTGTCGAGTAACTCTGAGATGTGGTTGGCATGTGCGGGCCCGGCGTTGAAAGAACGCGGCGAACAAGCATCACGACTGAATCCCGCCGATACCCTGCCGAGCTCCGACGAGGCCGGAGCAGTCCTGCGCGACTGGCTCACATCGATCGCCCTTCCGCAGCGTCCGGCCGGAGGACCACTCCTGGTCATCAACGGCGACGCTGATCAGACGATCCGCCCGCAGTGGGTGCAAGAGGCCGTCGACAATGCCTGCGCGTTCGACGATTCGGTGCAGCACATCGTCAGGGCAGGCCAAACTCACAACAATCTGGATCCGGGGTCCGAGACCGCAGTCTGGCTCCAAGCGCGCTTCAGAGGCGAGCCACCGCCGTCGGACTGCTGACTATCGTCGAAAACTCGAATCGACCAGGTACTCCATGTTCTGAACCGCAGGAGTGGATGCGACGTCGGCATGTGTCTTCGCCGAAGACACTTCCGTCCCGTTCCGAACCACGCTGACCGAGACGGCGCCGACCGCCGATGGAACCGTGCAGATGTCCATCCCTGTATCGGCCCTGCACGTGGTCGTCGTACCGCCGACCGTAACTTTCACTTCGGCACCTTCGACCAAGAAGGTCAAAACCTCGATCGTGTCGCGAACCGGGGACGACCCCGCACGCAGAATCATCGGCGATACCGAGGGTAGTGCGGGTTGCGCGGACGACAGCTGGTTCCGATAGGTGACGTACGCGATATCACGTGTAATCGCCGGTGCCGTTCCGGTCTTGAACCAGTCGACAAAATATGCGTTCAAATCGAGCAGCGCACGACCGTGCCCCTCGCTCGGTGCAAACGCCGTACCTTCGCTGTAGTCGTTCCACGAAATTAGTTGCACCCATTCGCTATCCGATTCGCGCGCAATCTGCCAAGTGTTTCGGAGATTCCCAGTGTTCTGCGCTTCGTCGAAAACCGATTGGCTGGGGCGCGCATCCTGGAACGAGACCGACTGCATCCATATCTTGCCGAGAGCGTGCGCTCGGTTCACCTGATCCAGTGGCGAGCCGATCCCGGTGTCCGTCACTGGATTGAAGGAAGGGTTACGTCCACCCCACGTCGACATTCCGTAGCTTATCGACGCGAATGAATCCATATTCGTGGTGGAGTTCAGGAAGAGTGGAACGAAGGCCACCTCGATCCCGTAGCGGGCCTTCATGATTTCGAGAAACTGCGACCACCACGCCGGGTCGTGTTTCTCGGCAAGAAACGGCGAAATCACCACCCGGTTGTCCGTCAATCGAAAAACCGACGGCGATGACGCGTACTGCGACAACTCGCCTGCCAGATTCGCGGGGTCCAATGTGCCGAGTTCGCCGTTCATATCCGGCATCAGCATTATTTCGAACGCAGGATCAACCGCAGCCGAAGCAGCGAGAAGTTCGGACGGAACGGACGAAGACCACAACGGGTTCGACGACTTCGTCAGAATGTCAACCGAGAACCCACTGATTCCTGCGTCGATTGCCTGCCGCACTTCATCTTCGAGATCTCGCTGCCTCCACTGTGCGTCAGCTGAAACGGGCCGTGGTTGCGGCCGGTCTCGAAGAAACCCTCCGAATGCGGCGTATGAACCTCGTTCACCGTTCGGATTGAGATACTGAGTGGCGTAATAGTCTTCGCCCGACGGTAGGTTGTCGATCGAAAGGGGATACGGCGGGAAGTAGTGCGCAAAGACCATTTTGCCGGTCGACTGTCCGTTGTCCGGAAGCTCGACGGCGGGATGTGATGACACCGCCGCGTCAACCCTCGCGTTTGGGTCCACCCCACCAGAGAGCCTGAGGCCGGACGCTACGAGAAGCGCTGACGACACCAGCGCAATGCCGATTGCAACTGCACGAAATTTCCTGCCCCGCGAACCTTCGATACTCACCCGTTTCCGTTTTCGAGCATCGGCGTTCACCGAATCAGCCACCCCTTCTCACACACGGCCTTACGACGCAATGTCCGGTGAGTTGACATCCCGAACCTGGAAATCGAATTCCAATTCAATTCTGCTGCACAGAATCCGAAGCTTGCGTGGGGTGACTCGACATGGAATCGGAATCGCCGCTTTCACCAGGTGATCTTACCTGCCGCTCATCGGTCGGCAACTCGTCGCTCGACCGGTTTACCTTCGGCGCGACTTTCGTCCGGAGCATCGAGCGCGGGATCGCCACCGTGGGACTGTCCAGATCACTCCGCGTGTAGCGCTCTTCGGTCTCTGCCGGCTCCCATTCGTCGAAATCGATTCGCACACCGTCGGCAATAGATTCACCGGAATCGGCCGAATCATGCTTGTCCACTTCATTCTTCCCGGTCGAGCCCATGCCCGGTTCTGTATGGACCGAATGCACAGCGGCTCCCCGTTCGACGGGGGGCCACGCGCCGACTCGTTCATTCGATGCATCATTAACCGGAGGCTCGCTCGGCGAAGGCTTGTCGACCACGCTCACTCGGCTGCGGCCCTTGACCGAGCCACTACGTCCGGCACCCGTCAGCACAGCACCCAACAAGTTCGCGCCGGCAGCGCGCAGAGTGGCCACTGCCCCTTCCACCTCGTCCACCGACGAAATACTCTGTGTTGAAACAAGAACCACACCGTCGACGACTGAGCCGATCACAGTCGAATCGGTATAGAGCGATAAAGGTGGGCCCACGACGATCGTGTATTCGAAATTCTCGGTGACCTCCAAAAGCACCTCGCGTGCTGAGACCGATGCGATGGCGTCACCGGAATCGGATCGTATCGAGCCGGCGGGCAGCAGGGTCAATGAGCGACCAGGTACCTGAACGAGCGCGTCCACGAGCGGAATTGCGCCGGCAAGAACGTCGGAAAAGCCGGCTGCCGGTTTCATCCCCAAGTATGAATCCAAGCTCGGCGACCTCAAGTCACCGTCCACCAACAGTACTCGACGTCCCGCTTCGGACAGGACAACCGCGAGATCGGCTGCGATGCACCCCGCAGGCTCCGAGTACCGAGGCGAGGCGATAAGGACCGAACGGATCGCGTCGGCACTCGGGCCGGCGAACTCGATACCTGTCCTGAGCTTGCGTATCGACTCGGCATAGGCGGTCGCGCCGTCGGCGGGGAATGTCAACGCGTGAGATCCCCGCGAAGCCGATTCCGGAACTGTCGCCAAAATCGGTACACCCGCAACGGCCGAGAGCATGGAAGCGCTTCGAACGGATCGATCGAGCCGCCCGAGGAGCACCCGGACGCCGACGCCGACGACCAGGCCACCGACGAGGCCGAACAGGGACGTCATCACGAGATTCGAACCCCCACTGGCATCTTCAGCGTTCGCCTCGGTGACCACCTGGACAGACGTATTCGGACGTCCACCACCGTTAGGGGTCTCCAACTGCCCGACATATTGTGCAAAATTCTTCGCATACGCATTGGCGATACCAGCCGATCCTTCGGCCGTCGAATCCGTGACAGAGACCTGCAAGAGCACAGTTTTCTCCACTGCTGCCGCCGAGACCTGCGAGGCCAACTCGTGTCCGCTCATTGGAAGACCCAGGTCGTCGATCACCTTGACCGCGAGATCGTCGCTCGAAAACAATTGGGCATAGGTCGCCGCTCGTTGTTGAGAAAACAGATCGCCCTGATAGGCACCGGCCGAGTCGGCGCTGATCGGCGAGCCGATGAACAGCACAGTTGTCGACGTGTACGAAGACGGACTCGAAATGGCCATGAAAGCACCGAGGATCAAGCCGAACACCGCGAAGACAGGTACTGCCCACCCCCGCCTCAGGATTCGCGCGGCAGAGCTGAGTGCATTCATGTGTTCGCCTTTCTTGGAGACCGCTGTGTGCGTGTGTCTCCGTCGCGCCGTGGCGTGTGACTTGCCACCGAGTCAGTTGTTTCGGGCCGACCGCCGGGCAACACTGCCCCTCGCTGCCCTCGGCGTGTGGTGGTCAGGAGGACCGAACCTTCGATTTTCGCACCTGCGATTTCCAGATCGTGAATCTTCGTCATCAAGTCCTGCCTGTTCGTCGAATGAGACTGAACGACAAGGATTATCGAACGACACACCTTGGCCAATCGGCTCGAGTCAGCGTACTGCGTCCCGCCGGAGTCGAAGACAACCACAACGTCGAACCTGGCACTCAGATCTCGCAACATGCGTCCGAACGACTCCGACTCGAAGACTCGCTCGGGAGTTTCGGTCGGCGAACCGCTCCGGAGGAGGGTCGGCTGCAGCGGTGTCGAGATCAGAACATCGTCGAGGACGCTGTCCGACATGACGATGTCGGTGACCCCCAACTCGATATGAGCACGCGAGGATCGGAAGTTGCAGTCGACGAGAACCACCGAATACCCCAGAGCGCAAGCAGCATCGGCGATACCGCCAGCTGCGAACCTGCTGATCTCCCCCTCGTCGGCAGCGGTCACGAGCACAGGTGATACCGGCGTGCCTGACCCGATGAGATCTCGGTTGAACTGCAGTCTCTCGAAAGAACTTCTCGATGCCGACTGAGCACCTTCCTCGGCGGACAGTCCCCTGTCACCGAGGTACGGGATGGACTCGAGCACAGGTAGACCCGTCCAGGCCGCCAATTCGTCGACACCCTGAACTGCTCTCGACCTCGCAGCAGCCAAGATCACACCAGTCACTCCAACCATCGATCCGACGACCAACCCCAGAAGAAGGTTCGGAATCGTCTGCGGGCCAGACGGGCTCGTCGGTGCTGACGCCGTGACGACAGTCAGCGGCTGAACCGTCGGGATCAAAGTCCCACTCGGCGTCTCGAGCCGCCGGATCGTCTCGTTCATCTCATCCGAAGCCGCGTTCGTCAGTTGCAGCGCCCGATCTGCACTGTCGGCGGTCCCAGAGATTTCGAGCAACACGGTGTCGGGCACAACGCGAACCGAAATGCTCTCGACGTCACGAAGACCACTCTCGCCCAGACGACTTGCGACACGGGCCGAGAAGTCGGCACCTTCCGCCAGACGCGTGTACGTACCGGCTCGTTGCTGCGAGAACTCGTCACCTTGGAAAGGGCTCGAATCGGCATTGCCCAGAGTGGTCGGTGTTCCCCACCCTGGCGTGGTGAGAAAGAGTTCGGTCGAGGACTTGAAAGTGGTCGGCGTGAGCATTGTCAACAGAACGCCTACCAGCAGGCCGAGCACTGTCGAGATGCCGACGACAATCCACCTGTCACGAAGGACTTCGAAGAAACGGGACGGGTTCATCGGAGAATCCCACCATTGGGCGCGCCGTCGCGAATCACACCGGAGGCAGTCAGCGATTCCACCAGCTTCTGAGCAATCACTGCATTCCCCACTGCATTCGGATGTACACCGTCCTCGAATTTCAGTGATTCGAGGTCGACGTCGGCGTACCAACCGTCTGCAACGGGATCGATCACGGTCGCGGCAACCGATTCCCCGTAACTTCGCAGCGCTGACACGAATTGCTCGTATCCTTCGTACGGCACTGGTGTGACGTATGTCGGCACGATGATCACCAGACGCGCATCCGGCCATGCATCCCGGACGGCGTCGATGTACGACGTCATGACGGGAAACAAATCCATCGGACTCATGTGCAGATCGTTTCGCCCACCGTCCACGAAAATGATGTCCGCTCGATACCGCTCGATCGACACCGGTAGTCGATTCGCGAATCGTGTTGTAGTTCCCTGATACTCCGGTGCGCCGTCGTTGGCGAAACCGGTGCTTCCCTGTGCATCGACATTGCAGTCCCACCCCATCCGGACGCAGATGATTCTCGGGTACGCCCCGAGCCCGATTCCGTTGATGCCCGCAGTGAAGCTGTCGCCGAACCACATCGATGCCGGCGCTGTGTCCGGCGGCAACTGAGGAACCGTGGTCGCTGAGGTGAGGGCGGACCGGCCGTTTTCGGCAGCCGAATTCTGACGCACGGCCAGCGTCGTCGCACAGACGACCAATACCACCAGTAGAGCAAGACCCACGAGTTCCAGCGGGCGACGGGCAGAGATTCTCGACGAGAATCGGCTCGTCCGAGTCATCGAGTCGCCTCCCGTCGTGAGACGAAGAATGCACAGCCGATGATGACGAGGAAGTACGACATCGCTTGCAGCAGTGACCCTCTGAGAAGAATGATCAGGTAGAAGGGCAGGATGCAGGCAAGAATCGTCGGCGCCCTGGACTGGCGCAGCGACATTTCGATTCTTCTGTCCTGAATCCCTGCGATCAGGCCCAGAGCAACCATTCCGGCTATCAACGCGATCCACCCACCGTTGACGAACAACTCGGACCACAACGGCGCAGAAAGGTTCTTGACCGTGTAGTTGCGGCTCTCCGCGAGCAGGATGCCCGTGTCCGTAGCTTTGCCGGGCCAGATGGTCCGCGGAATCCAGAAAAGAACAACTCCGAGTGCCTGCTTGCCATCGGTAACCCCGTGCGTATTCACAAAGTTTACGGTGTTGTTGACCTGTGCAAATGCGTCGTAGTCCGGAGACGTGAGCGATTCGAGTGGCGAGCTTGTCTTGAACTGTGCCGACGTGCTGTACCTGAACGCATCGGCGAGCGGAAAGACCAGGACAAGTGCCGCCACGGCAAGCAGGGCAACCACACGGAATCGAACGCGGGTCGCGAAGAGTCCGAAAAGTGCCGCCACGGCGAGTGCTGCAGTACCGAACAGATACCTCGCACTCGAGATCGGATTGAACGTCAACAACAGCACGGCTCCGAGCACGATGGCGCAGAGAAGAAACAGACGATCCGCTCCGGGATTCTGATCACGGTATTTGACCACCGCGATGAATGCGACGAGCAAGGACATCATCGCGACGGCGCCGATGATGCTGGCGACCGTGGATTGCCCCAGCGAAGCACTCGCCTGCTCCACCACGGCACTTCGGCTCGACAGAAGCGTCCCTACACCGAGTTTCTTGATGTAGTACGCGTTGGCGACCAGGGCGCAACCGGCAAGAATCAAAACCCGAACGGGATCCACACGCACGCTCGTGGCGTTTCCCCATCGCGTGTCTCTGATTCGACGCCAGACCGCACCGGAGAACACTAATCCCACCAGGAAGCCGACGATCCCCAGAAGGACGATCGAGACCGCCGTTGAGTTGAGGGACGGATCCACTCGCGGCGTCGTAGGAGGAATCTCTCGCAGGCGGAGCTGAGCAAGTGGTGCAAGACCCATGAAGACATAGGTGAAGACCCAGAACGACATCTCGACGAGCCGACGAAAGCCCTCGCCGACAATCCACGCGTAGCGCAATCCCGAAATCGTGGTGACGGCAAGTACCGCCATCCACACGCGCCCTGGGGGTGTCGGAGTGAACTCGACGACTGCGAAAGGCACGATGATCACCATGATCACTGCGGTCCAGATCGCAATCAGTGGTGGCATCAACGAGTCTCGCCGATTGACGTCGAATTCCGCGAACTCGTGAGGCTTTGTCCGCCCGCTGGAAATTGTTTTCACGTGGTCGTCCCGGCCAGTGCGCCTGTTCGTGTTCGGCGCAGGTCGCCGGGTTCGGAACGATCAACAGTGGACGGCACGATCGCAGGGCTTTCGCGGCCAGAGTGCTTCCGTTGGGCAGCAATCACCAGGCAGACTGCGACCAGGATGGATGAGAGCGCCAGTCCGATCGCGACTCCGACCGCGGTTCCGGTGAGGGCTGCAGCCGCACTGCAGATGACAATTGCCGTGAGACTCTGGATGATTCGCAGTTTGAGCAGTCGTCCACTGGCTCCTTGAGTGCGGTAAAGATTGTAAACGCCCGCTATCCAACAGATCGCCGCGTACTCGAGTCCGAGAAACGGCAGGACATGGCGCGCCTCGGCCCAGGACTCTCCGAGAACGACCCGGCCGAGTGAATCTGGAAGGAAGGGAGCGGCAAATCCGATCGTTGCCGCCATCGCGGATGTGAGCCACGCTGCATAACGCAGTGTGCTCCACACCTGGCGCGCGGTGTGGCCGGCACGAACGGATTCGGGAATGACGATCAGTGGAAGCGAACTGATCAGCACGGCGAACGGACCCAGGACGGTCACTGCACCGCGCAAAGACGCGGCAGCCACCGTTCCGATGAAGGCTGTGGACACCGCGACGATCACGATTGCGGCCAGTTGGTCGATACCGCTCTCGAATCCGAACCGGATTCGATGGGTCCAGAACGACGCCCACCAGCGATACAGACCAGTCAGTCGCGGTAGCGTCTGTACGCGAATCATCAGGTAAACGAGTGCAAGCGCTCCGGCGAGGGACCACAGCCAGATCATCTCAGCGATCGAAAGTGCCTCTGGTCGAAGCCAAGTCACGACAAGCACACCGAACGCCACACTTGCCCACAACGCGTCGCTGAAGAACGCATGTTCCGGTTCTCCCATCGACATCGCGGTGAACCTCAAGGCATCCTGCGCGAGGACAACCGGTGCGGCGACGGCGTATGCAATCCCCACCTGCGGTTCGTGCAGGAAAACAGAGACTCCGAGGGCAACGATCCCGACTACGATTCCGAAGAAGGCCGCACCCGAGATCGCATGTCTGCTCTCCGTGCGAATCCTGTTGCGGCTGTATGCACTCATCAACAGCAGCGGTGTGCCCACTGCGCCTCGAACGAATCCGAGCGCAGCCGTGAGGATGGAGAAAACGAGGATCGCCAGACCGAACTCACTCACGGACGACGGGCCTGCCATCGCGAACAGAATCAACGCGTTGCTGACACTGGACAGCACCTGATCACCCGCGCTGAACAGCACGCGCAGTTTGAGACCCGCCACGTCTCTCACCTCCCCCCTTGCGCTCGCCGCATTCCAAGACTTCGATGTTCCGCGACCGAGATTTCAAGACCGAGATCAATTTGAAACCATCGGTCGGCTCAGTTCACTCAAAACAGTCTATAGGATTGTTTACTGCGAAGTAGCCGAGGAGTACGAAGTGCCTGCAGACGCACCGTGGGACGCAGGTTTCCGCTATCGCTCGCCGAAGTGAAATCCTGTTTCCATCGTGACGTCGGCACCCGACAGGCCAGCGGCAGTCTTCACCGCCGCCATCAGTGAGGCCTTCGCGACATGTCCACCGGAATGACTGAACGTGCAATCGGAGACGTTCCCAGTCGCCCGAATGTTGATCGACAGCGCGTTCGGGGCGTAGGTCTGCATGCCACCGGAGTACACGAGTCGGCCATCCAGCTTCGCATACGGTCGATCGGCTGGGAGACGAAAACACGACATACTGGTGGTCAGAGGCTGTTCCACAATCTCGTCACCTTCGCCGGACCCACCGCTGGATCCGTGCCTGTAGTCAGCTGCGCGCGCAACCACCTCGCCTACTGATCGACGGATCAGCGCCTCACCCGACCGAATTCGCGACGACAGTTCACGCGCTACGTCCGCAGGGTCATCGACCGACCAATCGGCCCGAAATGGTATGTGACTGAACGCATTCCCATCGGTGAGCCCGAGAACCGGGGAATACGAGCGAAGGTCCGCCACCACGTGATGACTCTCGTGAGCCCCACGTCGCAACGCGGCGAGTAGTGCGCAGTAGAAGTAGACCGACGGCAATTTGCGATCAGTACTGCCCTCGAGCCGGGCGAAATACCACCACGCGCGCGAATCCAATGCATCAATGCCCGACTCGTCCGGGCGAGCAACAGGACGCGGAACCTCCTTCCGCATAGCGACAATCTGCCGTATCGCGCCGAAAGATGCTTTGGGACGAGCGACGGACATCCGAAGTCCGCCCTCGACGATCCTGCGCGCAGTCAACGGCCGCCGGTCCTGACGATCGGGCGCATAGTCAGGACTCAACCCACTCAATGCCAGAAAGAGTCGTTCCGACTTCGGCATGAACACGGTCTCGTCACCGAATCGGTGCGAGTAGATCAGTCCGAGCATTCCGGCACTTACGACCAACACGATTGTCGACGGGTCGACGAGGCGACTGTTGTGGAAGAAACTCACGAAGACCTTGTTGAATTCGTCGACATCGACGGTGTCGAACTCGTCGGGGAGATCGCCTGCCACGTCGTCGAGCACCAGATGCTCGGGTTCGATTTCGGATTCATCGACTCGGCGCACCAGCACGACGCGCACACGGATGTCGTCCGCGGGATCGAAAACATTGCTGATCCACACCGAAATCGCGTCGTCGACTACTGACGGTACAACTGTCGCAAACGCCTGCTGAGTATTACAGCAGTAGATGTTCCCCCACGGATCAGACCTCATCATTTCCCCTCTGCCGCCGAATACACAACAAACCGCAAGACGGTCAAAATGCGATCGAACATTCACGCAGACCATTGCATGAGCACAGAATTGCACATGGTGCGAGAGCGCAGAATCTGGACCCGCCCGGACGCACACCACCCACCTCGACGCAACTATCACCAGAATCACATCCACCCAGTTATTTTTCGGCTAAATCAGTCGTCCGGACGGTTGCATGTCGGAATCCGCCAGGGCGATTCGCCCATTTTGTCGAGTCCATCCAGCTGACCAGGTTGATAAACCGCCCTACTGGCGCTTAAATAGCTTGAATAAAACCGTTTGACTGTTTAACGCGCATTTTCCCAACCGGAGGTTCGTCATCAGTACACAGACCGACCAGATGCACGAGCACCCTGTCGACGATTCGGCGACTCCCGAGTTACCGACAAGTGCCACTGTCGGCTCGCTGAACATCACAATCCTCGGCATCAACTACGCGCCGGAAACCACGGGGATAGCTCCGTACATGACGGACCTTGCCGAATCGCTCGGTGAGCGCGGACACGAGGTGCACGTTGTCACCGGGTACCCGCACTATCCGGCATGGGAAATCGACGCTTCGTATCAGGGACGGTCGATAGACGAGGTCGTGAACGGCGTTCATGTTCACCGACGCCGCCACTTCGTGCCGAACCCACCGAACGCATTGGGACGAATCAAAATGGAGCTGAGTTTCGGCGCACGTGCCGCCAGCTCCGGGTGGAACACACCTGATGTGATCGTGTGTACCAGTCCGGCATTGCTGGCCACTGCGATGGTCCTCGGACGTGCTCGGCTGACGCCCAAACGTCCGGCCATCGGGGTCTGGGTCCACGACTTGTACGGACAAGGCGTCGTGGAGACCGGCGCGATGACAGGCCGCAGTGCCCGCGCAACGTCGAAGCTCGAGGCGGCTGTCGTGAAGTCCGCCGACGGAATCGCCGTCGTCCATGACCGTTTCGTCGACCACGTCGTCAACGAACTTCACGTCCCACGCGAACGAGTCACCGTCGTTCGGAACTGGACGCATGTGGCACCGATCGATGTGGACGATCTCACCGCCGCACGCACCAGATTCGGGTGGTCGCCCGACGAAACCATAGTTCTGCACACCGGAAACATGGGCGTGAAGCAAGGTTTGGAGAATGTGGTGGAGGCGGCTCGACTCGCCGACGAGCAGAATCTGCCCATCCGATTCGTTCTGGTCGGCGACGGCAATCAGCGACCGAACCTCGAAGCCGCGGCAGTGGGAGTCGATCGAATCGACTTCGTCCGTCCACTCGACGACCAGGACTTCCGTACTGCCATGGCCGCCGCTGACGTTCTACTGGTCAACGAGGCACCCGGAATCGTCGGGATGGCAGTGCCGAGCAAGTTGACGTCGTACTTCAGCAGCGGTACCCCGATCGTCGCCGCGACCGACGTGGCATCCACGACTGCTGACGAGATCCGTGCTTCCGGTGCCGGCGTCGTCACGCAGAACGGCGATCCCGCCGGCCTGCTCACCGCGGCCCTACAACTCGCGGGCGACGCGGAGACCTCCGCCAGACTTGGCGCCGCCGGGGTCCGGTACTGCGCTACCGCGGTCGGTAAAACCGCGTCCATCGACAAATGCGAACAGTGGATCCGCGACCTGGTGGCCGGCCGGAGTAAGCACGCGAGCCACTCGGAACAACACGTCACACATCTCGACGCACATCTCGACTCGGATCCGAAGACGACGAACACAGACAAGGCAGCTGACGCTCGATGACCAAACGCGCACTCATCACAGGGATCACCGGACAGGACGGTTCCTATCTGGCAGAACTGTTGTTGGCCAAAGGTTATGAAGTACACGGATTGATCAGACGCGCATCAACTTTCAACACGTCACGCATCGATCACCTCTATCAGGACCCTCACGAACAGGGTGCACGGCTGTTCTTGCACTACGGTGACCTGTCCGACGGCGCACGACTCGTCACGCTCTTGTCGAAGATCGCACCAGACGAGGTGTACAACCTCGCTGCGCAGTCGCACGTGCGGGTCAGCTTCGACGAGCCCGAACACACCGGCAACACAACCGGAATCGGGTCTATTCGTTTGCTCGAAGCAGTCCGCATGTCGGGATTGCAGTGCCGTTTCTACCAGGCTTCGAGTTCGGAAATGTTCGGAGCCAGTCCGCCTCCACAGAACGAGGACACCCCGTTCTATCCGCGATCGCCGTACGGTGCTGCGAAGGTGTACTCGTATTGGGTCACCAGGAACTATCGCGAGGCCTACGGAATTCACGCAGTGAACGGGATCCTCTTCAATCACGAGTCACCCCGCCGCGGTGAAACATTCGTCACGAGAAAGATCACGCGTGCAGTCGCACGGATCCAGGCCGGGATCGAAGATTCGCTGTACCTGGGCAATTTGGACGCGGTAAGGGACTGGGGCTACGCACCCGAGTACGTCGAGGGTATGTGGCGGATGCTTCAAGTCGACGAACCAGATGACTACGTGTTGGCCACTGGAGGAAACTTCACGGTCCAGGATTTTGTCGTGGCCTCATTCGAACACGTTGGTCTCGACTGGCAGAAGTACGTCAAATTCGATCCTCGTTACCTTCGCCCGACAGAGGTGGACGCTCTGGTCGGCGACGCAGGCAAAGCCGAGGACAAATTGGGCTGGAAAGCGACAGTACAGACCCCAGAATTGGCTCGAATCATGATGGACGCCGACATCGCAGCATTGGCACATGCCGGCACACCGTGGATCGACACGCCACATCTCCCTGATTGGAAGATCTCGCTCTCATGATCACGACGAAATCGATTGCACCTCTTGATCGCAGCGCCCCGACATACATCGCCGGACACAAGGGGCTAGTGGGATCCGCGCTGTGGCGCAAGCTCGAGCAGAGTGGCTTCACCGACCTGATCGGCCGCACATCTGCCGAACTCGATCTGCGAAACCGCGCAGACGTGTTCGCCTTCTTCGAAGCCACCACACCGTCGTGCGTTGTCTTGGCTGCCGCGAAGGTCGGGGGAATCGTCGCGAACAACACATATCCGGTCGACTTCATCTCCGACAACCTCCAGATCCAGACCAACGTGCTCGACGCAGCGCTGCGGCACGGCGTGCGTCGATTGCTGTTCCTCGGGTCCTCGTGCATCTACCCGCGCCTGGCACCACAGCCGATCACCGAAGATCAATTACTGAACGGCCATCTCGAACCGACCAACGACGCATATGCGATCGCCAAGATTGCGGGAATCATCCAGGTCCAGGCCGTTCGCAGGCAGTTCGGGTTGCCCTGGATCTCGGCGATGCCGACAAGCCTGTACGGACCCGGCGACAACTTCTCGGAGAATGTTTCGCACGTACTTCCTGCGATGATCCGCCGTCTCGACCAAGCCAAGAAGGATGGAGTTGAATCCGTCACGAACTGGGGTTCTGGGAGCCCACGTCGAGAATTCCTCCACGTGGACGACTTGGCCGACGCACTCCTTCACCTACTCGACACCTTCGACGAGTCCGGACACATCAACGTCGGTACCGGTCACGACGAAACCATCAAAGATCTCGCAAACATTGTGGCCGAAGCAGTCGGATACGAAGGCCGAATGGACTGGGACACAAGCAAGCCCGATGGTGCACCGCGCAAACTACTCGACGTGTCCACACTGATGGCCACCGGTTGGCAACCACAGATCACAACCCGCGAGGGCATCGAGTCGACCGTTGCCTGGTATCGCGAGCACGTACGGGACTCGTCTGCAGCGGTCCGACTGTGAGCACAATCCGCACTCTGTCCGGATTCACCGGTGCCGGATACGACAAGGGACGCGGTCCGCTGGTTCAAATCTCCTGGCTCGTGATTTCCGGTGTACTGCTTTCTCATTGGTGGTGCCCCAACGGGATACGCGTTGCAGTTCTCCGGCGGTTCGGTGCAGACATCGCCGACGGGGTCCTGATTCGGCACCGCGTCCGTATCCACTGGCCGTGGAAGCTCACGGTCGGAGCAGACTCGTGGATCGGCGAGGGAACCTGGATACTCAATCTCGAACCCGTCACGATAGGGGCGAACACGGCTATCTCGCAGGATGTCCTCCTGTGTACGGGCAGTCATGATCACCGAAGTCCCACATTCGAGTTCGACAATGCCCCCATCGTCATCGGCGACCAGGCATGGATCGCCGCCCGCGCGACGATACTCCGAGGTGTAACGATCGGGGACAACGCAATCGTCGGCGCGACGGCTTTGGTGACGTCCGATGTTTCCGCCGGAACCACGATGTTGGCGCCACGGGCCGGCACTGCACGATGAAGATACTGCAGATCGTCACTCTCTTCTCACCGGACGCCGCTTACGGAGGGCCTATCCGGGTCGCCCTCAATCAGTCGAAAGCATTGCAGGACAATGGCCATGACGTAACTATCGTCGCAGGTGAGCGTGGGTACGCGGTGCCCCCGACACGCGAGCAGGGTATCGCTCTGAAATTGTTTCCGGCGCGAACCGTGATCCCCAAGATCGGGTACGCGGGAATCGGCGCGCCGTCGATGCTTGTGTGGCTTCGCAAGCACATCCGAGAATTCGACGTCGTGCACATTCATCTCGCGCGCGACCTGGTGACCCTTCCTGCCGCCAAGTTGGCTCTTGCATACGGCATTCCAGTTTTCGCACAGACTCACGGGATGATCGACGAAACAGACAAGCTGCTGGCAAGACCGTTGGACGCTGCTCTCACGATCCCGGTCCTCAAACGCGCACGGACAGTGTTCTATCTCACCGAACGAGAACATGCAGACCTGCAGTCCGTTGTCGGAGACGGTCGCCTCAACTTGGTGGAACTCAACAACGGGATTCCGGAGGCGGAAGACCTCGAGTCGCCGCCTGTGGACAGATGCGACCCGCCCGAGGTCCTGTACCTCGCACGATTACAGGCAAGAAAGCGACCCCAGGTCTTCGTCGAAGCCGCAAAAGAGTTGTTGGACAGCGGACACACGGCGCACTTTTCGATAGTCGGACCGGATGAGGGCGAAGCAGAAGCCGTCAACCGACTGATCGACCGCTCCGGGCACAGCAGTGTCATCCGGTACGAAGGCCCACTTCCGTTCGACAAGTCTGCCGCACGATTTCGTCAAGCCGCGGTATACGTCTTGCCCTCCGTGAACGAGCCGTTCCCAATGTCCGTACTCGAAGCGATGGCCGCTGGACTGCCCGTAGTCGTCACCGACACGTGTGGCCTCGCACCACTGATTCGCGACGGTCGCTGTGGCCTCGTGATCGACAACGCCACCGAGTCACTGACTGCGGCGATCTCGTCGCTCTTGAAGGATCCCGTCGTCGCAGCAGAGATGGGCGCCCGCGCGCGAAATGTTGCTCGCGAACGACTAGGAATGCCTGCCGTTCGTGCGGTGCTCGAAACCCAGTACGGGCTCTGAGCGGCTCCCACATCTGCACTACAGGAAGTAATTGTGAAATCCACTCGCCCCAAGGTCCGTCGACGCATACTCGTTCTCAGCGGGATTGTCGGCGGACTTACTGCAATCACTGCCGCCGGCTGGCCGGTCTACGTCGATCCGGTGATCGACACACCCGAAATGGCCGACGCGATAGTTGTTCTCGGCGGTGATCACGACGGCAGAGAAGAGTACGGACTGTCCTTGGCCGAGCAGGGCTACGCGCCCCAGATCATCTTTTCGAATCCGTATCGAAGCAATGATCCGAAGATCAACGCGATATGCGAGGGAACCTACGACTTCGAGGTCAGCTGTTTCAAGCCAGATCCGTCGACCACGCGTGGTGAAGGACAGGAGATTCGGCGTCGCGCAGAGGCACAGGGATGGAAGCGCGTCATCGTTGTGACCTTCGTTCCCCATGTCTCTCGCAGTCGCTACATCATCAACCGTTGCTGGGACGGTGACATCGACGTAGTCGCGGACCCCCGACCACTTCCGGTCTGGGTCTGGGCCGCGAACTACGTGTGGCAAACCGCCGGGTATGTTCGCGCCCAGTTCCAGGAATGCTGACTGCCTCTGGCCGGTCAGTACGCTCCGTCACTCCTGAGCACTGCGGATACGGTCTTGGTGATGATCGAGATATTCTGCGCCGCAGACCAATTCTCCACATACGACGAGTCGAGACGAACAGATTCTTCCCAGGAGAGGTCACTGCGACCACTTACCTGCCAGAGACCGGTGATGCCAGGCTTGACCAGCAGGCGCCGGGCAACCTCGTCGTCGTACATCTCGACCTCACGCCGCAACGGCGGCCGCGGACCGACAACGCTCATCTCGCCGCGAATGACGTTGAAGAACTGTGGTAGCTCGTCGATGCTCAATCGACGAAGGATCTTGCCGACGGACGTGATTCGTGGATCCTCCCGCATCTTGAACAACACGCCTCCCGCGCCTTCGTTGTCCCCCATCAGATCGACAACCTGCTGATCGGCGCCTTCCACCATGGTACGAAACTTCAACATAGGGAACGGTTTCCCGTTGAGGCCGATGCGTTCTGCCTTGTAGAACACCGGGCCTTTCGACGTGAACTTGACCGCAGCGGCGGCGGCGACCATGACCGGCGCCACGAGGAGGATCATCAGCATCGAGAACACCGCGTCGAAAACAGCGGGCGCAAGCCGGTTGGCGCCCTGGTAGCGCGGTCGCGCAACGTGAATCAACGGGAGTCCTGCTGCCGGGCGAAACATCAAGCGAGCCTTCGACACGTCGGCTACGACCGGTGAAACCACCATGTCGACGCCCTCGGCTTCGAGGTCCCACATCAGCTTGCGTATGCCCACCTGCCCGAGGTCTTCGGTTCCGGTGACGATGACGGTGTCTGCGCCGCTTGCGCGCATCGCCTCGACCACCTCGAACTCGTTGCCCAATACCGGGACCGCTGCGCCGTCGACGACGATGTGATCGTCCAGCGCGGTCGCCCGACGCGGAATGCACGCTCCCACAACGTCGTAGCCTGCCGAGGAGTCCCGCACGAAGGCTCGCGTAGTAGCAACGACGGACGCGTGTCCACCGACCAACAGCACCGAGTTGCGGCAATCCCCGCTCGCACGCTTCTTTCGAATGTCGCGTCGCCAGAGGTAGCGCCCGAGAAGCAGCGCAGCGAGCCCGACGGGCAGTGCGATCATGAGATAGCTACGCGCGATTCCTACGCCGAGAATGATCCCGGCCAATGCGCCCACTCCGAAGACTTGGCCGGTAGCGAGCAGCACCTTCTCGTACTCGTCGCTGCCCTCGCCCAGCATCGACTGATGACGGCTGCGTCCGCGTGCGAGCGCGATCATCCACAGCCCTCCCAGCGCTGCAGACGCAATCACCTTGAGTGGTGTCAGCCACTCGATCGGATGCGGCCACATGCTGCCGATCTGTGCGAGCGCGATCACGAACAGAACCGTGATCGAATCGCTCACGGCAATCCGCTTCCGGTATGCCCGACGCCAGTCGGTGCCGACATGAGCGGAATCCTGCAATGCTGCCGACCGGCTCTCCACCTCAGCATGAACGCTCATTTGCCATCAGTCCTTCTAGTCATTCGAATGACTTCAGCGGGTCGAACGGATTCAGCGGATCGCTGATCGGTAGCCACTGCGAGCCTCCAGGTACGGCAACACCCCGCCGGTTGCCGTACCTCGCTGCTCGCAGTGCAGAAACGAACCGTCATCGGACCCCCCTACATAACTGCCGATCAAAGGCCACTTCGTGCGACAAAACGACCCAGTGTTGCTCATTTCGTACGTAAACATACCTTAGGTTTGTTTCAACTGCACTCACCGAGTCCAGGCTATTTCCCGGTTGCCAGATGATTACCGGGCAATTACGTCAAAGTGGGCTAATCCTCCACGTTTTGGAAACGTCTTCCCTCACGAATCCGAATGTCGGCGATCAGCATGTCCAGGGCGCCCAGGAGTGCAGTGTCGGCGCGTCGGCACTGTTCGATCAAAGCTTCCAGATCAGCTTCGTCGGCGCTTTCGATCACACCGGCTTTGGCGGCCCTGCTCAGTACTTTTTCGGCGAGGAGCAACGGCGGCTGCGACCGAGCGATGCCGTCCATGGACGACGCGCGCGCCTTCTCGGCAGCCTTCAAAGCGTCCCACGCCCGCTCTTGCTCAGCGATGTCGACCACTCCGGAACTGACCAGGTGCGGGCTGCGGTGCACAAGTTTCGCGATCAATGCGCCGGCCACGTCGTCCAATTCGAAAACGTCGTGAGATTGAGCGATCCGCGAGTGGAACAACACCTGGAGCAACAGATCGCCGAGTTCCTCACGGAGATCGCTCTCGTCGTCGCTTCGAATCGCGTCGAGTACCTCATAGGTCTCCTCGACGAGGTAAACCGACAGGCTCTCGTGCGTCTGGGTCGACTCCCAACCGCCGCGATTCCACAACCGGTCCATGATCGACGCCGCTTCCACCAGTCGATCGCCGTGAATGGGTTCGGCGCGAATCATCTTTACCCCAGCGGCAGACAACGCCTCGATCTTCGGCTCGGCGGTGTCCATCATCACAGTCACCGCGGCGCCGGGTGTCGTGGCCGGCAATGCGCCGCGTACCGAGTCGGGAACGTCCGGGTCGATATCGATCGCGCCGGACAGGAACGGGAGCGCCTCCAGCGGAAAGACATGCGGCCGCAGAGGATCGAGCAGTACGACGACGGGCGATTCGTTCACCGTGTGCTCACGCCTCGACCAGGACGGCACCGGCGGCGCGCCCGTCTATCGCCAGGATGAAGTCCGCGATGTACTGAAGTAGTTCGACGTCCCGCAGGCGATCCGAGCCGACTCCGCCGGTGCGAGGCAGCGGGAGTTGCACGAGCCCGGTCGTTGCCCGGTACTGCGCGCTCGGATAGATCCTCTTGAGCCTGATCTGTTTGGAATCGGGCAGTGACATCGGCGAGATCTTGAGCTGAGTTCCGGTGACGGCGACTTCCTCCAGTTGGTACTCGCGGCAGAGCAGTCGAAGCTTGGCCACCGAGATCAGCCGTCGAACCTCTTCGGGCAGTGGGCCGTAGCGATCGACCAGTTCTTCGACTACGGCAGCGATGCCGTCGGAATCAGTTGCCGCAGCGAGCTTGCGGTACCCCTCCAACCTGAGCCTGTCACTGGTGACATAGTCGGGCGGGATGTGCGCGTCCACCGGTAGGTCGATCCGGACTTCCTTCGTGCCCTCGTCCATGGTGATCGGTTTGCCGTCGGCTGCAGCCCGGAAGGCTTCGACCGCCTCACCGACCAGCCTGACATACAGATCGAACCCGACCCCCGCGACGTGGCCGGACTGCTCTGCGCCCAGAACGTTTCCGGCTCCACGGATTTCGAGGTCCTTCATCGCGACTGCCATACCGGCGCCGAGGTCCGAATTCTGCGAAATCGTTGCCAGTCGGTCGTATGCCGTTTCGGTCAACGGCTTTTCGGCCGGGTACAGGAAGTATGCGTATCCACGTTCACGACTACGCCCGACGCGTCCGCGAAGCTGATGCAACTGCGAGAGGCCAAGCGAGTCCGCACGTTCGACGATCAGTGTGTTCGCGTTCGAGATGTCCAGACCGGTTTCGATGATCGTGGTACAGACCAACACGTCGAAGTCGCGTTCCCAGAAGCCCTGCACGGTCTTTTCGAGAGTGTCCTCGTTCATCTGACCGTGCGCGACGACGACGCGAGCCTCCGGGACGAGTTCACGGATCTTCTTGGCTGCCTTGTCGATCGAGCTGACACGGTTGTGTACGTAGAAGACCTGACCGTCGCGCAGAAGTTCACGCCGGATGGCCGCGGCAACCTGCTTGTCCGCATACGCGCCGACGTAAGTGAGGATCGGATGACGTTCTTCCGGTGGTGTGAGGATCGTGGACATCTCGCGGATCCCGGCCATGCTCATCTCGAGAGTACGAGGAATCGGGGTAGCCGACATCGTCAGGACGTCGACGTGGGTGCGTAGTGCCTTGATGTGTTCCTTGTGCTCGACTCCGAATCGCTGTTCCTCGTCGACGATCACAAGCCCGAGGTCTTTCCAGCGAATACCGGTCTGCAGCAACCGGTGAGTACCGACGACGATGTCGATCTCGCCTTCGGCCATGCCGGCGATGATTTCCTTCGAGTCCTTGGCGTCGGTGAAACGGGACAGCCCTCGCACCTTCACCGGGAACGACGCCATTCGTTCCGTGAACGTCTGAAGATGTTGCTGTGCAAGCAGAGTCGTCGGGACCAGTACCGCCACCTGCTTGCCGTCCTGGACTGCCTTGAACGCGGCACGAACGGCGATCTCCGTCTTGCCGTACCCGACGTCACCGATCACCACCCGGTCCATCGGAACCGGCTTCTCCATGTCGGCCTTGACCTCACTGATGACGGTCAACTGGTCGATGGTCTCGGTGAAGGCGAATGCGTCTTCGAGTTCCTTCTGCCACGGCGTGTCCGGGCCGAACGCATGCCCCGGGGCCGCCTGACGCGCAGCGTAGAGCTGAACCAACTCACCCGCGATCTCACGAACCGCCTTGCGGGCCTTACGCTTGGTGTTTGCCCAGTCGGATCCACCGAGCTTGCTCAGCGCAGGCAACTCTCCACCGACGTACCGGGAGAGTTGATCGAGCGATTCCATCGGGACGAACAGACGATCACCCGGGTGACCACGCTTGCTCGGCGCGTACTCGATGACCAGGTATTCACGACGCGCCCCGCCGATGGTGCGTTCGACCATCTCGACGAACCGGCCGATACCGTGCTGATCGTGCACGACCATGTCCCCGGCAGACAGCGCGAGGGGATCGACCTGATTGCGGCGCTTGGCCGGCAAGCGCTTTCCGTCGCCGACCGCAGCAACGCGGTTGCCCGTCAGATCGGACTCGGTGACGATCACCATCCCCGGCGTCGAGTCGTCGCCGGCGAGTACCAGTCCGTCGTGCAGAGACCCGCGGAGCACCGCGACCTGTCCGCGGGCAGGGGTCGCTCCGCCATCGAGCATCTTGGCGGGCACTTCGGCTTCACCGAGTCGCTCGACGACTCGGCTTGCTGTGCCGGCGCCTGCCACCACGATCGCCGCGCGACCGCCCGTGCTCACATGTGCCCGGAGGCTGACGAACAGCTCGGCCAACAGGTCGTCGGAACCACGTACCTGCGGTGCCGCCTGAACCGGGATTTCCAGTTCTTCACCATTTCCCGACGCCAGCGGGCTGACCGTCCACCACGGACGGCCGGCAGCTTCGGCAGATTCGCGAACATGACGAAGCGACCGGTATGCGGAGGCACCGAGATCGACTCCCCCGCCGTTGAGGATCGACGTGTCGAGCGGTGCAGCGCCGCCGATCGACGCCGCCGTCCACGATGCTTCCAAGAATTCCTGGCCGGTGCGCACCAGGTCGGTGGCGCGGGTGCGCACCTTCTCCGGATCGCACAGAAGGATGTGTGCCCCTACCGGAAGGACATCGGAAAGTAGTTGCAGTTCACCGGGTTTGAGAACCGGGAGCAGAGCTTCCATCCCCTCGACGGGGATGCCTGCCGAGATCTTGTCCAGCATCTCGACCAACGACGCGTCAGCCTGATTCTCAGCAGCGAGTGCCGCAGCTCGATCGCGAACATCAGCTGTCAGAATCAGTTCACGACACGGCGGCGCGATCACGGAATCGACGTCGACGTCCGGTAGCGAACGCTGATCGGCGACAGAGAAGTACCGAAGCTCCGATACCTCGTCACCCCAGAATTCGATACGTACCGGATGATCCGCCGTCGGCGAGAACAGGTCGAGAATGCCGCCGCGGACCGCGAACTCACCACGCTTTCCCACCATGTCGACACGGCTGTACGCCATCTCCACCAGGCGAACCAGAACAGAATCGAAATCGATCTCGGTGCCGACGCGCAACGTGATCGGCTCGATCTCGCCAAGACCCGGCGCCATCGGCTGAACGAGAGAGCGCACCGTGGTCACGATCACCCGAAGAGGCGAGCCGTACGAGGCGTCGTCTGGTCTGGCGAGTCGGCGCAGTACCTCCACCCGTCGCCCGACGGTGTCCGCGCTCGGCGACAGTCGCTCGTGCGGCAATGTTTCCCACGACGGGAACTGCGCGACGCCTCCACCGAGCATCTCGGTGAGTTCTGACGTCAGATCGTCGGCTTCGCGACCGGTGGCCGTCACCAGCAGCACCGGAGTGCGCGCGGCAAGTGCAGCGGCGATGAATGGTCGAGCCGGCTTCGGCGCCACGATGTCCAGGGCAGGCGCACCGATCGAGTCGATCACTGGAGTGAACGCGGCGTCTGCGAGGGCGACCTCGGCGAGTCCAGCGAGCGCAGTCTGGGCAGAGGACAAGGAAGTCAACGAACGCACTCCTGAACAGTGATGACGGGTTGCGGACGCACAGCCCGAGCGCAAGATCTCCACCGAGGCAGAGTTGTGCGCCGGTTCGATTCTATCGGTGCGCGATCTCGCAGCGCAGTCCGATCTGTTCAGTTTCCCGTAACGCTCGGCTTCTTCGTCGTCCGCTTGGCCGGTGAAGATCGGGTGGCCGGTGCGCTCGGCGGTGCCACGGCCACGCTGGTGTGAGAGTTGAGCGCCCGAACCCGGCCGATTACCTTCGTTGCCTGGCTGGTTCTCCGTAGACATACAGTCCTGCGACCGTTCGGCGCGAGGTGGAACCAGGAGTCTTCGGGCTCGAAGCCCTGCAGTTCGAGGGCAACGTATTGGGCGGAAGCATCCGTCGAGACGTCGACTACCCACTCTTCGTCGCCGACGTTGCGCGCCGTGGCGACAAGTCCGACCGACCGCTCGAGGGGCCGTGCCGGACTCCCCAGGAGGTGCACCACTTCGTCCACCATCTCGCCGTCTTCGTCTTCGAGCGTGACGGTGACGGCGTCGTATGTCCGCGCCCCGAACTGAAAGACGTGAGTGAGGTCGGTGAAACGGCCGACAAGGCTGTCCACGGACCAGGTCAGACTCGAGTGCGATTCCACCTTGACCGGTAGCGCGACGTCGACTGGGACGACACCTGACCGACTGTGCGCTCGAAACCTGATCTCGCCGACGACAGGTTCGGCAGTCTCGTTGATCGCGTCGAGCCTCAGTCCGTCCATACCGTCGTCCGTGACGAGGAGCGCGATCGGTTTGGCGCTCCTACGGAGCACGAACCACGGAGCCTTGGGGCTGCCGCTCCAATCGAGGACCCCCCATCCCGGCCCGGGCTCCAGGTCTCGCAGTGCGAGTGTCAAGGCGCCGTCGCACCGAGAATCCGGGCGACGCCAATAGCCGAGCGTCGAGGCGAACGCCTCACATACGGCTGCTCGCCCCAGGTCGAGATAGCGTTCCGGGTCGGACCACCGGACTTCACGAGCGTCTTCGCCGAAAAGCGCGTGGACGTAGTGATCCCGAACATCCTCGAAATCCCACGACGATCCGTTGTCCCGCGGCACCGCGGCTTTCCATGCCGGGTGGTGCCCTGCGACGGCGAGCGAACCGAATTCGTTCTCGATCACGGCATTCGACGGTGGAATCGAAAATGCCAATGATTCGGTCGCAAAACGTACTCGCGCGCTGAGCACGTCGGCCAGTGGACGACGATAGGCACCCACCCCGAAGTAGTGAGCGACCCCGCTTCCGACATGCGTTGCCAATTGCTCTCCCCCGCGAGGCGCCGAGGGCGACGACGTCACGTATTCGAGTTCAGGTGCCACCGCCGAGATCAGCTCCGGCAGTCTCGAATGAATGAGCGGGATGTGTTGATCGACCAAGCCCAGCATGGTCGGCTGCTGTTCGGTCTCGCTGCCGCCGCAGAAGACTGCCAAAGCGGGATTTCCACGCACTCTGTGCAAGAACGCGGTGACCTCTGCTGCGACGAGTTCGAAGAATTCGTCGGTATCGGGCGGATCAAGCGTCGCCAACATCATGTCCTGCCACACGAGAATGCCCAGTCGCGCGCATTCCTCCCAGAAGTGGTCGCTCTCGTAGACCATCGTCCCCGGGATTCGAATCATGTTCAGGCCCGCCTCAGCCAGGCGTTCCAAGACACGAGTGGTGCCGGCGTCGTCTTGAAGCGAGATCGGGTCGGTCGGCACCCACACCGAACCACGGCAGTACACCCGGATGCCGTTGACATTCAAACGGAATCCACCATCGGATCTGTCGGCCTCCACCGTCCGGAAGCCCACTGAACCGAGATGCTCGGAGACTCCGATCGTTTCTATCGTCACCGGATACGTGCGAGGAGCGCCATGAGTGTGCGGCCACCACAACTGCGCGTCCGGCACTTCGACGACGCCGGACACCTCGAGGAATCCGTCCGGTCCGGCAATTACAGCCAATTGTCGCGAGTGTTCGCCGACGCGCACGGTCACGTACTCCAGCGAGGCCGGCAATCCGGTGAGCCGAGCGCTGACGGCAACGTGACCGGTTGTGCCGTCAACACTCGCGTGCTTGACAGCCGAGACTACGGCGGCAACTCCCTTGTCCAACAACCGGATACCCCGCCACGGTCCCACCGGTACCGGAACGCCACTGAATACGGGAGCCATACCGAGCATCGTGGTTCGGATCCACCGAAGACCCTGTTCACGGACCATCGACGAGCGCCAACGTCCTCGAGGACGCCTCGATCTCAGAATCGCGGACAGAGAATGAAAATGAATAGCGACCTGGACGCGTTTACCAGCGCCGACTACGGCCGGAATGCTCACTTCCCCAGGCGTGAACATGGATTCAGTGGACGCGACATGGACGCCGCCGATCCAGACATCGGCAAACGCCGTCACACCGTCGAACTGGAGCAGCCACGACCCCTCACCGGTCGTGGCCACGGTAGTCACGAACCACCAGTCCGATGATGCAACAGACGATGATGAAACCGACGACGATGCAACGGACTTCGTGCGTCCGGCGTCCGTTTGCGCCGCCTGTATCGCACCAACGACTGTCCCAGGCACAGACGCTGCGACCCACTCGGTCACGGTTTCGAGGGCATCCGGATCAGATATGGATCCGGGTTCGGTTGCAGCGCATCGCCATATCGCGCCGGCCAGCAGGTCTGCTGACGAACGAGGCACTGTTAGACCAACCTCAAGTGTCGATGCGAGTCGACGCCGATTGTGTCGGCAACGACTTCCATCGCTCTCTTCCACGACACGGCCATCTCGTCGAGTTGCTCACGCGGGTCCACCGCGCGGCCCCTGGAGGCACGCGCCATCTGAAACTGCACGCTCTTGGCCCCGGACGCCACTTTGCGGAAATCTGGCGCAGCTTCGCCTGTCCCGGAGAAACCTGCAGTGTCCAAAAACTCGCTGGCGTCGGCTGCCAGCTCCGCGCTGGCACCACACTGACGAAGTAGCCCGAAGGACCAGAGGTGAAAGGCATCCATACCCGCCCCCTGCACCCATTCGAGGTCGTCGATCACCCGGCGTCCCAGCTCTCGCACGGGATTACCCGCGGCTCGAACCGCTACGTTCCGCCGAGCCACTTCGGCGATGTTTCCGGCGTTGGTCGCGTGAACCGGATTCAACCTGATCTGTTCGACGTAGGGCACGAACGAAGGAAGTGAGGAACGATCGAGATCGAAGACACCGGAGAAATCGTCGCCTCGCAGCAAGTAGTACCCGCTGTTGTGGAAGTATTCGAGCTCGCCGGCAACGCGATCGATCCGATTGGGCACGATCGTGGTCTTGGTGTGCCCCTCGTGATAACTCGTTCCGAGAGTGTCGGGAAGCCAGTATCCGTCGACTTCAACCGTCGACAGCATCCCAACCGCGAGGTTGTCCTCGACATGGATCAGCGGGGCCCGCCAGACGTTCATCTCGGCGACTTCGATTCCGTACAGCGCGTAGATGTCCTCGGCCTTGAGCTTGAGGAACGTCCACTGAGTCCCGTCGAACCGCGATGAGAAGGCACATGCCAGCGCCGGGACGGGGTCCAATCCCAGCGAATGCAACACTTCGATCCACAGATCCGTATAGCAGTTGGTCTGCGCCCACACCCGGTCGTCCTGGTGCAACGAATGGGGTTGGTAGCGATCAGGTGAAATGTCGATGAGCCGGGACATCAGATGCCCATTCGTTCGCGTACGGAGGTTGGCCACGCAGCCACATCAAGACCATGAGTCCGCAACAAGGACAACGCGATTCGCTCCATCCCGAAGCCGACGCACGAGCTGTGCGCCACCTCCCCCTCCGCCGTTCGGATGTCGAAGTTGACACCGAAATGGTCGAGATGGTTGTTCGAGGACACGATCGCCGTGCCCTCGTCGAGATCTCCGTAGAGCCGAACCGTCAGTTCCGTCTTGAGATTCTCTTCACGCTGGTTGGCTGCAAGCATCTTTCCGGCGCGTCCGAAGAAAGGATCATTGGCAATCACCGGGGTGGCGTCGAGTTCGAGCCGGCCGAGCACCTCGAGCCCCCGCTCGATCCAGTGCTCGCGATGCGCTCGCGCTGCCGCGGCGTCACCGATCGTCACGAACTCGTGCATCCGAAACGCTTGCATGCGAGCCGGATCGATCGCCGGTTCGTGCCGGAAGCAAAAACCGTAGATGTCCAGCAGCACCCCGCCTTCGGGGAGAACTCCGGTGTATCGCGCATAGGCAGGATGGCACGCTGCGGAGACGAGCATGGTCTCGGTCGGCTCGAGGTGGCGATCCCACGATTGTCCGTCGGCGCGATCGGCCAGCAGTCGCGCGTGATCGCGATTGGAACCAGCGAAGGTGTTGATGGCGCCGGTGAGGTTGGGAAACGAAGCGATGTAGTCGGTGCGCTCGAAACTGCTACGAGGGAACACCGGCGGGAACCGCAGCCGAGTCGCGGCGTCGCCTGGCCCCGCTGCAACCACCACTCGGTCGATACCGTCGACGATGTCCTCGAACACGCCGGAACGCCCGTAGAGTCCCGGTACCTCTGTCTCGACTAATAGTCCTTCGACGAGCAGTTCGCGTTGAAATGCAGCCCGAGCCCGATCCAGATCGGTCTCGCCTGTCACAGTCTCGGTTGTCACATTCTCCGTCGTCATAGCGTTCCCCGGTATCCGATAGCCATGTGCGCTGAACCTGCCATGATTCGATCGTTGTTCACCATCACCGCTGCGCCGTGCGCGTCACGAAGGTGCCGACCGAGCGAAAATTCGGTGTCCTCGCGATATCCCGAGATGCCACAGATCAGCATTGTCTGCCCCACGATTTCCACCACCGCGGTGGAGGCTGTGACTTTCAGGTTGTTCATCGCGAGCGAAAAGCCCACCGCTCCTGTCGCCTCGAAATCGGCGGCGCCTTCCGCAGCGTGGACTGCGCGGTCGTACCTGCGTGCAGAGGCGTCGACGAGATCGGCGAATTGTTGTGCCGAAGCAGCAACTTCGGCGAGCCGCAGCGCTCCGGGGGAAGTGACTCCGGGCTGCTTGCGTGCGGCGGCACGCACGTACTTGCGTGCCTTCTCGACTGCAGCGTCGGCAATTCCCAACCACACCGAGCTCCAGACGACGTGCGAGACCGGAAGCATCGTATGGGTGGAGATATCGGAATACGGTACGTCGGCGACCATCTCGGGCGTCGAGGTGGCCCGAAGGATGTAACCAAGACTGCAAGTTCCCCTGAGTCCCAGCGTGTTCCACTCGGTGGTGCGTTCGAGCGTCAGGTCTGGGGTACGACACACAACGAGAACCTGATCGTTCGGCTGACTCTCCGGGGTTCGCCGAGCCGTCACGACTATCGCGTCGGAGTGTTCGCCGTACGAAATGACAGCGCGTTCTTGATCAACAGCAGATGACCGCCCAAGTCTTCGACCGCGCAGTAACTCCGGCTGACGTCACCACCGATTCCCAGCTCAGTGGTTGCCGATGCCAACAGCAGTTGCTTGTCGACCGTTTCTTCGACAAACCCGCGTAGCGCTTCGGTGTTGCCGTGCTTGACCAACGAGTAGATCTGCGTCTGATGCATCGCGAAAATCATTCCGCTTGCTGCACAGCGTGTTCCGATCACACGGGCGATCTGCGACACTTCCTGCAGCGAGAGTCCTTCGCCGCCTAGTTCCCTCGGCACAGCTACCGACAGCAGCCGTTCGCTTCGCATGGCGTCGACAGTTTCACGCGGAAACCTTGCCTCGGCATCGACTTCGTCGGCCCACACCGCTGCAACTTCGTCGGCCAACCGTGTGGCCCGCTCGAGGGCTGTCCCGGTGGCGCACTGCGATTGCGGAGCGTTCATGCAGCACCCAACTCCGTCAACGCACCCTCGATCGCCTTGACGCTTGCGAAAGTACTCTTCCGCAACAACTCGTCAGGAAACTCGATGTCGAACGAATCCTCCAGCGCCAACATGACATTCACGCTCGCGTGCGACGTCAAACCCAACTCGTAAAGATCGGCCTCTCCATCGATCGTGCTCACGTCGACTGCCAGTCGACCGTGCTCGACGAGCACTTTCCGAATTGCCTGATCAATCATCAGCGATGTCGTCCTTCTTTTCGATGCGAGCGCCCGAGCGTGTTGCGATCACCATTGCGATGGCCACGTCCGCTTCGTGCGAGATAGATACTTGAAAATCGTGCAGATCCTGGGCCCGCGCGAGTTCCGCGGCATTGCCGGACAGCGTCACCCCACAGCCACCCCACTCGGCCCGAGTGATTTCGATGGAATTCCATGGAACGGGGATGTCACCAGGCCGCAGTACCTTCACAACAGCCTCTTTGGCGGCGAAGCGTGCAGCCAATCGCTGATCCCGCGCCGGCCCGGCGCACGTCTGCAATTCGTGCCGGGTAAAGGTCCGATCGAGATACCTCCGCCCGAAGAGTTCGATACTTCGAGTGACATCCACGACGTTCACTACGTCACAGCCGATCCGCGGGCCGATATCGAGCATCGGCGTCGGCGCAGTGTCACCCATCTGTTGACTCCCCATCTGGGGTCGTACACGCCGGGCAGCCCCCTATGCTGCCCGGTGCGCCGACGCCGTCACCCTGCCCTGACAAACCTTCATTCTCAGCAATTCTTCAGCTACCGGTAGAACATACCGCAATCCGAAGATGATGGGCAAGATCAGACTTCCAGATTCCCATCAACACTATAAACATACTCTCAGTTTGTTTCGAATGTAGAACAAAGAGAACAATGTCGCTACCAGGACATTTGCAGAAAACTGACCAAAGGAGCAGTGCGGAGCGCCAGTGATTTCAGTGATCGCTGGCAAGGCGGCGGGCCGCGAATTGCCTGAAGTACTCCACTTTCGATTCCGGGACCACGATCGGGAGTATCAGGTTCCACGATGCCTTCATGGAGTCCGAAAGCTCACGAACGGTCCCGGTCGCGGCTGCCATCAGCCGAACTCCGGACGCCACTTCCAACAGGAAACGAGCGATGTCAGCAGAATCCGCGTCCGAACGCAGATCACCTTCGTCTGCCGCACGGCTGGCAAGTTCACGGTAAATATCGAGCCACACGTCCAGAGTCGCCGGCCCGGAGCCCCGATAGTCCCCGATCTCGACCAACAAGCGGAACGTTGCTCTAACCATGGCGTCATGCGCACCGATGTCGACGATGACCGACGAAATACCGATCAGCGACTCGAGTGCGGGAGTGCGACGGTCCAACCAGAGCTCACATTTTGCGTCGAAACGCGCCGAACCCTCGTCGATCACCGCCCGCGCGAGTTCTTCCTTGGACCCGAAATGGAAGTACAGCGCGCCTTTGGTCACCTGCGACTCGGCGATGATCTCGCTCAAGCTGGCATTGGCATAACCCAGGCGCAAGAACACACCCGCTGCTCCGCGCAGCACCGAATCACGGGTGGCTTCTGCCCGTTCTTGCCTCACCATCGATCCGGCCTCCAATCACCACACATCGAACGAATCCTTGGTCTTACCCGTTCACAGCGTCAAAATGGAAGGCACGGTTCGGCATTCAACCCACCCTGCAAACAAATGAGACATTTGCCCATCAAACGATCGTGATACAGCGAACACAGCTTAGACCGCGATCCATCTCTGCGCGGCAGGCGCGCCTGGTTAACCCTCCAATTGTGGGTCGGCTTCCAGATTCGTCAGCCCATTCCAACACAAATTCACGAGGTGAGCGGCGACAACTTCCTTCGACGGAGTCCGCTCGTCGAGCCACCAAGTAGCCGTAGTGGACACCATGCCGACAAGCGCCTGTGCGTACATCGTTGCTAGTCCGGGGTCGAAACCGCGTCTGGAGAAGTCCCCCGCAAGCAGGTAGCCCACCTGACTGATCGCATCGTTGAGCAAGCTCGAATACGTCCCACTGGGCGCGACGACGGACGAATCGCGCACGAGTATCCGAAATCCGTCAGTGTGCTCTTCCACGTAGGTGAGCAAAGCCAACGCAACCCGCTCGACTCGAACTCTCGAGCGATTTTGCGAGAGCGAAGACGTGATCATCTCGAGGAGTCGCGACATCTCCCGGTCCACTACTACGGCGTACAGCCCCTCCTTGCCGCCGAAGTGCTCGTACACGACCGGCTTGGACACGTTTGCTCGCTGGGCGATCTCCTCGATCGACGTCGCTTCGTATCCCCGTTCGGCGAACAATGCCCGCCCGATCTCGATCAGTTGTTGCCGACGTTGGGTACCGGTCATCCGGATCCGTGTCACTCGTTCGGGAACTGGATCCCCGCCACCCGAACCGGACACCGCCGCCATTGTCTTCCTCTCGCCGACACACAAATTACTGCTGTGGACGCTCAGCCTATCGGGACTTCGGGGACCCAATCAGAGGAGCGGTTCGACCTACGGCGGGTCGGCATGCGATTATTCTTGCGCGCGTTCGGCCGCAAGGCTCGGCAATGCGTGGCAATCCGCCGTGGTGTAATGGCAGCACCTCTGATTTTGGTTCAGATAGTTCAGGTTCGAGTCCTGGCGGCGGAGCTGGTGAACAACATGCATTTTCCGAGCGGAAATGCGTGTCTTGATCGACAGTTTGATCGACAGAGGGAGCTCAAACCAGTGCAGACCGCCGTGATCGTTCTCGCAGCGGGTGCCGGTACACGAATGAAGTCGAAGACTCCCAAGGTCCTCCACACTCTCGCCGGACGCAGCATGCTGGCACATTCGCTTCACGCGGCAACCTCACTGAACCCCACGCACCTGGTGACCGTCGTCGGTCACGATCGTGAGCGTGTCACCGAAGCAGTCAACGCAGTCGCGGGTGAACTGGGCCGGCCCGTCACCGTCGCCGTTCAGGACGAGCAGAAGGGCACCGGGCACGCCGTCAGTTGCGGACTCGAGGGTCTGCCGGCCGACTTCGCCGGAACCGTACTCGTGACGGCCGCCGACGTGCCGCTGCTCGACGGCAAGACCATCGCAGACCTCCTCGCTCAGCACACTGCCGCCCCCGCGGCCGCGGTCACGGTGTTGACGTCGACGGCCCTCGACCCCACCGGCTACGGACGGATCCTTCGCACGACGGACGGCGAAGTCAACGCCATCGTCGAAGAGAAGGAAGCCACCGATTCGCAGCGCTCGATCACCGAGGTCAATTCAGGTGTCTACGCCTTCGACTTCGAGACTCTGCGCGATGCGCTGGCGTCTCTCGACTCCAACAACGCACAGCACGAGTTCTATCTCACTGATGTGATCATGATCGCCCGTCGCGCGGGCAAGCGTGTTCGCGCGCAGCACATCGCGGATTCGGTTCTCGTCGCGGGCGCCAACGACCGCGTGCAGCTCTCGACGCTCGCCCGCGAGATGAACCGTCGGATCCTCGAGACCTGGATGCGTGCCGGCGTCACCGTCGTCGATCCGGCGAGCACGTGGATCGATTGCGGCGTGCACATCGCACAGGACGTGACGCTCCTGCCCGGAGTTCAGTTGACCGGCACAACGTCGGTGGGCGAGGACGCCGTGATCGGCCCCGACACCACCTTGGACAACGTGAGCGTCGGGGAGCGCGCGCAAGTCGTCCGCTCCCACGGGACCGACTCCGTAATCGGAGCCGACGCGACCGTCGGTCCTTTCGCCTACCTGCGGCCGGCTACACGCCTCGGTGACCACGGGAAGATCGGCGCATACGTGGAAACGAAGAACGCGGACATCGGCGAGCATTCGAAGATTCCGCATCTTACCTACGTCGGCGACGCCACCATCGGCCATCACAGCAACATCGGGGCTTCGAGCGTCTTCGTCAATTACGACGGCGTGAACAAGAGCCGTACTGTGGTGGGGTCGCATGTGCGAACCGGTTCCGACACGATGTTCGTCGCCCCGCTCACCGTTGGTGACGGCGCATATACCGGGGCCGGAACCGTTCTGCGAAACGACGTACCGCCAGGGGCGCTTGCCGTCTCCGGTGGTTTGCAGCGCAACATCGAGGGCTGGGTCCAGAAGAATCGTCCCGGCACGCCCGCGGCCGATGCTGCAGCAGCAGCACAACCTGACGGCCCTGCAACAACCTGACAGCCCTGCAACAACCTGACAGCACAGATCACCACCAGATCGACCGGCAAGTACAAAAGGATGGCATGAACCAGTGACTGCGAATTGGATCGACAACCAGAAGAACCTGATGTTGTTCTCGGGTCGCGCACATCCCGAGTTGGCGGAGCAGGTGGCGAAGGAACTCGACATCAGCGTCACCCCGCAGACCGCGCGCGACTTCGCGAACGGTGAGATCTTCGTTCGATTCGAAGAGTCGGTTCGCGGCTCCGACGCGTTCGTCCTGCAGAGTCATCCGGCACCGCTGAACACGTGGGTGATGGAGCAGCTCATCATGATCGACGCTCTCAAGCGTGGATCGGCCAAGCGCATCACTGCCGTTCTTCCGTTCTACCCGTACGCCCGCCAGGACAAGAAGCACCGCGGACGCGAGCCGATCTCCGCTCGCCTGATCGCTGACCTGCTCAAGACCGCCGGCGCCGATCGCATCATCACGGTCGACCTGCATACCGATCAGATCCAGGGCTTTTTCGACGGCCCCGTCGATCACATGCACGCACACAGCCAGTTGGCCAACCATATTCGCGCGGGCTACAACCTCGAGAACATCACGGTGGTCTCCCCCGACTCGGGCCGCGTTCGCGTCGCCGAGAAATGGGCCGACTCGCTCGGCGGAGCGCCGCTGGCGTTCATTCACAAGACGCGCGATCCCTTGGTACCCAACCAGGTCAAGTCCAATCGCGTCGTCGGTGATGTCGAAGGTCGCACCTGCATCCTGATCGACGACATGATCGACACCGGCGGAACCATCGCCGGCGCGGTCAAGGTACTCAAGGAGGCCGGAGCGGGTGACGTCGTCATCGCTGCAACCCACGGCGTCCTCTCCGACCCTGCTGCCGAGCGTCTGTCGACGTGTGGCGCAAAGGAAGTTGTTGTCACCAATACACTTCCGATCGACGAGTCGAAGAAGTTCCCGACGCTGACGGTGCTGTCCATCGCACCGCTGCTGGCTCGCACCATCAAGGAAGTTTTCGAGAACGGTTCTGTGACTTCGCTGTTCAACGGCAGCGCCTAGTCTCACGCTGCTCTACGGGCGCGTACCTGTGACTTCACGGTCACTGGTACGCGCCCGTCGTCGTCTTCGTGAACACCACAGAAACAGACCACCCGGTCATCATGAAACCACCTGTGGGACACACGAATACCACCGAATACGGCATTCAGCATGATCTTGATCACGCCCACGACCAGAAACCCAGGTCGATGTTGGGGCGGTGTTCACCGCGCCGCAATCTTCGCCTAGTGTGGCTCGTCGTGATCGACGCGCAAACCCTGGAATCCCGGCCCGAATCTCATTCCCTGAATTCATCAGTTCCGACGATCCGGCGGTGGCGCCCAGGATCTTGTGTCTGGTGCGGAGACGACAACTCCGTGGACATGTTCCGCAACGAACCCCGCTGTGGAAAATGTCGTGAAAACGAAGGCATCATCGACGACGCGAAGCGCTTCCTCGGTATGTACGGTCTGCGCCCGCTCGGCGGCACGCTGCAGTCCGACGACGACGAAGAACGCGAGTACCGCGTCAACGCTCGCGAGGCTCGCCGAGTTCTGAACGAAATCCGCATGGACGTCCTTCCCGATGCGGCCGCCGTTCGCAAGGCAATTCGGCCCCGTGCCGCAACGGTTGTCGCCGACACGTCACCCGCACGGGCTTCCCGCCCCGCCAGCACGGGCACAGCGACGCGCGTTGCCGCTCCGGTCAAGACGGACACCGTGGACATCGATACGCTCCAGGCTCGCGTCCTAGGGCTTCTCGATCAGCTCGGTTCGATCGACGAGCAGATCAAGGTCGCCGAGCTCGCACAAGGGTTGCCGGCGCGCGCGCGACTGAGCGATCTCAACAAGCAGAAGGCCACGGTTCTTCGCACGCTGGCCGCTCTCGAGAAGGCTCGCATCGCCGCCTCCAACTAATTCCTTCGCGTCCGTCCCACGGCCCCGTCTCCCTTGCGAGACGGGGCCGTTCTGTATGAGCAGGTACCTTTACGAATCGTGAATGACATCACCATCACCTTTGTCGTGCTTGCACTGGTCGTGGCGCTGTTCGTGTTCGGCCGAATCCCGGTCGGCATCATCGCGATCGGCACTGCCCTGGCGCTCTACGCCACCGGTGTCATCACGATGGAGCAGGCGCTTGCCGGATTCGGCGATCCCACGGTGGTGTTCATCGCCGCGCTCTTCGTCGTCAGCGAAGCCCTCGACGCCACCGGTGTCACCACGTGGGCGGGCGAGAAACTACTGGCGAAAGTCGGCGAATCCCGTGTCCGCCTCTTGAGTGCGATCATGTTGCTGGTTGCCGCGTTGACCGCATTGATCAGCGTCAACGGAGCCGTAGCCGCGCTGGTGCCGATGGTGGTCGTCTTGGCAGTGCGTCTCGGTAAGTCGACGTCACAACTGCTTCTGCCGTTGGCATTTGCCGCCCATGCCGGTTCGATGCTCACCTTGACCGGAACACCGGTCAACATCATCGTTTCCGAAGCCGCCGAGGAATCCGGGGCCGGTGCTTTCGGGTTCTTCAGTTTCACCTTGGTCGGTGCGCCGCTCGTAGTGGGAACGATCGCGATCGCCGTACTTCTCGGTCCTCACGTCCTCCCCCATCGTGCGGGGACGTCGATGTCGCCTGACCTGAGCCGGCACGCCAAGACCCTCGCGAAGCAGTATCAGTTGATGGGCAAGGATGCGCCGTCCGCAGAGCCCTTGATCACCAAGCACGACGGTGTGGTCGAAGTGATAATCCCGCCGCGCTCGGAAATGATCGGCGACAGGGCTTTTCCCGGCATGGTGACCGACAGTGGCGATCTGGTGATCCTCGCGGTCCAGCGTGCCGGTGAGGACTGCGGCCCGAAGGGCGTCAAGTTGGCGGCAGGTGACACGCTCCTCCTGCAAGGCAGCTGGGACGATCTCGACACGCACACCGCGGTCGATCCGAACGTCCTCGTGGTCGACGCACCTGGTCAGATCCGTAAGCAGGCAGCGCCGTTGGGAACTCGCGCGGTCATCGCCCTCGTCGTCGTCGCGGCGATGGTCGTGTTGCTGACCTTCGGATTGGTGCCGTCGGCGATAGCCGGACTCCTCGCGGCGTGTGCGATGGTTTTGTTACGAGTGATCAGCGTGGAGCACGCGCATCGGTCCATCTCGTGGACCACGTTGATTCTTGTCGGCGGAATGATCCCGCTCTCGACCGCGATCCAGCAGACCGGCGCAGCCGAGAAACTCGCTCATGCCTTCGTCGACGTCGTCGGTGGTGCAAGCCCGTATGTCGTCGTCGCCGGACTCTTCGTCGTGACGGCGACGCTGGGTCAGCTGATCAGCAACACCGCGACCGCGCTGATCATCACGCCGATCGCCATCTCGGTCGCCGGCGAACTCGATATCTCGGTGCTGCCCCTTCTGATGACGGTGACTGTCGCTGCCGCAGCCTCCTTCCTAACACCCGTCGCCACTCCCGCGAACATGATGGTGATGGGACCTGGCGGATACAAGTTCGGCGACTACTGGAAGCTCGGACTCCCGATGTTGTTGTGGTTCCTGGTAGTTGCGACGGTGTTGATCCCAGTGATCTGGAGTTTCTGATGTGCTCACCGAAGGTGTTGTCGGAGGTCTACGAATCGATCGGACGAGAGGGCAGGAAAGTCAGCCGACGATCGATGTTCGCGGCGCTCGGCACTACTGCGCTCGGTGCGACCGTCGTGGCCGGCGCGGTGCAGCCCACTGCGTCGGCAGCGCCATCGGGTCGGACCATCGTCGATCTGACCCATGTACTGACGCCGGATTTCCCGGTGTGGCCGGGCGCGCGCTCGTTCGAGATGAGGAACCTGGCGAAGATCGCCGACGCCGGCGGGTCCATGGGCTCGCTCGGGTCCGCTGGTTTCGGCGGAAACTTCTACCTCAACGAACTCCGCCTCGAGGAACACACCGGTACGCACATCGACGCGCCCGCGCACGCCAGTGCGGACGGAATCACCGTCGAGAAGATTCCGGTCGCCGACCTCGTCGTACCGATTGCGGTCGTCGATATCAGCGCCCGAGCCGCCGTCGACCCTGACGCGTTGCTCACCCGCCAGAACATCCTCGATTGGGAAGCCGCCCACGGGACGATCTCTCCTCGCAGTCTGGTGGCGATGAACTCGGGCTGGGATACCCGGGCCGGTGCCGGCGGAGCCTTCACGAATCGAGATGTACACGGCGTGCAACACACTCCGGGATTCGCCCCCGAAGCGATCGACTTCCTCGTCCGCGAGCGCGACATAGTGGCCGTGGGTTCGGACACCCTCAGCATCGACGCGGGCCGAAGCACCACCCACGGGGCTCACCGAAGCGCTTTGGGCTCAGGAAAGTACGCAGTCGAAGCCCTCGCGAACCTGTCCGCACTTCCGGCCGTCGGCGCCACGGTGATGGTGGGAGCGCCGACGCATGCGGGTGGTTCGGGTGGTCCGTGCCGGGTCATCGCCTGGTATTGAAGATCAGGGCGTGGGCGTCACCCGCAGCACCCTGTCGCCTGCTCCGTTGTCGGTGGTCACCAGGAGCGAGCCGTCCGGCGTCGGAGTCACCGAGCGCAAGCGCCCGAACTGGTTCACCAATCCGAAGGTCTGCGCGTCGACCGAGCGTCCGTCGGCACTGAGGCGGAGGAAAATCAGTTCCTTGCTCTTGAGACCACCCATCACGAGTGCACCGTCCCAGGCGCCCCACGCGGCTCCGCCCGTGAAGGCAGCGCTGGCGGTAGCCAACGTGGAGCTACCCGAACGCCACACTGCCGCAATTGCTCCCGGCACTCGCACGGGATCGGTCATCGGCACGGATTCGTCGTACGTTCCGGGAAGCCGATCCGGGCGGTAGCCGTAATTTCCGCCGGGGGTAAGCAGGTTGACTTCGTCGTCGACGCTTGTGCCCTGTTCAACCGAGTAGACCCGGCCGGTTCCAGGTTGCACGGCCAAGCCTTGGACGTTGCGGTGACCGAGCGTGTAGACGGGGCTGCCTGCATTCGGATTCCCCGCTGCTGGAGATCCGTCGGCGTTGATGTGCAAGACCTTGCCGCCCAGCGAATTCGGATCCTGCGGAACGCTCGGCGTCGCGGTGTCACCCGTCCCGACGAACAGCGTTCCGTCCTGGGCCGCAAGAATTCGGCAACCCCCGTGACGCCCGGACGAGACCGGGATTCCTGGCAATACGGTTCCGGTTCGAGTGAGGGCGGTCCATCCGGCGTCGACGGTCCACGAGATCACTCGAACGTCCGTGACTCCCCCAGCGCTGAATCCCTGGCAGGTGTAGAGGGTGCGCGACTGAGCGAAGTCACGGGCAAGCGCGATGCCCATGAGCCCGGTTTCGGACTGAGCGTAGAGATCCGAAAGGTCAGCAGAGACTGGACCTGTCGTGTTGTCGCCTCGGCGAACGAAGAATCCGCCGGACCGTTGTCCCGTCAGGATCGCGCCGTCCGGGGCTGCCACGACGTCCCAGGGGTGATCGAGTCCGTCGACGAGTGTGGTGACCGACAGCTGCGGGAGGGTGTTCTCGATGGGGATGTCCGGGTCGTCACCGCCCAGCGATCCGGTACTGCCGTTGCCGAAACTGCCGGGGTCGAAGGGGAAGGGTTGAGCCACGCTCTGCGTTACCGGCATCACCAGTACTGCAGTCAGGGCCACGGTCAATGCGGCGAGCTTCGGATGACGCACGCGTTCTCCTCGGGTCGGAAACCGTTCTGCGCCTCACTATAAACAGACAAATCGGTCTGCGCTGCCGGAACCGAGCGCACAGAAGTCCTTCCCAGACGCGGAAACCCGCGTTTCGAGTCGATTAGTGAACGATCACGCCCGCTGCGCGCACAACAACGCGAAGCGCTGATCCTGATCTGTCCACACCTTCCGTACCCCGAAGCCCGCGGATGCGAGCTCCGCGGCAATCCCGTCCTCGGTGAACTTCGCCGAGATCTCGGTGCGCAGCTGCTCGCCCGCTGCGAAGGTGATCTCCAGATCCAGGTCGTCGATATGCACCGAGAGTTCGCGAAGTGCTTCCAACCGCATTTCGATCCACTGGTTCTCGGCATCCCAGAGCGCGACGTGACGGAAGTCTTCCAAGGGAAAGTTCGCTCCCAGTTGCTTGTTCAGGACCGCGAGAACGTTGAGGTTGAACTGCGCAGTCACGCCGGCAGCGTCGTCGTAGGCAGGCACGAGAACAGCCGGATCGATCACCAATCCCACACCCAGGATCAGGTTCTCCCCCGGAGCGAGCACCGCTGCGATCCCCGAGAGGAACTCGGCTCGTTCTGCGGGAACGAGATTACCGAGAGTTCCGCCGAGAAAAGCGACCGCGCGCCGTCCACCACCGGGCAGATGATGCAGCGAACCGGTGAAGTCGCTGACCACTCCGAGCACGTCGATTCCGGGAAACTCGGCACCGACTTGCTGCGCCGCGCCTTCGAGGGCCGTCACCGAAACATCTTGCGGTACATACGTTCGCAGAGTTCCGCGAGCCGTCATCGCGTCGAGGAGTAACCGCGTCTTCTCCGAGGAACCTGAACCCAGTTCGATCAGGATCTCGGGTTCGGTCAACGCCGCGATCTCGTCGGCGTACTGCGTGAGCAGGCCGCGTTCGGTACGGGTGGGGTAATACTCGGGTAAGGCCGTGATCTCCTCGAACAGTTCACTTCCACGCGCGTCGTAGAACCATTTGGGCGAGAGCCACTTCGGCGTAGCGGTCAGACCCTCCCTGGCCTCGGCTCGCAATGCGTCGACCGATTCGGCCGGTGTCAGATAAACCTCGAGCGTAGGGGTTTTCATTTTTCTCCCATCGGGATCGGGGTGATGATCACATGGCCGGGACGCGCGCAGACGATGTGCCGGTCCGGCACCTGCTCCCAGTCCGGGGATCGATCGAACGGTTCGGAAACGATCAGGGCCCGCGACTCGTCGACCCGCGTGTACAACGTGTGGCCCCACGCCGTTGCCCACAGTTCCTGCCCGTCACCGAACAGGAGGTTCAATCGTGAATCCGGCGCCGCCGCAGCCACATCGTGAACGAGGCTCGTCACGGCGACTTCCGCGGGCTTCGACTTCAACCGATGCCGAAGCACTGTCCACAACAAGGCAGCATCCGTCGGGGCGGGCATCTTCAGCAGTTCGACGGCCGGAACTTCTGCCGCCAAGTCGGCGAGTGATCCAGGCCAACCGGATACCGCTCCGTTGTGACTGAAAGCGTAGGTTCCGTCGACGAACGGTGCGCAGGCACCGATCTCGACGGCCATCCCCTCCGTCGCGGAACGCACGGCGGCGAGGACGGCTCCGGAACCGATGTGGGACAACGTCTCGTCGACGGTCGGGTCCGACCAGATCGGCGAGATACTGCGGTACCGTCCCTGTCTTCCACCGTTCCACCACACCGCACCGAATCCGTCGGCATTGATGGTCCCGCCGCCACGCATCTCGCGAGGTGCCCACGACTGTCGCATCAGTGAGTTCTCGCCGTCGTGGATGAGTTCACGAACCGAACGTGGCGGCCCGAGATACCCGAGGTGCCGACACATGTCAGGGTCTACCCGAAATCGTTCTGGCGCAACGAAAACCCGAGAAGATCTGGCGCCTGATCGGATGGTCCCAGTTACGGAACGTCCCACGACAGGCAACGCTGTCGGTCCCGAACGATCCCCCTCGCAACACCTTGTAGTCGCCGCCGAAGAATACCTCCGAGTACTCCCGATACGGGAAAGCCCGAAAACCCGGATACGGATGGAAACCCGAAGACGTCCACTCCCATACGTCGCCGATCAACTGCTCGACACCCGCTGCTGACGCCCCTGCTGGGTAAGAACCGACGCCGGCGGGGCCGAGATGGCGTTGACCGAGATTGGCGAGATTCTCGTCTGCGGACGCGTGCCCCCACGGGAACCGTCGTGATCTTCCGGATTCCGGATCCCAGCGCGCGGCCTTTTCCCATTCCGCCTCGGTGGGAAGCCGTTTGCCTGCCCAGCTGGCGTAGGCCTCGGCCTCGTAGTAGCTCACATGCACGACCGGCTTGTCCGGCGGAACCGGAGCCTCGACGCCGAAAGTCTCGTGCCACCAACCCGAACTGTCGTGTTCCCAGAACAGGGGTGCACGAAGTTTCGCGTCGACGCGATGCCGCCAACCGTCGCGAGACCACAGTTCCGGTCGGGAATACCCGCCGTCCTCGATGAATTCGACGAACTGCCCGTTCGTGACCGGGAATCTGTCGATCGCGAAGTCGGTGAGATAGACCTGATGCGCAGTGCGCTCGTTGTCGAGTGCCCACGGTTCGTCGTCGGTCCCCATGACGAAGGGGCCGGCGGGAATCGTGACCTCGTCGAGTTCCGGCATGCGGGCCGCTTGCGGAGCGGGTGTCGCAACGAGTGCCGTGGGTCCCGAACGCAATTGGTGTGTCGCGAGCATGGTTTCGGCGTGTTGCTGCTCGTGCTGCGCGATCATCCCGAAGGCAAAACCGTCCACGTCGAGTTCTGTGCGACCGAACGTGCTGGCTTCGAGCACATCCCAGACCTTCCCACGGACCGTACGTACGTATTCGCGCGCCTCGGCCGGGTTGAGCAGGGGAAGTGTGGGTCTCGACGATCTCGAATGCTTGAAAGCGTCGTACAGCTCGTCTATGTCGCTACGCACCGGATCGCGGCCACCGACATCGCGAACCAACCAGAGTTCCTCCTGATTACCGATGTGCGCCAGGTCCCACACGAGTGGACTCATCAACGGGGAATGCTGAGCGATCAATTCGGTATCGTCGACGCAGTCGGTGAGCAGCGTCGACCGCTCACGCGCTCGCAGAAGTACGGCCTCGACCGCTTCCTTGGTGATCTCCCCCGTCATGTGTCGCTCTCACCGGGCACGATTGCGCGACAACACCGTTCGGCTGCAGCATCGAGAAGACGAACGAACTGCGGCTCCGGCGCGTACGACGCGGCAAGCGACATCAGAGAGGTTGCAGCCGAACGCAGTTCGACATCGTCCAATCCGTACTCCGCCGCGTCCCGCCACCTCCCGGCCGTCGATGCTGCAGCATCACTGGCCTCCCGCATCACGGCAGGCCCGGACAGCAACGCGTCGATCGCTGCTACCGGTACTCGCCACAGATCTCCCGGCTGCGCATCTATGTAGCGAACTTCCAGATGGCCGACGGCGCGAACCGGCGGGAACAGCGTGGACAGGTGATAGTCCAAGTCTGCCCAGACGGGTCGGCGTCCGATCTCGGCATCCACAGCGCCGTCTATCCAGTCTCCGAAAGTGGCGCCCCGCGGAGCCGTCCAATCGTCACCCTCGTTTCGCACACACATCAGCGGAACATCGAGAGCCCAGCCGGCGTAGTCCTGCACTTCCGGGACTGCGACCGTTCGCCAGGAATCGAGTTCGAGCCACGTCCGCATGCGTTGGGACGCCCAATCTCCCTTCGGAACCCCTTGCAAGCGTGGAGAACACGCAAACGCTGCGATGAGAGCCGGGCCCATGTCCCCGAGGAGCCGCCAACGCTGGGCGATGGACTCCGGGCTGCCGCCGGCATCGACACTGATCTGTACTGCCGCGGTATTGCACATCATCAAGGTGCCGTACGGTCCTATCCCGGCGAAGCAGGATTCCATTGCGCAATAACGCGGCAGCCGGAGAATCCGGGAAGGTGGGCGGGCGACGTCGGCCGCCGCCGAACTGATTTCGATGGAGTACGGCGCGAGGAGTGTTTCGAGAGTACGACGGTCGTCGTCGAGGCAGTCACACAGTTCGCGAGCGGACGTGCGCGGCGCTGAGGAGAGTTCTATTTGTCCGCCAGGTTCTACGGTGACGAGGCTGCCACGCGGAAGCGGTGCCGCCGGTGAATCCGGGTCGATACTGGTGGGTGCATGTCGCCCGAGTGCCCTTGCCAGAGTCGCGGCTGACGGCCTCTCTCCACCGGGAACGTGGCTGGTCAGCCACTCGAGCTCAGCTCCTACCAAGCGGGGTGGCCCCTGTTTGAAGCACACACCACCGACGTAGGCCTCGGCCGCAGGACGCGAATCCACCTGCGTGGTCTGTGCTGCTGTCAACGCTGCTGTCACCATTCGACTTCCCCTTCGGGCGGTCTTCGCGGTCGCTACCGACGATAGAACGCCAACGTCCGAGATGCACCCTTTGTGGTGTTACGTGTCGTTGAATTTCTTCAGTCGTATCCACCGGTACCCACAACCGGCCAGAACAACACCTACCCCGAAAACAACCGCAATCCACGGAAGTGTGACCACCAGAACGACACAACCAGCCGCGCCGACCGCTTGCAGCCACTTCGGATACATCCGGTCCACCCCGCGCTGGCTGTACGCACTCACGTTCGCGACGAGGTAGTAGAGCAGCACTCCGAACGACGAAAAGCCGATCACCCCACGAAGATCGGTTGTCGACACCAAAACGATCACGACAGCACCGACCACAAGTTCCGCATGGTGAGGTACCTCGAACCGTGGGTGGACGGCTGACAGGGCAACCGGCAGATCACGCTCGCGTGCCATCGCCATCGCCGTACGGCTCACCCCCGCGATCAGAGCCAGCAGCGCCCCCGCCGACGCCGCCGCAGCACCGATCACCACTACGGGAACTGCCCAGTTCCACCCGGTCGCGCCCACTGCATCGGCCAAGGGCCGTGCCGAGTTCGCCAGCCGATCAGGTCCCAACGTCACCAACAGCACCACTGCTACCAGTGCATAGAGGATGACGGCGACGGTGAGAGCAATCAGGATCGCCCGCGGAATCGTGCGGCGCGGATCGCGCACTTCCTCCCCCAGCGTCGCGATCCTGGCGTAGCCGGCGAAGGCGAAGAACAGCAGCCCCGCCGATTGCAGGATTCCGTACCACGACCCGAACGCGAGATCCGGGAGCTCGCGCACTGCACCAGGACCGACGACGGCAACCAGCAGCGCTACGCACAGTGCTGTCGCCGACACTGCGACGATCACCCTGGCCATGTGCGCCGTCCGCGTCACTCCGCGGTAGTTGACTGCAACCAGCGCCGCCACCACCAATACCGCGACGGGAACACGCCAGGCGGTAGGCGCAACATACGTCGCGAAAGTCAGGGCCATTGCCGCGCAACTCGCGGTCTTCCCGATCACGAACGACCAGCCTGCGGCAAACCCCCACCATGGTCCGAGCTGCTCACGTCCGTAGACGTAGGTCCCACCTGACGTGGGGTATCTGGCCGCAAGCTGCGCCGACGACGTCGCGTTGCAGAATGCGATGAACGCTGCAATCGCCAGGCCCACAAGCAACCCGGTACCGGCTACCGCGGCAGCGGGCGCGAACACTACGAAGACTCCGGCGCCGATCATCGCGCCGAGGCCGATCACCACGGCATCGACCGTGCCCAGCCTTCGCTCCATCGGGACAGCTTCGTTCACAGGTAGTTTGAACCACACCGACATGAACGGAAGGTGCCATGTTCGATCTCGACACGATCCGCCGCGACACTCCCGGATGCCTCGACAAGGTGTTCCTCGACAGCGCGGGATCCTCGCTCCCGCCCGAGCCGGTGCTGACCACGATGATCGAGCACCTGCGACGTGAAGCCGACGTCGGCGGATACGTCGCAGCTGCTCGTCAGAGCGGCGCCCTGGCTGCTGTTCCGCATTCGCTGGCCCGGGTCATCGGCGCTCAGGCAACCGATATCGCGTTGACGGACAGCGCGACCCGCGCGTGGAACGACTTCTTCGCCTCGGTTTCGCTCGGACCTGGTGATCGAATCCTCATCAGCGGAGTCGAATACGCGAGCAACGCCATCGCCGCGCTGGGGCGGGCGCGTTCGACCGGCGCCCACGTCGAGATCATCCCGAGCGATCAGTACGGACGCATCGACCTCGACGCACTCGAGAACATGCTCGACGATCGGGTTCGCCTCGTCTCCGTCGTCCACGTCCCCACCAACGGCGGCCTGATCAACCCCGTCCGTGAGGTCGTCGAATTGGCCAGAGCCCATGGCTCTCTCGTTCTGCTCGACGCGTGCCAGTCCTTCGGCCAGTTGCCCATCGACGTCACCGAACTCGGCATCGACGCCCTCAGCGCCACCGGTCGCAAGTGGCTCCGCGGGCCACGCGGAACCGGATTCCTGTACGTCCGCCCCGGACTCGTCGACGCGCTCGAACCTGCTGCGATGGACCTGCACGGAGCGGAATGGACGAGCGAGAACAGCTTCGTCCCCGCACCGGACGCAACACGATTCGAACTCTGGGAGACGAGTGTCGCTGCGCGCCTGGGTCTTGGCGTCGCCGCCGATTATCTGCTCTCGATCGGCACCGACACGGTGTGGGCACAGATCGAATCCAGAGCAGTCGCGCTGCGGCAAGGGCTGGCATCGATTCCCGGAGTCGACGTCCACGATCGAGGAACCCAGCTGAGCGGCATCGTTTCCTTCACCGTCGAAGGTATTTCCGAGCACCTCGTGCGGGATCAGCTTGCAGCACAGAACATCACCGTCACCGTCAGCGGTCGCGGGTCCACGCTCCTCGACATGGATGCACGCGGGCTCGACGCCGTGGTTCGCGCATCGCCGCACTACTTCGTCGACGAAACGGACCTGGACGCATTCCTGGGCGCGGTCAGGAGATTACAAACCTCCCGTTGACCGGGACCACGCCTGATCCGCGGAAGTCGAAACTGCAACTGTGTGGCGATCAGTAGTTTCGTCTTCCGAAAGGACGCTTCGCATGGCCGACCCGACCGTCAGACCGATCTCCGCTGCAGACATCACCACCTGGGACTACGAGGCCGACGTCGTCGTCGCGGGATACGGCATCGCCGGCGTCACCGCTGCGATCGAAGCAGCGCGTGCGGGCGCCGAGGTGCTCGTCCTGGAGCGGACGGGCGGTTGGGGCGGAGCCGCGTCACTGGCTGGTGGATTCATCTACCTGGGCGGTGGAACGCCGTTGCAGAAGGCGTGTGGGTTCGAGGACTCGGTCGAGAACATGAAGACGTTCATGAAGGCAGCGCTCGGCCCCGGAACCGACGACACGAAGATCGACGCGTACTGCGAGGGCAGCGTCGATCACTACAACTGGCTCGTCGACGCCGGGGTCCCGTTCAAGGAATCGTTCTGGGGTCAGCCCGGCTGGGAACCGCCGTACGACGACGGCCTCATGTACTCGGGCGGCGAGAACGCCGCACCGTTCAACGCGCTCGTCGATCCCGCGCCCCGCGGACACGTCCCGCAGATGAGCGAGAAGAAGACCGGCGAGCAGGGCGGCGGCTACATGCTGATGAAGCCACTCGTCGAGACGGCCGAAAAGCTCGGTGTCCGTGCAGAATACGATCTGCGTGTCCAGACTTTGGTGGTCGACGGCGATCGGGTCGTGGGAGTTGTCGCGAAGCGCTACGGCAAGGACGTCGCGATTCGTGCCCGCAAAGGCGTCGTGCTTGCGATGGGCAGTTTCGCGTACAACAACGAGATGGTGCGCTCGAACGCACCGCGTATCTTCGGCCACCCGGCGGCCTCGATCGAAGCGCACGACGGCCGCGCAATCCAGATCGGTCAGGCCCTGGGCGCCGACACCGCACACATGGACGCCACCGAGGTCGCGTTCTTCTGCGACCCACAGTTGATGGTGCGCGGCATTCTTGTCAACGGCCGTGGTCAGCGATACATCCCCGAAGACACCTACCCGGGCCGCATCGGACAGGCAACACAGTTCCAGCAGGACAACCAGGCATTCCTCGTGATCGACGAAGCTGCGTATGACGAAGGCATGAATGCCGAATCGTCCAGTGCGCAGTTGCGGGCGCAGCCGACCTGGGTGGCGGAAACCGTCGAGGAACTCGAAGCCGAGATGGGGCTTCCCGCCGGATCGCTGCAATCGACTGTCGACCTCTACAACCGTCACGCGGCTGAAGGGTCCGACCCGGTGCTCGGCAAGAAGTCCGAGTGGGTCAAGCCGATCGTCGGCCCGTTCGCGGCAATCGATCTACGTGGCCGCACAGGCGGATTCACGCTGGGAGGATTGAAGACAACCGTCGATTCCGAGGTTCTGCACGTCTCGGGTGCGCCGATCCCCGGACTGTTCGCGGCAGGCCGTTGCACGTCCGGTGTCTGCGCAGGTGGTTACGCCAGCGGAACCAGTCTCGGCGACGGCAGCTTCTTCGGACGTCGTGCCGGAATCAGCGCAGCGCGCTAGGTCACCACAACCCGCACGCCGTCGGCAAAGCGGTACGGCTGAGTCTGCAGAACCGCGCCGAGGTGTTTCCTCAATCTGGACACCTCGGCGCGCACTGCCACCACATGCTCGCGATCACCGAAGAGCACTTCGCTCAGGCCTGCGGCATCCACGCCAGCCGATCCCACAGCTGCCAGCGCACGCAAGATCTGAGCGTGACGCGGCGAAAGCGCGCGCGTCCAGTTTGCATCACCACGCACCGTCACCTGCGGCGATGCACCGAGGGACAGCTCGAGCTCGATCACCGGCCCGCCGACGCCGGTGCGCAACAGCCAGCCGTCACCGAGCGGCTCAGGCAGACACATCCCGAGACCTGGCACGATGACGGGCTTTCCCGCACTGGGTGCCGCCACCCGGTCAGGCGCGGCAATCCCGCTGGCGCCGGCCACCCAGCCGAACTCGTCGACCACCAATGCCGGACCCGTGCCCGCCGCGAACAATGGCGCCGCCCGCGAGCGCAGGCGATCGAGCTGAGCTGCATGCTCGCGCCACAGCGTCGCCTCCGCGAGGCGAACCGCGGTGCGAACCAGCGCGACAGTGGTGGGATGCACCGAGGCTGCGGACCCACTGATGTCCACCACACCCAGGATCTCGCCTGTCCGGGGGTCGTGCACAGGCGAGCCGGTACATGACCAATTGTGATGCGTCGGCGCATAGTGCTCGGCCGAGAAGAGTTGCACCGCAGAATCTTCGATCAGCGCGGTACCGATCGCGTTGGTACCCACCGACTGCTCCGACCAGCGCGCGCCTTCGGCGAACCCGAGTGCGTCCGCCGCACGTTTGACGGTCTTCGCCCCTTCGCGCCAGAGCAGGACACCGTCGGCGTCGGCAACGACCACGATGAAGCCCGCGTCCTCGGCGACCTCGGTGAGCGTGGTTCGCAGTTCGGGCAGAACGCTGCGCAGCGCGGTACGCGAACGCCTCGACTCCAGCTCGGAGAAATCGGCGACAGCGGACGCGCCGCAATGATCGGGCGCGAGCCCACCCGCGGCCACCCGCGACCACGATCGCGCCACGACGGTCCGCGGCTGCGCCGGTGGTTCCTGCCCCGAGAGAACTGCGTCGTGCACCCGGCTCAGTAGGCGCGCATGCTGCGACAGGTCGGTACCCGGCACGACGGCACCGAGCCGACTGCCTTCGGGAGCGCTCCCCACGGTGGTCACTCCGTCAGGCTACCGCTTTCGATGTGACGCGAACCACGTCCACACGGCCAGGGCCCCACCACCTGCGATTAGCGGCGGGGAGCAAACTCCGGTAACGTATCCAAAGTTGTCTCGGCGAGGGTGAATCGCAGCAGTTCCACACGTTGCAGGTTTACCGTGATCGACGCGGCTACGGCTCAGCTCGAGCGTTTCGCTCCTGGCCGTGTGCGCGCCTGTCCGCCTTGCCGCAGGCAAAACCACACGTCAGTAAACCGAGCACGAACCCCGTGAGTTGTAGGAGCCGTTTCATCATGTCTGAAGAAAACAACCTCGTCGCCGTCGTCCGCACCGAATTCGGCAAGGGCGCAGCTCGCCGCGCACGTCGCGACGGCCAGGTCCCCACGGTTCTGTACGGCCACGGCGAAGATCCCCGCCACCTCAACGTGCCGGCTCGCGACTTCGCTCGCATCCTCCGCGCACAGGGCACCAACGCCATCCTCACCCTCGACATCGAGGGCACGGAGCAGGTTGCACTGACCAAGTCGGTCGTCGTGCACCCCATCCGCAGCTACATCGAGCACGCTGACCTCCTCGTCATCAAGAAGGGCGAGAAGGTCACCATCGACGTTCACGTCGTAGTCGTCGGTGACGCTGCTGCAGGCACCATGGTCGCGCAGGATGCATCGACCATCTCCATCGAGGCAGACGCCCTCCACATCCCCGAGCAGATCGAGGTCTCGGTCGAGGGCCTCGAAATCGGCACCCAGATCCTGGCAAGCCAGCTCGAACTGCCCGCCGGCTCCGTCCTGCAGGCTGACGCCGACACCCTGATCGTCAACGTCGTTGCTGCACCGACCGAGGCTGACCTCGAAGAGGGCGCAGAAGCTCCCGCCGCCGACGAGGCTGCAGAAGAGGCCTGATCCTCTCGGTTCCAACAGAACTCACTGCGCGGCGCGTCATTCCGATTCGGAGTGACGCGCCGTTCGTGCGTAGCAGGAAAAACAAGCCAGAAAGTAGCGTCCGTTGAGCACAGATACCGCCCTCGTCATCGGCCTGGGTAATCCCGGCCCGCAGTACGAGAAGACCCGGCACAACGTCGGCTTCATGGTCGCCGGCACCCTTGCCGGGCGCATGGGCGGAAAGTTCAACGTACACAAGAAGAGTGGCGCCGAAATCGTCGAAGGTCGCCTCGCCGGACGACGCGTGATTCTCGGAAAACCACGCTCGTACATGAATCTCTCGGGTGGCGCGGTCGCCGGTCTCGCGCGATTCTTCTCGGTCGATGCCGCGAACATCATCGTCGTCCACGACGAACTGGATCTCGATTTCGGGACCATCAGACTCAAACTCGGCGGCGGCGAAGGCGGACACAACGGTCTGCGGTCCATTTCGAGTTCGTTGACCACCAAGGACTACCTGCGCACGCGCGTCGGGATCGGTCGCCCGCCGGGCCGCATGGACCCGGCGGACTACGTTCTCAAGCCGTTCTCGTCCACGGAGCGAAAAGAACTCGATCTCGTGTGCGAAGAAGCTGCGGATGCAGTCGAGCTACTGCTCGAACTCGGGCTCGAAGCCGCACAGAACCGCTTGCACTGACAGTCAGTTACCCAGCAGGGCAGCCGAATTGGCGCGGCGGAGCTTTCCCGACGACGTCTTCGGAATACTGCCGGGGCCCAGAACCGCAACGGCGCGAGGTCGGACACCGACGTCGGCAACCACGGCGTGGACCACTTCGCGCTCGATGCGCTTGACCTCTTCCGGATCTTCGAAAGCGTTGGTCTCGACGGCGACCGCAAAGCTCTCACGCTTCTGGCCGGCATCGAGACGGATTGCGACGGCATTTCCCGGGCGCACACCGGCAACGCTTCCGGCCGCCCGTTCGATGTCTGTGGGGTACACGTTCCGGCCGCCCATGATGATGACGTCCTTGACTCGCCCGCATACCACGACCAGTCCTTCTTCGGTGAAGTACCCGACGTCACCGGTATCGAGCCAACCGTCGGAGTCATGCGCCGGCTTGTGACCTTCCACCGTGACGTAACCAGGGGTCACTGCCTTGCCGCGAACCTCGATGATTCCGACGCCGCGGGCCGGAAGCACCTGGCCGTCGCGGTCGACGATGCGTCCCTCGAGGTCAGGCACCATCTTTCCGAGTGTGGCGAGGGCACGAGCGTTGGGGCGATTGGACGGCACCGCCCGAGACATCGACTCGAGGAAGTCGGGATCGACGTAGTCGAGGACCTGACCTTGATCGGGATCCGGAATCGACACGGCGAGCGTGGTTTCCGCCATTCCGTACACGGGAGCGAGCGCGGTCGGGTTCAAACCGAAACGCGCACCGGCCTCGGCGAGGGCATCCATCGTGTCGGGATCCACCGGTTCGGCGCCGTTCCACATGTATCGGACGCTGGACAGGTCGACTGCCCCGTCTTCTGCCTGTGCGAGTCGACGAGCCAAGAGCGAATACGCGAAGTTCGGTGCGGCGGTGACAGTTCCGCCGTACTTGCCCATGAGTTCCGCCCACAGCACCGGGGTGCGCAGGAAATCCATCGGCGTGATGCTGATGACCTCGGCGCCCACCTGCATCGGAACCGTGAGGAAGCCGACCATGCCCATGTCGTGGAAGAGCGGAAGCCAGCTCACCATCACGTCGTCCTCGATGGAGAACTTGATGCGGTTGATCATCGCGTACGCATTTGTGTAGAAGTTCTCGTGCGTGATCTGCACGGCCTTGGGCGAACCGGTGGAACCTGACGTCAACTGTTGGAGTGCGATATCCGATTCAGCCGTCTCCACGGGATCGATCGACGTTCCGCCACGAAGCTCGTCCACCGTCACGACGGTGATGCCTCGCTCTTCTAGGAGCGGCTTGGCCGCGTCGAATGGTGCACCCAGAATGACGGCTTTTGCGGAGATCATGTCGATCACCGTCTCGGTGTCCTGAGCCCAGACGCCCAGATCCGTTCGGGGGGTCGGCTGATGCAGCATCGTCACCGACGCACCGCGCATCCACGTCGCCTGGCAGGCAGGCGCGATGTCGACGGGCTGTCCGGCGAGAATGCCGATCGCGACGCCGCGATCGATGCCGACCTCGGCCAGGCCACCGGCCATGCGCCGAGCTTCCTGGTGGATGTCGCCCCAGGTCTGACGGAAAGCGTTGTCGGGCTCTCCCGTCACCAGGCCGCGGTCGGTGACTGCGGCGGTCGCGTACATCTCTTCGGTGAACTTGCTCAACGCAACTCCTCGGTCAGTGTCACTCTTCGATTCAGTGCAACTCTTCGCAGGACACAAATGGCTGTGTGTTCGAACACACACATACATTGATAATCAGCGATCCTTCGCCGAGTGTTACGCCGCAGTGGCTACTGCCTCGTGGTCTGCGAGTATCCTTTCTCTGTTGTGCTGCCGCACTCTCCACCTGTCCGCGCACCGGCACGTCGCCGGCACCGACGCCCACTTCGAGAGGTTCTTCGTTGACTACCCCGTCCGACTCGACCGTCCCTTCCGACTCGACTGTCCAGTCCGACACCGAAGGCCCCGATTCAACCGAGAGCGGGTCGGTCGCGGTCACGACGACGACCAAGGGCTTGTCCGCCGAGGCGGAGCGTCGCCGCACCTTCGCCGTCATCTCGCATCCTGACGCCGGTAAGTCGACACTCACCGAAGCGCTGGCACTGCACGCGAAGAAGATCTCCGAGGCAGGTGCCGTCCACGGCAAGGCCGGCCGCAAGTCGACGGTCTCGGACTGGATGGAGATGGAGAAGGCCCGCGGCATTTCCGTCAGTTCCACCGCACTGCAGTTCAACTACCACTCGTCCGAGACCCCGGACGAGCAGATCAACGTCATCAACCTCGTCGACACCCCCGGTCACTCCGACTTCTCCGAGGACACGTACCGCGTCCTGACCGCCGTCGACGCAGCCGTCATGCTCATCGACGCTGCCAAGGGCCTCGAACCGCAGACGCTCAAGTTGTTCCAGGTGTGCCGTCACCGCGGCATTCCGGTCATCACGGTCATCAACAAGTGGGACCGTCCCGGCCAGACTCCTCTCGAACTGCTCGACGAGATCAGCGAACGCATCGGCCTCACGCCCACTCCCCTGTACTGGCCCGTCGGCATCGCCGGCGACTTCCGAGGACTGTTGCGGCGCGGCGAAGACGGTGAGGCTCGCGAGTACGTCCGCTTCACCCGTACCGCAGGCGGCGCGAAGATCGCCCCCGAAGAGGTCATGGACGCCGACGCGGCGCTCGCCAAGGAAGGCTCCGAGTGGGAGACCGCGGCCGAGGAGAGTGAACTGCTCTCCGCTACCGGCCAGGACCACGATCAGGAGATGTTCCTCGCCGGTCAGACGTCCCCGGTGATCTTCGCGTCCGCGATGCTCAACTTCGGTGTCCGCCAGATCCTCGACACTCTCGTCGAATTGGCGCCGCCGCCGCGGGGCCGCGAAGACCTCAGCGGCAAGCCGCGCGAGGTCACCGATCCGTTCAGTGCGGTCGTCTTCAAGGTGCAGGCCGGTATGGACACCGCGCACCGTGACCGTCTGGCGTTCATGCGCATCGTCTCCGGCGTGTTCGAGCGCGGCATGGTTGTCACACACGCTCAAACCGGCAAGCCCTTCACGACCAAGTACGCGCAGACGGTATTCGGCCGTGAACGTTCCACCGTCGAATCCGCGTTCCCCGGCGACGTCGTCGGCCTCGTCAACGCCACCGCACTCGCACCCGGCCACACGCTGTACACCGAGAAGAAGGTGGAGTTCCCGCCGATCCCGTCGTTCGCGCCGGAACACTTCTCGATCCTGCGCGCCGAAAGCGCCGGCAAGTACAAGCAGTTCCGCCGTGCAGTCGATCAACTCGATTCCGAGGGCGTCGTCCAGATTCTCCGCAACGACATCCGCGGCGACGCCTCCCCCGTCATGGCTGCTGTCGGCCCGATGCAGTTCGAGGTCGTCGCAGCGCGCATGAAGGCCGAGTTCAACGTCGAGGCCAAGATGGAACCACTCGGCTACGCATTGGCCCGCCGTACCGACGCCGCATCCGAGGTCGAACTGAACCGTCAGCGCGGTGTGGAGGTCTTCACCCGATCCGACGGTGTCCTGCTCGCCCTTGTCAGTGACAAGTGGCGCCTGCAGTACATCCAGAAGGAACTCCCGGATCTGACGCTCGAACCCCTCGTCGCTGCTGCGGACTGATGAGCCTGATCGAGGCGCTGTTCGACGCTGAACTGCACATCGGCAGCGCCACGATTCTCTGGCGAGAGATCATCGGAAACGCGTTCGGAATAGGCTCCGCGATCGCGGGCGCGCGACGCTCGGTATGGGCGTGGCCTGTCGGTATAGCCGGAAATGCCTTGTTGTTCACGGTCTTCATGGGCGCACTTTTCCACACGCCGCAAGAGCTCAATCTCTACGGCCAGGCCGGCCGTCAGTTGTTGTTCATCACCGTCAGCGTCTACGGGTGGACCCAGTGGCGACGTGGGGCACGTGACTCCGGTCGCGCAGTCCTGCCCCACTGGGCGACAACTCGCGAGCGAGTCGCCATGATCGCCGTCATGGCAAGCGGCACAATCGCTTTCGCCTGGATATTCGACCTTCTCGGCTCGTACGGAGCGTGGGCGGAGGCCTGGATCTTCACCGGCTCGATCCTCGCGACGTACGGGATGGCACGCGGCTGGACCGAGTTCTGGCTCATCTGGATCGGCGTCGACGCTGTCGGCGTTCCCCTTCTATTCCGGGCCGGGTACTACCCGTCGGCAATCCTCTATCTGGTCTACGCATTCTTCGTATTGTGGGGCTTTGCGATGTGGCTACGTATTCAGCGCCGGACTCCACAAGGGGTATGACCGTAAACGAACTCCTGGTATGTTTGCGTCGATTAAGCAAACCAGCGGTCTGTTTACGGGCATCAGGAGCGAAACAATGGAAGACAAGAATTCTCACGGAATAACGGGCGCCAACGGTTCCGGCAACGGATCGAGAGCCAGTAGTTCCGCGAGTAATGGTTCTGCGAGCAACCTTTCCACGGGTAACGGTTCTGCGAGCAACCTTTCCACGAGCAACGGTTCCAGCAGTGCCACCGCCACAGCGGATTTTCTGTCGACCGCACCCAAGCAATCAGATGCATTCACGTTTCCGCTTCCTGCCCGAACCACGGCCGCACACAGCAGCGGAGAGGACCTTTCAGTGCCAGCTTCAACACGCGAATCATCGAGGACACTCGAGACTCGGAGTCGCACCGTCGTACGGCGCGACGCGATGGGCGTAGCCGCCGTTCGAGTGGCCGGTCGACTCACCCACACCGAACTCATCGCGAATCAGGCCTCACCCTCGAGCACGCATTCCTCCGATCCCACGATGGATCTGGACGAGTTGCTCACGATGCTCGGCAGCTACCTGTTGTCCTCGGGGTTCGAACATCCCGAAATCCACGCCAAGCTCGGTGGACAGTCGATCGTCGTCAACCTCGTATCGCCGGAGATCAGCGCCAGCTGAGCTCGACCCAGCTGTTCAGGGCCACAGCACTGCTCGTGTCCATGCTCGGTCCGAGCCGCGCCGGTACAACCATCGCTGATGCCGACGCCCGGAGTCTGCCTGCCAGAACTCGACAGACTCCGGCTCGAGGCACCACGCACGCCAGTCCTTCGACACGAACCCCGGGTCGTCACTGATTCTTGCTTCCGCAGCGGCCACCGATGTGTCGTACGCCCCTAAGTCTTCGAGCACCTCGCTCTGCTTACTTGCCGTCGCCACCGCCCTCGCAGTGACGGAGCGTTCGACGAAGTCTCGGCTTCGAAGTGCGTCGTCGCCCTCGCGAACCAACCCGCGAATCCGGACCTGCTGGCCCGTCTCACGCCAGTAGAAGGCGAGCGATCCTCGCGGATTTTCTTTCAGCTCAATGCCTTTCGGCGAAGCAGCTGAGCCCGAAAACCAGAACCCTCCCTCGGTCACGTCCTTGAGGATGAGGAAGCGGGAATCGGGCATACCGTCACTGTCGACGGTCGCGAGCGCACACACGTGTGGCTCGACGACGCCGAAGGCCACGGCCGCACGGAGCCAGTCGAGGAACAGCTCTCCCGGCTTTTCCGGAAAATGTTCAGGCGCGGGCGGCGGAGTTCCGGTCAGCGCGGGGATACCGCGAATCCACGTCCGTACGTCAGGCAGCGAAAAATCTGCATCAACCATGAGCCGACTCTAATCGCGGGCGGCCTCAGGAGACGTTGCGAACTACCGAGTCGCCGAACGACGGTTGCTGCAGCAGCGCCCACTTGTTGGACGTCAATCGGAAACTCGGCATGTCGGCGAGCGCCACCACCGATTCCCAGGTCCGCTCGTAGCTCGTGTGGGAGATTCGCCATTCACCGTCGCTGCAGCGGGTGTATCTGTCGTGATAGAAGGCCGATCCACGAAGAAGCATGCCGTCTTCGGGGATCACCACAGTGTCCGCGAGGCACCAGATCCCGGTTGCGGTGTCTCCATCGACGTCGATCTCGGGTTGCCCGCACTGATGTTCGGTGATGACGTGTGATCCGAGGGTGTTCTCGAGGAAGGAGACGAACGAATCTCGGGAATCGAAACTGAGTTGTTCTCCGTAGATCGCGGTGGCGTCGACGGTCAGAGTGTCGGCAAATTCGACCCACGATTTGGTGTCCAAGGCGCGTGCGTATCGGTACTTGAGTCTTTGGATGAGAACAATCGCTTCGAGATCCATGATCCCCGCCTCCCGGTGCAGCAACCACCCGTCCTATGTGTGCACATTAGCCTGTATCACGCCGAAACGGGCATTACTCTCAAAGCTAGTAGAAATGTCAGCCGATGACACGCTTTTCCAGGCCGTCGAGCATGATCGTGATCTTCTCGTCCAACCAACCTCGCCCGTGCCACGTCGATTCGTCGCCGATCCCCTCGACCAACGACTCCGACGCATTCCAACTCTCCTGATACGCCTGGCGCGCAGAACGCGAATCCGCGGAGCTCACGGTCTTGTCCATCGCCGCCATCATTGCGAACTGCGTCATGGTCACCTCGGAGATGAAGTCCACCGCCAGGACCGCGTCATGTGGTGTGAAACCCTGCGCAGTCAACGAACCGACCAGTTTCTCCACGATCTCGATTATCGCCGGTGGCGTGCCCGGAACTGCGAGACCGACCTGGGCTAGACCTGGATAGCGCTCGAACGAGGACCACAGAACGTCGCACAAATCCGTCAGAAACTCACGCCACGGACGATCCGTGTCCGGCCATACAGTCTGACGCACAACGTGATCCGCGCAAGCCCGCAGCAGCGCTTCACGGTCCGCGAAGTAGCGATAAAGTGCGGAATGACTGACGCCCAGACGTTTTGCCACACTCGGCATGGTCAATTCACTCAGATCACCAGCCAGGGCGGCCTCGACGATGTCCACTGTCGACAACGTCGGCGGCCGCCCCGTCTTCTTTCCGGTTTGCATTCTGCTCAGCCTGCCACCTGCTCAGCCCGCTACCAACCGCCATCCCGACGCACGGTGGCGCTGGTTCCAGAACGCGGCGTAGTTCCCACCGGCTGCGAGCAGAACTTCGTGGGTTCCCACTTCGACGATCGAGCCGTCGTCACCGAGCACGATGATCTGGTCTGCGGCCACGACGGTAGACAGTTTGTGAGCGATCACGAGCAGTGTGCTTTCACTGGCGAGTTCCTGCATCGCACGCTGTACATGGGCCTCGTTCTCGGGATCGAGCGCGGCCGTCGCCTCGTCGAGCAGAACGATAGGTGCGCGTTTGAGGAGTGCGCGCGCGATGGAGACCCGCTGCCGCTCTCCACCGGACAGTGCCGTCCCACCCTCACCGACACGGGTGTCCCAACCCCGCGGAAGTCGCTCGACGATTTCCGCGACGCCTGCGATCCGAGCCACGTCGAAGACCTCCTCGTCCGTGGCTTCGGGACGACCGAGGCGAATGTTCGCGATCAACGTGTCGTCGAAGAGGTACACGTCCTGGAAAACCAAGGACAGTTGCGACATCAGATCGGCACTCGTGAGGTCCCGCACATCGACGCCGTCGACACGCACCACCCCCGAGTCGACGTCGTAGAAGCGCGAGATCAGCCGGGTGACGGTGGTTTTGCCAGACCCTGACGGACCGACCAACGCCGTCAGCGACTTCCGCGGCACCTCGAAGGAGATGTCCCGCAGCACCTGCCCACCGTCCGCGTAGCCGAAGTCGACGGCGTCGAACTGCACGGCCGTCTCCCCCGTCGGCTGCCCGCTGGTATCGGGTTCGACCAGTGGTTCCACTTCGAGGATCTCGGACATCCGACGGATTTCGTTGCGTGCCATTCTGATTGCACCGCCGAACTCGCCGATCTCACCCAGCGGCTGGATGAACCGTGCGGTCAGGCCGAGTAGCGCGATCAACGTGACAGGGTCGATGTCGCCGCCGAGCGCGAGGAATGCACCCAGGATGATCACGGCAGAGAAGACGAATTGCAGGGCGATCCCGTTGACCACGGACCCGATCACCACGAACCACAGTTGTGAACGACCCGCAGTGTGTTGCGCTTCGATCGCGTCGTCGAGCGGTTCGTACACCCCGTGTGTGCGTCCGAAAGCACGCAGGACCGGTTGGCAACGAGCGTATTCGAGCACTCGATTGTTCGATTCGACGGCTGCGGCATGTGCCCGATCGTCGGCCTTGGCAGTCATCGTCGAGGCAAATCTGGCTGCCGCGAACAGAATCGGAACGCTGACCACCAGCGCCAACCCGAGCCGCCAGTCGAAGAACAGCATGCACACGACAATGGTTGCCGGGCTGGCGATTCCGGAGATGATCGGTGTCATCAGGTGCGCAGCCGCCCCCATCACCGAGATGGTGCCCTTGCTGGCAACCTGCGATACCTGGCCGAGTCGGCCGGCACCGAACCAGCCGAGCGGCAGAGTGACGAGATGATCTCCCAGGCGCAGATGCATAGTCCTCAGCAGCGTGAGGGCCGACTCGAATCCCTTCATCGCCTGCAGGTAATGCGCAATCGAACTGATCACGGCGCACACGGCCATTGCGGCGAGCCACCGAAGGAAACTGCCCCAGTCCTGATCGAACAGTGCCCGCACCGCCGGGACCAGTAGCGCCACTGCCAAACCTTGCATCACGCCGTACAACACTGCCCACACCAAGAACTCGCGATAACGGCCCTGATTCTGCGGGCCGAGTATCCGGAAGAGGTCGCGAATCATGAGTTGGCCTTTCCTGCTGCGTCAGACGTACCAGCGATGCTGTCGGCCCGACTGTGACTCGCCCACATCCGGGCATAGGTTGAACCACTCGCCACAAGCTGATCGTGTGTGCCCTTCTCCACGATCCGTCCGGCATCGAGAACCACGATCTGATCGGCGCTCACGATCGAAGCCAACCGGTGCGCGATCACCAGCACGGTGCGCCCCACCGTCAAGCGCGACAACGCCTCCTGGATATCGGCTTCGGACTCCGGATCGGCGAAAGCGGTTGCTTCGTCGAGCACGAGAACAGGAGTGTCCGCGAGAATCGCACGCGCTATGGAGACTCTTTGGGCTTCACCACCCGAGAATCTGGCGTCGACCCCGACTACCGAGTCGTAGCCTCTCGGGAGCGCTTCGATTCGGGTGTCGATCTGCGCGGCTGCGGCAGCGGCCTTCACCTCGGCCGAAGTCGCCTGCGGTCGGGCAAGCCGAATGTTGTCGAGCACGGTCGCTTCGACCAGCTGCACGTCCTGCAGAACGAATCCGACGTGGCGGTACAGCTCGTCGGTCGCCACGTCCCTGACGTCGGCACCACCGATGGCCACGGATCCGGCACGCACGTCGTGGAACCTCGGAACCAGCGTTGCCAGCGTCGACTTACCCGAACCCGAAGGTCCGACCAACGCCGTCACCGTGCCCTCCGGCAGCGTCAGATCGATGTCGGTCAGAACGTCGGCGCCGTCGTCGTAGGCGAAAGAAACTCCGGAGAATCGAACTTCGTTCCCCACGGGACTTTTCGGATGATCGGTTTCCGGCAGCGCCTCGGTCGAGAACAGCGCAATCAGTCGCGCCGCAGCGGCGGCTGCCTCTCGGCGAGCCTGCATACCGAAACCGATGGTCGTCACCGACACCGGAATCACCATCGCGACAAGAGAACTAGTCAGCACATCGATGGGTGACACCCATCCGGAGTGGACGAACCACGAGCCGAGGCCAAGGTTGACCACCAGCACTACCGGTGCGCTCAATGCAATCGAGGCCAGCGCCTCGGTCCGGAGCATCGGGCGAACCCAGCCCTCGCACGAGAGTGCAAATGCCTTGGCGGCGTCGCGGTACCGGGAGTGTGTCTGCTTGTCCTGACCGAAGGTCTTGACCACTGCGATACCGGTGACGAACTCGACGATGGTGTTGCTGATGGCCGCGATGCCCTCATTCATCCGGCTCATCTTGACGGCCATGTCCTTGGTCATCGTCGCGTAGGCGATCATGTAGATCGGGAGCGTGGCAATCGCGACCAATCCCAGACGCCAGTCGATCGAGATCACGTAGCCGAGTCCGACGAGCGGCACTGCGATGGCTCCGGTGGTCTCGACGGCGCTGTGCGCAACCAGGTAATGGAGATCGGAGATGTCGTTCTGCGCGGCTTTGCGCACGGTTCCGGACGAGTGGGAGGTGAACCAGCCCAGGGGAAGTCGACCGAGAGTCACTGCGATTCGACGCCGCAGCACCGCCTGCAGATTCACATCGGCGAAGTGCGTCACGATCAACGCACCGCCTCCGAAGAACGCACGCATACCCAGACCGAAGACGACCACCCACACGATCGTCCAGACACGGGACGAGTCGACGTCACCGCCCACGATCAGCGTCTTACCCAGTTCGGCGATGGCCACGTACGGCACGATGGCGGCGACCGCGGCGATCACCTGCATCACCATCGCGATGGTGGTCCGCGTGCGCACTGGAGCAAGGAGTTCGCGAAGCGCGCTCTTGTGCTCCGCCGCTTCAGCTTTGGCTTGCGAGGCTTCGGCCGCCGCTCCTTGTGATACGTCGGCCTCTTCAGATGAAATGTCTGCTTTCGTGGCCTGTGTCGTCGTCATTTCGAGAACGCCTTCCATCGGGTAACTGCGTCGGCGTCGGATGCGATGCGTCCTTGGAGCTCCGCGCCGGTGAGTGTGCGATCGGCAAGTGCCTCGAGGTCTTCGAGGATCCAGTAGACCGCGAAGGGATAACTGCCGAACCAGAGTTCGCCGCTGACGTCTGCCGTGCGCCCGGCCTGCACCGCAGGGATCCCGTTGAACAACGGATTTGCGTGTACCAGTGCGCCGTCGTAGATGTTTCCCGAGGTCACGACCATCGCGTCCGCCGCGTGCTGCCCGACCTCCTCGCCCGACACCGAAGACGTGGCAACACCTGTGTTCGGTCCGATCTTCGCGTCGAGTTCGGCTTGTGGACGCCTGAAACCGGCTTCCTCGATGATCGAGGACATCGGCGACTGTGGGATGACGGTGTAGATGCCGCCGGAGAATCCCACCAGCACGGACAACGTCTGCGGTTGCGCCTCGACCGTTCCGGATACTTCGGCAAATTTGGTCTCGAGCCTCGACACGATTTCGCGAGCTTCGGACTCTCGACCCAGAGCAGTCGCCGCGGTATTCAGAACTTCGCGCCACGGCGCCGCATAGGCGAGCACCGTCGTCGGGGCAATCTCGTTGGCCTGAGCCGTGATCGACGTCAGCGACCCGACGTCACTGAGCAGGATTCTGTCAGGATCGACTGCTGCGATCTGTTCGACGTCGGGTGACTCGAAGAACGTCGGTTTGTCGATGACCTCTACGCCCTCGCTCTGCAAGATCTCCTTCGCCGCCTGTGATTGCAGGGTGGCAAAGACCGTATCGGGCTTGACCCCGAGCGTGAGCGCGTTGAGTGCTGCGAACTCGTCCAGTGCGAGCAACTTCTGTGGCGCAGGCGCGGCAGAGGACTCGTGTGCCGCTGCGTCGGCGTCATCGACGCCCGAGGAGCAACCGACAAGGGCCGTTGCTGTCGCTGCGAGTGCCGTTGCTCGCAGGCCCCACTGCTGCCGCATCCTTCTCTCCCTGCTTTAGTTACACACTGTCTCGATTAGGGGAGCCTACAATAACTCAAGCCGTTTGTGCAGCCCTCGTCACCGGAAGTGCAAACGCCGGCAGACACGCGACAACGCTGATGACTGCGCCCATCACGAACGCCGCTCCGAACGAATCACCGGAAATACCGATCGCCAGGACTGCTGTGGTTACCGGCGCACCCACCGCCGATCCCACGGTCCTGATCACGCTGTTGACACCACTGGCCGCTGCCATCTCCGATGGCGGCACGATCGAAGCAACCAACAGAGCACAGACCGCGAACCCCACGCCGTTCCCCAACCCGACGAGGGAGAAGAACAGCACGATCGCAACCACCGAACTCGGCCAGATTGCAAGTCCGATCGCGCCCGTCGCCATGAGTGCCAGCGCTGTCACCGCCGGTACTCGCGGCCCGTATCGCCGCGCGAGAGCCGGCGTCAAACGCCCGCCGAGAAAGACGAGTACAGCGGCAGGCAAGAGCGCCAACCCGGTCTGCACGACAGTGAATCCGCTTCCGTACGTGGACGTGTCCGGCGCCTGGAGGATCCGCGGCAGGCAGAGGTAGAAGATGTACGGCACGAATCCGAACACCAGAGTGAGTGCGCTGGTGATCATCATCGGCTTGTCCCGAAAGACTCGCATGTCGACAATCGGCGCGTCGTGGCGGGAATCGACGGCAATCAGTGTCGCGAACGAAACGAACGCGATCACAACCAGACCCCAGAATCCCAGCGACAGAACTCCCCAGTCGGAGGCTTTGGTGATCGCCAGGAGCAGGCTCACCAACCCGAACGCCAGTGCTCCGGCACCGGCCCAGTCCGTCGGCATACCCGGCCGGCGATGCGAACCCGGAACCACGGCCACCACCGCGACCAATGCGAGCACGATCAAGATCCCGGTGATCACGAACAACCACTGCCAACTGAGATACTCGAGAATGACACCGCCGATCACCAGTGCACTTCCGGCACCGATTCCCAAAGTCCCAGCGAGCCAACCTATCCCCGAAGACAACTCGGGGCCCACTACCGTTCTCCGCAGCACTGCCATCGCGAGCGGGAAGCTCGCCATACTCACTCCCTGGACGGCCCGAACGACGAGCAGCACCCCGATGTTCGGCGCTGCCGCGGCGGCGAATGTGGCGATGGCAAAGATGATCAGAACGATCACCAGAACTCGCTTGTCGCCGAACCGGTCACCCATTGCCCCGACGATCGGAGCCATCACCGCGGCCGCCAACAGATAGGACGTAAGAATCCACCCGGTCACCGCCACGGACGTGTCGAAATGCTCACCCAACACCGGCAACGCCGGCACCAGCATGGTCTGCATGAGCGAGTAGACGAGTACCGCTCCAGCCAGGGCTGCGATCACCCGGCTCCCGGATCGCGTGGGCGCCCCTGCCAAGGTCGTCATCGACACCTTCCTCCAATCATGAATCGAATCGGAACGGAACACTCCGTTCCGATTGAGTAAACCATGCATTGCTAGCCTGTGGGAATGGCGAAAGAGAATGCGAGCCTCCCCGGACGCGCCCGAGAAGCCGCAGACAACGACGTCACCGTGCTGCGAGCAGCGCGCGAGATTTTTGCCGAACAGGGTTGGAATGCACCGGTATCGGCGATTGCCGCACGGGCCGGAGTGGGCGTCGGCAGCATCTATCGCCGATACCGAGGCAAGGAGGAACTGGCGCAATCCCTGCGCGTCTGGGCGATCGATCACCTCGCCACCCTTGCCCGAGAGTGCGTGAGCACCGCGAAAACCGATGAAGCCGTATTGAAGACGTTCTTCTCGCGATATCTCACCGAATCGGTGGGACCGCTCATTCCGGTCCTCGGCGGCAGACTGCCCGAACACGCCGAAGTCACTCGTGCCGCCGAAGAATTGGAGGACGCACTGCAATCCATGGTCGACGTCTGCATCGACGCTCACGAAGTCCCGCCCAGCTTCACTGCTGCAGACGTCATGCTCATGACAGTGCATCTGCGGCCGACTCTGCCGATCGAGGGCGATCGAGCCACCGAAATACACACGCGCTATCTCGACTTCATGCTTGACGGACTTCGTGGCGGAACACCTCAACCATCGATCACTCCCCCGTCCTGGAGCGAATGGCTTCAGATGTGGCAGGGCACCTGACCCGGAGAACACCCGAACGGAACATCAGGTTAGGCTTACCTAGCTTAGTTCGCCATGTTCGGAAGGTTTTCATGAAACTCACCCGCCGGTTCGCCGGATTCGCCGCACTACCCGCCGTCGCCACACTCCTACTCACCGGTTGCGGAAGTAGCGACGCATCACCTTCTACCGAGACCAGAACTGCCGACCAGTCCTGGAGTTACACAACGGGATACGGAAACACGATCACCCTCGATCACGCCCCGGAGCGGATCGTCGTCGACGCGTATTCCGCAGCGGCGCTGTGGGACTACGGTATTCGGCCGGTCGGCATCTTCGGTTACGGCGTCGGCAATCCCGACGTCACCGATCATGCCGACGAGTCGACCATGACGGTCGTCGGCCGTGAAGGCGAACTCAGCGCGGAAGCACTTGCGGCACTGGACCCCGACCTCGTCATCGGGTACGGCAACAGCGACGACCCGACGCGATGGACTTGGTGGGACGAGCCGATGGGCAACACCGTCAACAATGTTGCACCGTTTGTCGGCGTCAAGTTCTCCGGAGCCTCGACACCGGACGTGTTGAGCGAATACGCCGCACTCGCCGAAGCTCTCGGCGGGAACACCGACACAGCCGCAGCACGCGAGGGCAAGGAAGCATTCGAATCCGGTGCAGAGCGCATCCGAACTGCCGCGGCCAAGGTCGACGACATCGAAGTCCTCGCCCTGAACGGTGACAGCTCCGAGTTGTACGCAGGCACAACGGCGCTCGCCCAGTTCGGTTATCTGAAAGAACTCGGTGTGAAGTTCACCGGACCGGGAGGCGACAAAGGCTGGGCCGACCTCAGCTGGGAGCAGGTCCCGGATTACCCGGCGGACATCGTGTTCCAGTTCGCGAAGTCGGCAGAAGCATTCGCAGTATCACCCGTGTTCGTCAAGCTGCCCGCGGTGACCGCGAACCAGGTGATCGACTTCGACGACAAGCGTCCCAACACCTACGCCAATTACGGCGCCTGGTTCGAGCAGGTTGCACAACTACTCGACCAGGCCCGCAACGTCGCCTGAATTACTGCCCAGCAGTGATTCGCCCGGCCGCTTCCTCAAGAACGTCGAGGAAGATGGCCGCGGTGAGCGCAAATCCTTGGTTGTATCGCGCGTCGCTGGTCAACACGTTGCCCGCTTGAACTGCAGGCAACCGCTGCCATGTCGGCTGCGTCTTGATCGCGTCGAGTGCTTCCTGATCGCGAGCTTGGGCGATGATCACATCCGCCGGAGCCAAGGTGTCGAGTTGCTCGAACGACAACTCGAACGAGTTCTCTGCATTGTCGTCGTCACGGAAAAGCACGTCCAGGCCGGCATCGATCGCAACACTGATCCGCAGATTCCGCTGATGCACAAGGAATCCGGTCGGCGTCTGAACGCCGAATACGATCTTCTTTCCGCCCAGCTTCTCCTGCAACATGGGTCGCAGTCTCGCGAGCTTGCCGTCGTACTCCGCGATGGAAGCCTCGGCGATTGCCACACGGTCGAGTTGGCTCGCCTGCGCCATCAGCGCACCTCGCCAGTCGACCGGGTGTCCGGCGATCGGTTCGACGTCGTCGCCGACGACCAACAGCGGCGCGATCGAAGACAAGCGCTCGGTGCCGTACCAGTCGCTCGTGTAGCCGATCGCAGTGATGACGATCAGATCGGGCTCGAGAGCGAGCAGAGCCTCGAAATTGGTGGAGAAGTCGCCGGCTACGTTGACGAAGCTCGCGTCCTCGATGGTGCGGCCGGGAAACTGAAATCCTGCCTTGGCATCGGGGAACCAGAAGTTCCCCGAACCGACGATCGGGTAATCCATCATCATCGCGAATTCGAGGTCGACGCGTCCGTCCAGCACCACAACACGCTTGGGGTCGCGCGGAACGTCGCCGCTGAACTCGCCCCACGTGTACGGGAGAGTGTCACTGGCCGAGTCCGACTCGGCATCCGAAGTTCCACACGCACTCAGCGCCAGTGCTGCAGCCACACCGGCTGCGCCACCGAAGAATCGGCGCCGTGAAATGCGGTCGACGATCTGAGCCCACTCCGAATCGGTGACCTGCGTATCCAGGACGAGTGTCATACCTTTGCTCCTTCGATGTTTCGCTGACGCTCGCGTCCCAGCGGAATGACAAGTGGTGTGTGGGAAACCGGATCGTCGATGATGCGGCACGCCATGCCGAACACCTCCTGCACCAGTTCTTCGGTGATGATCTCCGCGGGCGGGCCTTCGGCGACCACGGCGCCGTCCTTCATCGCGATGATGTGAGTTCCGTAGCGGCACGCGTGATTGAGATCGTGAAGCACAGCCACCAGCGTGTGCCCGTCGTTCTCGTTCAGATCGCGGCACAACTCCAGAAGCTCGATCTGATGCGCGATGTCGAGGAACGTCGTCGGCTCGTCCAGCAGCACCAACGGAGTCTGCTGCGCGAGAACCATCGCGACCCAGACACGTTGGCGCTGACCACCGGACAGTTCGTCGACCGGCCTTGCCGACAGATCCGTGACCTTGGTTGCCTCCATCGCCTTGATGACGGCGGCCTCGTCCTCTCGCGACCACTGACGGATCAGCTTCTGATGCGGATAACGTCCTCGCGCAACCAGATCGGCGACCTTGATACCGTCCGGGGCGATCGACGTCTGCGGCAGAAGCCCGAGCCGCCTCGCAACTTCCTTGGCCGGGTACGACGTGATCGCTTTGCCGTCGAGAAGAACCTTGCCGGTGGTCGGCTTGAGCAACCGGGACAACGCACGCAGAAGTGTCGACTTGCCGCAGGCGTTGGGACCGACGATGACGGTGAAGCCACCGTCGGGGATCTCGACGTCGAGGTGCTCCGAGATGACGCGCTTGTCGTACCCGATCGTGACGTCCTCGGCGCGAAGCCGATTCGTCTTCTCAGCCACGACGCCCGCCGCACTTTCCTCGTTCACGCTGTTCCTCGTTCCTTCACCGATCACTGCTTACGGGCCTCTCGCGCGAGAAGCCATACAAAATAGATGCCACCGATGGAGACCGTGACGACGCCGACCGGCAACTGTGTCGGTGCAAAAGCTCGCTGCGCCACCCAGTCGCTGACCATCAACAACGCGCCACCCATTGCTGCCGACGGCAGCAGGGTCACTCCGGCACTACCGGTCAATCGCCTCACCAATTGCGGAGCCGCCAGCGAGACGAACCCGATCGGTCCGGCCGCTGCTGTCACCATGGCCGTCAGAGCGACACCCAGAACAACCAGGGAAAGCCGCGTGGGTTCGGCCCGGACTCCGAGCGCCTTGGCGGCGTCGTCGCCCATCTCGAGCATCTGCATCCGCCTGCCCAACACCAGGATCAGCGGAACGAGGATGGCCAGCACGACGACCACCGGCCACACCTGAGTCCAGCCGAGACCGTTCAACGAACCGGCACCCCACACTGCCGCGGCCATGGCGTCGTCAAGTTTCGCCTTGAGAATCATCCAGGTGTTGACCGAGCCCAACATCGCACTGATGGCGATACCGACGATGATCAACCGGAATCCCTGCACACCACGCTTGTACGCAAGGAGGTAAACCACTGCTGCGGTCGCGATTCCGCCCACCAGAGCACCGACTGCGATCTCGTAGTAAGTACCACCGATGAGGAGGATGACCACAAGAGCGCCCGTGTACGCACCGGAGTTGAAGCCGATGATGTCTGGGCTACCCAACGGGTTCCTGGTGAGCGATTGGAAGATCGCACCGCTCATGCCGAGTGCCGCACCGAGCATCAGCGCCAACAGAACTCGGGGCAGACGCCATTCCACGACGACCATGTGGATACGCGCGGGCGCTTCGCCGAACAGTGCGCCGAGGACGTCCCCGATCGGCACCTGGTAGTCACCACTACCGAGGGCGATGACACCGATCGCCAGTGCAAGCGCAACGAGGATGAGGCAAACCGTGACCGTGCGGACGTCGATCCGCGCGGACCAGCCTTCTTTAGGTGAGCGCACCACCGTGGTGGGGCGCCCGAAATCGATGCTCACAGACCGCTCACCTTGCTTCGACGCACCAGCATGATCAGCACCGGAGCTCCGATGAATGCCGTGACGATGCCGACCTGAAGTTCACCCGGGCGCAGCACGATTCGGCCGACGACGTCGGAGAAGAGAAGAAGAATCGGCGAGCACACCAACGTGTACGGGAGAATCCATCGCTGATCCGGTCCGACGAACCATCTCGCGACGTGCGGAACCATCAAACCGACAAATCCGATCGGGCCGGCCGCAGCTGTCGCTGCGCCACACAGCAAGGTCACCGCGATGACACCGAGGATACGAGTACGAGTGATGTTGGCACCGAGCGAACGTGCCAGATCGTCACCCAAGGCCACGGCGTTGAGTTGGCGCGCCAACGCGAGCGCCAGGAAGAGCCCGATGAGAATGAAGGGGGCAACAGCCAGAACGATTTCCAACGAACGTCCGCTGAGTGAGCCGGCATTCCACTGGCGCATCTGGTCGAAGGCGGTCGGGTTGAGCAAGGTGATGCCGGACGAGATGCCGCCGAGCACGGAGCCGATGGCAACACCGGCCAGCGTCAGCCGAATGGGCGTCGCACCACCTCGGCCGATCGAGCCCAGTGTGTAGACGATCGCCGTGGCTATCACCGCTCCGAGGAACGCGAACCAGATGTACGACCAGATGCTGGTCAGGCCGAAGACCGCGACGGCGACAACCATCGCAAAGCCTGCTCCGGCATTGACACCGAGAATTCCGGGATCAGCCAAGGGATTTCGTGTCATCGCCTGGATGAGGCCACCGGCCACGCCGAGCGCCATGCCGACTATCAGACCGAGCAGAGTACGCGGCAGCCGCAGGTCACGGATGATCACGTGATCGTTCGAGTCGTCGTAGTTCACCAGCGCGTCGATCACGGTCCCGAACGGAATGGTCTTCGATCCCACCGCAATGCTCAGAAGGAGCACGGCGGCAAGCACCACCAGGCACACCAGAAGACCCGCCATACGACGAGAGTTGGTCGATACCAGGCCGTCCGGTTGCTTCTGCTTCTCTTGCAGCGACTCGTCGATCAGTTCTTCGGTGTGTTTGTCGACGGCTCTCTCGTCAGCCGCACTCTGGTCGACGGCACTCTTGTCCAATCCAACGGTCACAAGCCGGCGCTCTCTAGAGTCTTCTCGACCTCGTCGCGAATCTCTTCCTCGTCGCGGTCCGATTCCCAGGCCGCATCGAGTGCCGCGCGGACACTCTCGTCGAGGGCCTCGTACTTCGCGTTCCAGACCTCGGCCTTGTAGGTCCAGTAGCCGATGACCTTGTACTGCTCACCCGGCAACTTGAGTTCGTGGCGAAGGTACTTGCGGATGTCACGGAGCATCGTGCTCTCGCCTGCCACCCACACGTATCCGAGTTCGGTGGGCAGGTTCATCGCGCGAACCGCGTCCGGCAGCTTCGACGGTGCAACACCGTTGCCACTGCCGACCAGCCAGATGAACTCGACGTCGGCGTCCGAGGTGATCTGCTGCTTGTGCGACTCGTCCACCACCTCGACGATCGCCTTGGCCGACATACCGGCCGGCAACTGTTCGATCAGACGACCGAGTGCGGGGAGTCCGGTTGCGTCGGCGACGAACACCTGCCAGCGTGCGTCGGCCGGCGGCTCGTAGAGGCCACGAGACTCGCCGATCGCCAACTTGTCACCGATCTCGGCTTTCTGCGCCCAGTCGCTGGCGATTCCGCCCTCGTGAACCACGAAGTCGATTGTCATTCGGCTGGTTTCGGCATCGAACCGTCGCACGGTGTACGGCTGGCACGGGGACGGTTCCTCGCCCTCCGGGTACCGCCAACCGCGAGGTGCGTCCGGATCTTCCGCCGGTAGAACGAACTCGCCTGTAGCCGGGACCGGGAAGTGGAGGCGCAGGTATTCGTCACCGGTACCGGTGGTTTCGAAGGCGGTCAGCTCCTCCCCACCGAACACGATACGAACCATTCCCGGGGTCACGTACTCCTTGTGAAGTACCTCGCCGAACACAAGACTCACAACAATCTCCAACATCGATGGAACATGAACCCGACCCGAACACGAGGATCAAATCCGACTTCCGGACATAGTTAACCCGCGCTAAGTAAGGTAGACCTTAATTTATTGCAGTGTTGTCGATGAGTCGATGCCTTCTCCGCTGCAACGGGGCCAACTACTATCGCAATTCGGCCAACGCAATACATATGGCCTGTTCACGACAAGTATTGGCACCGGTGTGACTTCTGACTACCGCCCACGATCCCTAGCGTGGACCCAGTGCCTTCGACACCACTTCTTTCGGCCGAGACAAACGGTCCCCCAACCGGCCCGGCGATCACGCCGCGCCAGGTAATTACTCGCGCGATCGCTTCCGAAGGTCGCGGAGCCAAGCTGGCGGCGGCGTCCGTCGGCTTCACCGGCCACCAGGTCGCGGAGGCGTTGGTGCCGGTGGTGATCGGTGCGGTGATCGACCGTGCTGTGGCGACCAGCGATGCCGCCGCACTCGGAAAGTGGATCCTCGTTCTCGGAATTCTCTTCACCGGCTTGTTGCTCAGTTGGCGCTTCGCGGCACGCATCTCCGATTCCGTCACCGAGCACGGGGCACATCACTTGCGGATGGACATCGCGCGCCGAGGCCTCGATCCGCACGGCATGTCACCGCGGCGCATGCCGGGTGAGGTCTATTCGATCGCGACGTCCGACGCGGGTTCGGTGGCCGGATTCACCCACACGCTGAGCACCAAACTTGCGGCCGCCTGCGGAGTGCTGACCGCCGCGATCTCGCTGCTGGTGATCTCGGTGCCACTCGGCCTGCTCGTCATCCTCGGCACGCCCCCGGTGCTGGCTCTCATGCAGGTGGTCAGTCGGCCGCTCGAACGCCGAGCCGAAACCGATCAATGGCAGGGCGCCAAGGCCGGTGCACTGGCCGCAGATCTGCTCTCCGGACTCCGAATCCTCTCCGGCATCGGCGCCGGAGATGCTGCAGCGCAGCGGTATCGGGGAGCCAGCCGGACTTCGTTGGAAGCAACCCTTCGCGCACAGAGATACCAAGCGATGTACTCCGCCGCCAATGTTGCGATCGCCGGTGCTTTCCTCGCCGTCATCGCGTACGTGGGTGGACGGATGGCAGCGTCCGGGAGCATCTCGGTCGGTGAATTCGTTGCCGTGGTGGGTCTGGCACAGTTCCTTCGCGGTCCGTTGATCGACATCATCTACTTCGGCGCCGGCCTGGCACGGGCGCGTGCTTCCGCCAACCGCGTCGCAGCACTTCTCGGGACCACCGAGGCTGTGACTCCCGCGGGTGCACCTGTGCCCCTGAATCACTCCGAGTTCCTGACGCTGCGCGACGTCGTGTTGGCCGGAGCGTCACCAGTCGATCTCGATGTCAAACGCGGCGAGATCATCGGCATCGTCACCGAGAATGCGGCGTGGGCGGATGCGTTGGTCGACGCACTGGCGCGTCGAATCGAGCCTTCGAGCGGAACAATTCATCTCGGCGACAACGCCATTCACGAGCTGCACATCGACGAACTTCGCACTCACGTTCTGGCAGCACCGCACGACGCGGCACTGTTCATAGGAACCGTTGGCGACAATATCGACGCCCTCGCACCGATCGGTCGCCGCAACGACGAGGCCATCGCCGCGGCCGCCGCAGATCAAGTGATCTCGGCACTGCCGCTCGGCCTCGCCACCCGAGTCACCGAGCAAGGGAATTCTTTGTCCGGCGGACAGCGTCAGCGCATCGCGTTGGCGAGGGCACTTGCAAGCGAAGCGCCCGTCCTGGTGCTGCACGATCCCACCACTGCCGTCGACTCCGTCACCGAAGCGCGCATTGCTCGCGGGATCGCCGAGGTACGCGGGGCACACGCCACAATACTTCTGACCAGCAGCCCAGTGCTGCTCGATATCTGCGATCGGGTGATCGAGCTGTGAACGAACTACTCCCCACCGCAACACCGAAACAAGCGCGCCGCGCGGCACTTCGGTTGATGGGACCCCACCGGATTTCCGCGATCGCAGCAGTCGTCACCCTGACCGCCGCGACCGCGATCGGTCTGCTCACACCGCTGGTCCTCGGCGCCATGGTCGACGCCGTGACCGACGGAGACGGCGACGCTGTCTCTCGCATCGGCACACTGACTCTCGCGTTGGTCGGCATCGCGGTTGCCTCGTCCCTTCTCGTCGGAGTGAGCAACTACCTGCTCGCCGGCGTCGGCGAGCGCGTTGTCGCCGACCTTCGCGAAGAAGTCGTCGTCCGGGTTCTCGACCTTCCGCAGAGCGACGTCGAACGCGCCGGGCGCGGAGATCTCGTCTCCCGCATCACCGGCGACGTGCGGTTGGTGACCCGGGCCGTATCCGAAGCACTTCCGGTTTTTGCCACCGCGGCACTGACCATCGTGTTGACGCTGATCGGATTGGGTAGCCTCGATTGGCGATTCGCCGTCGCCGCGGTGATCGCGGCACCCATCCAGCTCCAGGCGCTGCGCTGGTACCTCTCGAGGTCGGCACCGGTCTACCGCGAGGAGAGGGAGGCAGAAGGTGCACGTGCGCAACAGCTCCTGGACTCGCTGAGCAACTCCGACACCGTCGGATCGCTTCGCCTGGCCCAGCCGCATCTCGAACAGATCGAATCTCGATCGATGGCCGCCGTCCGCCTGAGCTTGTTGACCACGCGTCTACGCACCAGATTCTTCGGCCGGCTCAACATCGCGGAGTACATCGGCCTGTCCGCTGTGCTGATCACAGGCTTCTGGCTGGTGAAGGACGGTCAGATCAGCATCGGCGCCGCCACCGCCGCAGCCCTGTTCTTCCACCGCCTCTTCGATCCGGTGGGCGCGGTTCTCAGCGTGTTCGACGAATTACAGGAAGGCACAATCGCGTTGGCTCGCCTGGTCGGAGTCACCCTTGCGCCCGTGCCATCCGCACCGACCGATCCGCAGGAACCTGTCGACAGCTCGGCGTCTTTGGAACGCGTCACATTCTCGTACCGAAGCGGCGACGCTCCTGTTCTGCGAGACATCGACATCACCCTTCCGGCAGGAACCGTCACGGCACTCGTCGGCGCTACCGGAGCCGGAAAATCGACAGTCGCAAAACTGGTCGCGGGGACCTACGAACCGACCGAAGGCGTCGTGAAGATCGGGACGGTGCCCCGGAACGAACTGCCACCGTCGACCTCTCGGAGCGCGGTGGCCCTCGTGACTCAGGAGGTCCACGTCTTTGCCGGCACGTTGGCCGAGGATCTGCGGCTGGCCGACCCGTCGGCAACCGACAGCGACATCATCGCAGCGCTCGATACCGTCGGCGCCTCCGATTGGCTGCGGGCACTCCCGGACGGACTCGAAACCGTCGTCGGAGACGGTGGACACCGGCTGACCGCAACACAGGCACAACAACTTGCGTTGGCAAGAATCGAATTACTGGATCCGCCGCTACTGATTCTCGACGAGGCGACCGCCGAAGCGGGCAGCGCCGGAGCCAAGGTCCTCGACGATGCCGCTCTGGCTCTGACCCGGGGTCGCACTGCTGTCACAGTGGCACACCGACTCTCACAGGCCGTCGACGCAGATCAGATCCTGGTGATGGACGACGGCCGCGTCGTCGAGCACGGCTCTCACGACGAGTTGGTCAACCTCGGGGGTCGGTACGCGGAACTGTGGGAAGCGTGGTCCGCGCCGCGGCGTTGACCGCGACAGTTGCACCGGGCACTTCCGCCCGGTGCAACCCAACTCAAGCGTGCAGGAGATACGGCACCGATTCGGGAGCCACGCTCCCCTTGTTCATCATGCTGCCGGGTGTCCGGCCGGTGACCCGGCGGAACACTGCGACAAAAGCACTCGGAGTTTCGTATCCGACCCGCCTACTGACAACCGAAACCGGCACGCCAGCAGCCAGGTAAGTCAGTGCTGCGCGGACTCGAGCCTGAATTCGCCACTGCGCAAAGGTCATTCCCGTACCCTGAGCGAACACACGCGTCAGTGTACGGACGCTACCGCCGGCCGTCAGCGCCCATTCGGACAGCGACCGCTGATCTGCCGGATTGGCGACCAACGCTTCGGCAACGAACAACGCTCGCGGATCGGTCGGCATCGGAACCTCCACCGCAGCAACTTCGAGCGGCTGCAACATGTCGAAGGCCACCCGCTCGGCGCGACTGCGCGCCTCGTCGGGCATGTTCCGCCGATGCATGTGCAGGAGTACCTCACGCAGGAGAGCGCTGACACCGAACAAGCCCGGAACACCCGACGGCGCGGCGTGCGCCTCAGGCCGGAAGTACGTGCAGAAGAACTCGGTACCTGGGCCCGCCTTCACGGCATGCAACGCACCGGCAGGCAGCCACAGTCCGGCCGAAGGCGGCACCTCCCAGGTGATGCCGTCAGCGACAACCGTGAGCATTCCACCGGAGTTTCCCCAGATCAGCTCATGTTCAGGATGACGATGCGGGGCCCACTGCCGCTGATGAGAGAGCTTCAGAGTCACCGTTGTCATCGAGTAGGGGTGATCGATGGAACGCGGCCCCACGGGCACCGAAATTCTCTCTGCCACAGCTGTCATGAAGACGAGTATAGGACTTTCGTTAGGCATACCTAAATAGGAACCCGAAAATTGTTGACTGTGACCCCAGAGTTACACATACCAGGCTCCCCGATATCGTGACTGCAACTCCCGGCTACGGGTCGGCAACGAGAGGTACATGATGGTTGACGCATCACGAATCCCGGTCATCGTCGGCGTCGGCGATCTGCGCTGGAATCCTGCCGACGGGCACCGCGAACCTCTTGACTTGATTCACGACGCCACCGTCGCCGCATTGAACGACAGTGGACGCGCTGAGCTGGGAACACAGATCGATTCCGTGTTCGCGATCAAGACGGTCAGCTGGTCGTACGACGATCTCCCCGGGCTGCTTGCCTCACGATTAGGCGCGACCCCCACTGTCACCTCTACCTCGCCGATCGGTGGCCACTGGCCGGCGGCACTCCTCGATCGGATCGGCGCGGCCATCGCTCGCGGTGAATCCTCGGCTGCTCTGCTCGTGGGCGGCGAATCGCACGCCAGCAGCACCGCGCTGCGAAAGTCCGGAGTCGCTCCCGACTCGATCGGGTGGACCGCTGCGCCCGGTGGGCCTCCCGGATTCGATCCGGCCGACCTGGGAAGCCCTGAAATGCAGCGCGCCGGTTTCATCGTGCCGACGCGCGTCTACCCGCTCTTCGAGAACTGTTTCAGTGCTGCCGACGGCCACGGCGCCCGCGAATCGCTCGCCTGGTCCGCGAAGATGTACGCCGCATTCTCGGAACTGGCATCGAAGAATCCCGCCTCCTGGACGTCGGAGATCCGATCGGCAGACGAGATCGGCACCGTCGGACCTGGCAATCGGATGGTCTCCGAGCCGTACCCGCTGATGCTCAACGCCATGCCCTTCGTCAATCAGGCTGCGGCCGTTGTCGTCTGCTCGTTGTCGACGGCCCGCGAGTTCGGGATCGATGAAAGCAAACTGGTGTACCTCTGGGGCGGCGCTGGTGCGAGTGATCCGTTGGACATCCTCAGCCGCAACAGCTTCGACAGCTCGGCCGCGATGCATGACGCCGTACATCGCACACTCGATGGTGCCGGAGTCGGCGCCGACGCACTCGACATCGTCGATGCCTACAGCTGCTTCCCGATCGTGCCCAAGCTGTTGATCCGCGAACTCGGACTTCCCGATACCGCGATCCCAAGCGTCACCGGAGGTCACTCGTTCTTCGGCGGACCGCTCAACAGCTACACCCTGCATTCCGTCGCTGAAGTCACCAGGCGAATTCGCGACGGCGCGAACCTTGCCCTCGTCCACGCCAACGGTGGATTCCTCACATACCAGCACTGTGTACTGCTGTCGGCCGCCGCTCATGCCGACGGGTACGTCGGTGATCCCGACGCACGCGCTTTGACCGCGGAGGCTCCGGAACTGATCACCAATTACCAGGGCACTGCAGAAATCGTCACTGCCTCTGTCGAATACGGTCGCACCGGGGAGCCTGAGATCGGGTTCGTGATTGCAACAACGCCGGACGGCGGCCGCGTCGCCGGTCACACCGGTCCCGAGAATGCCGCCGAACTGACCCAGCTTCGCGGTGACAACCCGGCGGCGATCGGACGGACCGTTCATATCAGCGACGAGAACGGGAAGCTCACGCTCACGTTCTGACGGTCGACAGCCGTGAGTACCGGGGCATGCTTGTGCCCCGGTGCTCACGTCTTCAGTTGTCGCGATTCACGCCGCGGTGGGCGGACTGTTCCCACCGATCGGATGCTGGTGCGGATCGATCGACATCGGTGGGTAGAACACCGTCTTCCGATCCGGGCCGATCTCCACCCGCCACTCGGTGTGGTGCAGCGTCCGATGATGATGACCGCACAACAAGATCAGATTGTCGAGATCTGTTGGGCCACCATCACCCCAGTGAACAATATGATGAGCATCGCACCACCCCGACGGCGTCCCACACCCCGGAAACGCACACCCACCATCCCGAACCGCCAACGCCCGCCGCTGCGGCACCGTCGCCGTTCTCGCTTCCTTACCGCAGTCGAGCGGAACACCATTCTCATCCAACAAAATCCGCGTCACGGTGCAGTCGCAGGCCAGCATCCGGGCGGTGTCGATACTGATCGGGCCCACCCAATCCGTCCACGCGAACCCCAGTTCCTCGGTGGACGGCAACAGGTCTTTCAGAACTTTAAGGTCCGTCATGTCTTTCGCGGACGCGGTAACGGTGATGTGTGGTTTCACTCCACCTTCAATTGGACCCAACCCCGCCCGCTCGTACCGGCGCAACAACTCGCAAAACCCATCGGCCCGTCGTAATGCCGGCGTGCGGGTGTCCTTCACGCCGTCCTTCTCCGGTGTCGGAGCCGACAGGCTCGACAACAACGTGATCAACCGCGCCCCGTTCACCGCATCCAGATCACCCTTCACAGACACCCGCCCGTACAAGCCTTTCGAGGCGTAGAACTCGTTACGTTCGGAATCTTCGCCGACCGGGACCCCGTCCTCACGCTTGCCGTACTGCTTCTCGATTCGGCGGATCGCCGCCCGCACCGCATCACAATCCGCGATGTTCTTCGACGCCAACGACAACAAAATCCCGCGAGCCTTGTCCACATCCGCCAGGGTCATGTTCTTCGGCGGATGCTGACAAAACGACGCCACCTGACGGGCTTTCAACGCATCCACATCACCGCGATGAAACGCATCCGCGACAACAGGTTCGAGCATCAACAACCGCGCCAACCCGACCAGCAGACTGCACTCACCGATCTCGAGATTCGTCGAACCATGCAACCACTGCGCGATCGCCCGAAAACCCTTCCCACCGAGCACCTCACGGGAAAACATCTCCACGATCAGCAACACCATCCGCGACTGCAACTCGTGCCGGGCGCGCACCAGATCGAGAACCTCACTCTTGAGGTCCTCGCCATCCAGCTGCCACGCATCCCGACTGTTCATGCTCAAAGTTTAATCGAACATATTTTCGATAGCCAGAGACAAAGCGGACAACTTCGGGAACATGAAGACTCGAGACCTGTTGAAGTACATCAACATTCACCTAGTCGTCCAATATCACGCGATAGAAGACATACCCCGCAAAACACACAATCGCAACAACACACAGCACGAGCAGGATGTCGAAAAAGACGACCATGCTTCACCCCCAAGTGAGTTCAACCCAGTTCAAGAACTTCTCCACGCGGAGAAGAACGTATCACGGTATCTTCTCTGCGTGGAGAAATCGACGCGAGAAGCACTTCTGGACGCCGGGCTCGACCTGCTGGGCCGGGTTGGGTTTCGAGCCTGGTCGATGAGAGGCGTCGAAGACGAGGCAGGCGTGCCACACGGCAGCGCACGGCACTACTTCGCAAATCAACGTGGACTGATAGTCGAGGTGGTGCGACACCTTCTGGACGGTGATCTTCCTCGCCCAGGCGAGACGCCGAAGCAACAAGTGGCCCGGTGGCTGGGGCCTGAATCCGGCCGCACCCGGGCGCGTTACGAACTGATCATCGCGTCATTCCACGATCCCGACCTCGCAGTGGAACTGGTGCGTGGTCGGGATCGGTTTGTCGACATCTTGGTCGAACGCGGCATGACATCGTCCGATGCAACGGAGTTGGTCGCAGCACTGGACGGGATCGTTCTGGACGCACTGCTACGCGAGCAAGCACCGGAGAGTGTGGATCCAGAGCGAATCTTCAAGAAGTTCGGAGCGAAATTCCCCTAGCCGTCCAGCTCGGCGAACAGCTCCATCCACTGCTCCTCGGCGGCTTCCTTGTCCGCGATGACCTGCTTGAGTTCAGCCCCGAGCTTCTGCAGCTTGTCCGGGTCGGTGGCTGCGTCGGCGAGGGAAGCGTGCAGCTTCTTCTCGCGGTCGTCGAACTTCGCAATGGACCGCTCGAGCTTCGAAAGTTCCTTGCGTGCAGCGCGATCCGCGGCACCGTCGCGGACCTGCTTGCTCTTCGACGCACCACTCGCCGTCGAGGCCACCGACGGGTTGTCGCCATCCCCCATCGCTGCGCGTCGACGCAGGTAGTCCTCGATACCACCCGGCAGGTTGGTGAGCTTGCGATCACCGAAGAGAGCCCAGGTGGTGTCACAGATGCGCTCGATCAGGTACCGGTCGTGCGAGATGACCACCATGGTGCCCGCCCAGCCGTCGAGCAGATCTTCGAGTTGCTGAAGCGTGTCGATGTCGAGATCGTTGGTGGGCTCGTCGAGAAGCAGAACGTTGGGCTCGGCCATGAGGACACGCGTCAACTGCAGACGGCGGCGCTCACCACCGGACAGATCGCCGACGGGGGTGCGCTGACGCGCCGGTGTGAAGCCCAGCCGCTCAGCCAGCTGACCGGCTGATACTTCCTTGTCCCCCAGCGTGATTCGCTCGGCTACATCCTTGACCGCGTCGAGTACACGCATGTCGGTCGGCAGATCGTCGAGTTCCTGCTTGAGCCAACCGATGTGGACGGTCTGCCCCTGAATGCGCTTGCCTGCTGCCGGCTCGAGTTCACCGGCCAGTGTCCGCAGGAGAGTCGTCTTGCCCGAGCCGTTGACGCCGACCAGGCCTACACGCTCACCCGGAGCGAGACGCCAGGTCAGATCCTCGACGAGTACGCGGCCGTCCGGGGTCTCCAGACGCGCGTCTTCGAGTTCGATGACAACCTTGCCGAGTCGACGCTGGGCGAAGGACGCAAGTGCCACCGCGTCACGAGGTGCCGGAACGTCAGCGATCAAGGCCTCCGCGGCCTCGATGCGGTACTTCGGCTTCGATGTACGGGCCGGCGCACCGCGGCGCAGCCATGCGAGTTCCTTGCGCGCAAGGTTGCGTCGACGCTCTTCGGAAGCGTCGGCCTGACGCGAACGCTCGGCGCGGGCGAACACCCAGTCGTTGTAGCCACCCTCGTAGCTTTCGACGCCGCCACCGACAACCTCCCAGGTGCGGGTGGCGACGGTGTCGAGGAACCAGCGATCGTGGGTCACGACGACAAGCGCGCTGCGACGCGAGACGAGGTGCTCGGCCAACCACTGAACACCTTCGACGTCTAGGTGGTTGGTCGGCTCGTCGAGCACCAGCAGATCGAGGTCCTGAACCAGAGCCGCAGCGAGAGCCACGCGGCGACGCTCACCGCCGGACAAGCCGTCGACCTTGGCGTCCAATGCGGACCGCTCGCCGCCGGCGCCCAAGTTGTCGATGCCGATACCCGAGAGCACCGAACGAATGCGCGCGTCGCCGGCCCACTCGTGCTGAGCCACTCCGAGCGGCCCCAGGACCACTTCACCGACCGTGGAGCCGGGAGGCAACACACCGCGCTGCGTCACGACGGCCATGCGCAATCCGCCGACGCGGCTAACGCGTCCCGAATCCGGCTGCTCCACACCCGCGAGGACTTCGAGCATGGTCGTCTTGCCGCCGCCGTTGAGGCCGACGACACCGATGCGCTCGCCTTCCTCCACGCCCAGGGAGACCCCGTCGAGCAACGGCTTGACGCCGAAAGACTTCGACACGTTTTCCAGATTGATCAGATTCGCCATCAGTGCTGTCCCTTTGCCGCATTGTCGAGTATTCGTGCTCCGGGAACGGGTCCGCTCGCCACGCGAACGGTGCGGCACACCCCCGCTCCCGCAAGTTCTGCGCTCACTTCCACCGCGGACTGTGCGTCGGCGCAGAGAAAGGCGCACGTCGGTCCGGAGCCGGAGACGATGCCGGCCAAAGCTCCGGCTTCGACACCCGCTCGCAGCGTCCGTCGTAGATCCGGGTTGAGTGAGAGTGCTGCCGCCTGCAGATCGTTTCCGAGCAGCGGGGCGAGCACATGAGGGTCACCGGTGGTGAGCGCGTGAATCAACTCGTCAGCGGTACCCAATCGATTCGGTGTGCCTTCGGCGCGAAGCTTGTCGAGTTCCCGGAAGACAACCGGCGTGCTCAAGCCTCCCTTGGCCAGCGCCAACACCCAGTGAAAGGTGCGGCGCGTCAAGACGGGGACAAGTTGTTCACCGCGACCGGTCCCGAGGGCAGTGCCACCGTGCAGCGAGAACGGAACGTCACTCCCGAGACGTGCCGCGAAGGCGTCGAGATCAGGCCGCGAGAAGTCGAGTTTCCACAACGAATTGAGCGCAACCAACGCGGCTGCCGCGTCGGCGCTCCCGCCGGCCATACCGCCTGCGACGGGAATGCCCTTCTCGATGACGATCTCGACATTCGGGGCCACGCCACCCTCGGCCGCCAGCATCTCGGCGGCACGCCACACGAGATTGGTGCGATCGGTCGGTACGGCCGCGGCGTCGTCGCCGATCACCCGCACGGTCAAGGTGTCCGCAGGCGCCACCGTGACGGTGTCTGCCAGCGACAATGCCTGAAAAACGGTCGTCAGTTCGTGATAGCCGTCGTCTCGCAGGTCCCCGACGGCAAGGTGGAGATTCACCTTGGACGGGGCCCGGACAACTACGGGGCGAGGAACGACGGAGAGCACAAGGAACAACAATAGGCGCTGCGAACACCTGGGCGAAAACCTGCGACCGCCGCATCCCATCCGACAGCAAGCACACCCACGCTATTTCACCGCGCGCACGCCTATCCCCAGGCCGACCACAGCCACGCTGACGGCAGCGAAGATTCCTGCCAGAACGCTGCCCGACGCGAAGTCACCGGCAAAGAGAGCCCGCTCGGCATCTACGACGTAGCCCAGCGGATTGATGTTCACGAGGACCTTCATCCAACCTGGTGCGTCATCGAGTGGAAGCATGGTTCCCGACAGGATCAGGAGCGGGAACATCAGCGTCTGCTGAACGACCCAGAACATCCAATCCTGCTCCCGCACAGCCAGAGCGAGAGCGTACGAGAGCGCACCGAGTCCGACGCCGAACACTCCCAGCAGGACGATTCCGAGCGCGGCGCCCGCTGCATTGACGTCCAATCCGAGCGGTAGCGCAACAAGGATGATCAGAATCGCCTGCGCCGCAAGCGGAACCATCTCCTTGCATGCCCTCCCGATCAACAACGAAGAGCGTCTGAGCGGAGTCACCAACATTCGCTCGTGGGATCCCTGCTGCATCTCCATCAGAAGGTTGGAACCGGTCATCGTCGTGCCGAAGATCGCGATCATCACCAATACACCGGGGATGAACCAATTCCACACGCCGTCACCGGTACCCGGGACCCCTTTGAGCAGAGGCCCGAACAGGGCCAACAGGATCAGCGGCTGGATGAGGCTGAAGATGACGCTGACCGGGTCACGCAACATCGGTCGCAGTTCACGGCCCATCACGATCGCGCTGTCTCGAACAATGTTGCCGTGCGCGCTACGTGGGGTATCGAGTGTGATTGTCATGGCGGATTCCTGTTCGTCGTAGTTCTTCGTCGTAGTTCTAGGAAGCAACCGCGGCGGCGCTCTCGCGCAGGCTGCGGCCGGTGAGAGTGAGGAAAACGTCGTCGAGAGTCGGCCTGGTGATGTCGGCAGTGACTGCGCGGGCGCCGCGGGTATCGGCTTCACGCAGCAATACCGGAAGCGTCGAATCACCCTCGCCGGCACGGATACTCACCGAGCTTGCCTCGACCGTGACGTCACGCACAGTGACAAGTTGCTCGGCCACCGACGCCGCGATGGCGGCCGCTTCGGCACTGTCGAAGGTGAGCAGAAGATGATCCCCCGCGAGATCCGCTTTGAGTGCGGCAGCGGTGTTGTCCGCGATGACAGTGCCTTCGTCGATGACGATGACCCGCTCTGCCATCGAATCCGCTTCTTCGAGGTAGTGCGTGGTCAGCACGATCGTCGTGCCCATCTCTCGCCGCAACCGCAGGATGTGGTCCCAGAGGTTGGCCCGACTCTGCGGGTCCATGCCCGTGGTCGGCTCGTCGAGGAACAGGAGCGGTGGGCGATGGACCAGGCCCAGAGCGATATCGAGCCGCCGTCGCTGCCCGCCGGACAGCGTACTGACCTTTCGAGTACCCAACTCGGTGAGTTCGAGATCACGCAGCAATTCGTCGGCCCGGACCTGCGACTCACCCTTGGGCATTCCGTAGCACAACCCCTGCGTCACCAACTCGTCGCGAACCCGCTGGTTGTGGCCGGCTCCGTTCCCCTGTCCGACGTATCCGAGGCTCGAGCGCACCTCGTTTCGTGCCCCAGCGATGTCGAATCCTGCGATCCGCGCAGTACCGGAAGTGGGCTCGAGCAAGGTGGTCAGCATGCGCAACGTCGTCGATTTTCCGGCACCGTTCGGCCCAAGCAAGGCAACCAACTCGCCCTCCGCTACGTCGAGAGTGACTCCCTTGACTGCTTCCACGAGTTTCTTGCCCTGGGCGAAGTGCTTGGTGAGCGCCTCCGTCTCGATCATCGGTCTGCCGTTGTTGATGCGACTCATGATGTGCCCCAATTTCTTCTCGACTGGTCGGATGAGGACCAACCTAAATTCAATTGAGGACGCATTGGGTCCTAAATGTTTGGCAGACTTCTTGCCATGAAGGAGACATCGGCTCGCCTACTGCGGTTGCTGTCACTGCTCCAGACACGTCGAGACTGGTCCGGTGCCGAACTCGCAGACAAGCTCGCGATCACCCCGCGCACAGTCAGACGTGACGTGGACCGCCTCCGCGATCTCGGCTACCCGGTCGACGCGACGGTCGGCGTCGGCGGTGGATATCGCCTGGGAGCGGGCGCGGAGATGCCCCCGCTACAGCTCGATGACGAAGAAGTGCTCGCGGTGGCGCTCTCTTTGCAGTCCGGAGCGACCGGCTCTGTGGTCGGCATCGGCGAGGCTTCGATGCGCGCGCTGGCGAAGCTGCGGCAGATCATGCCGTCGAGGCTGCGACACCGTCTGGAGTCGCTGTCGATCGACGTCGTGCCACGCGAGCCCGCCGCGAGCGCAGTCGATGCGTCGGTACTGTCCGCCATCGCGTCCGTATGCCACAACCACGAGCGTTTGAGATTCGACTACCGCACTCACGACGGCACCCAGAGCCGACGCGAGGTGGAACCGAGCAGGCTCGTACGGTCGGGTGTTCGGTGGTATCTGGTGGCTTGGGATCTATCTCGCGAAGACTGGCGGTCGTTCCGCGTCGACCGGATGGAACCCAAGATTCCCACCGGTCCGCGGTTCACGCCGCGGGAACTACCGGCCGGTGGCGCGGCAGACTTCGTTTCGCGCGGCGTCGCCCGGGCTTATTCCTCCACGCGCGCAACAGTTCTACTGCATGCACCCATCGAGCAGATAGCACCAATGGTCAATGAGCAGTGGGGATCAGTGGAGTCCACCGACGAAGGGCGTTGCGTCATAGTGCTTTCGGGCACTTCCCTACGGTCGATCGCAATGTGGCTCAGGGCTTTCGACGTCGATTTCACCGTTGTGAATCCACCCGAACTCCGCGAGGAATGCCGCGCGATCGCAGCAGAAACCGCAGTGGCCGCTCAGCGTTATCTCGATGCGTGAGAGCACTTTTCACCCAAAATGCAACAAGACCCCAACTCCGAAGAGTTGGGGTCTTGTCAGTACGTCATGCGTCGGTTGCCCGACTCACATGGACGTCTTAGACGATGGTAACGCCGGTGGCCTGCGGGCCCTTGTTGCCCTGACCGATCTCGAACGCCACGCGCTGGTTCTCCTCGAGAGTGCGGAAGCCGCCACTCTGGATCTCGGAGTAGTGAACGAAGACGTCAGCACTGCCGTCTTCGGGAGCGATGAAGCCGAACCCCTTCTCGGAGTTGAACCACTTCACGATGCCCTCTGCCATGTAAATCTCCTCTAACACAGTGTCAACAGGCAGTCGCTTCGACCGCCCGGGTCACTTACTACGACCGTTCTGAGACAAATCCGTGGAGGATGTCCAAACGCTCGCAACCTAACCATTTGCGAGCGTGGAAACACAAACACAAACACTTACGACCAACACAAGTAGACCACACATCCGCCCTGTTGTCTTCCCTGAGGCCTTCGTCACTGCCCAACCCGTTGACAGGCATACCCCCTGGGGGTACCTTCAGTCCCAGGGAGATACCTACACCGGGTATCCGTAAAATGAGTTTTACACAAGCGAAGGGATCTGCGATGACCACCGCCGAATACACCGTTTCCGGAATGACCTGCGGACACTGCGTCGGATCCGTCAAGGAAGAGATCGGCAACATCGCGGGCGTAACCGCGGTGGATGTCGAATTGGCGAGCGGACGCGTCGTTGTCACCAGCGATGCCCCCGTCTCCGCAGCCGACGTCGTCGCAGCAGTCGACGAAGCCGGCTACGCAGTCGTACCAAGCTGAGTCAGCCGTGCGCACCTCGACAACACTTGCCACCTACGCCGTAGGGTTGGTCGCCGTCTTCGGCGCCGCCCTCGGCGTGGGGGCCGCAATCGGAAGCCCGATAGACATGTCCACTACCCAGCACAGCACTCACGAATCAACCGCTGAATCGATGCCAGGCATGGATTCGGCGACACCCGCAGGGCTCGAAGTCTCTTCCGGCGGATACACACTCACCGACGTGACCGCACCCGGTCGAGCTGGGGAGCCGGGAACCTTGACCTTCCGGATTCTCGACAGCACCAACAAGCCCGTCGTCGATTTCGACCTCCTGCACGAGAAGAAGCTCCACCTCATCGTCGTCCGAAACGACACCAGCGAATTCCGCCACGTACATCCTTCTCTCGCCGCAGACGGCACCTGGTCGATCGACTGGACCTGGCCCGTCGCCGGCACCTACCGAGTCTTCGCGGACTTCGATCCCACCGACGGCACCCAACTGACACTCGGCCGAAACTTCGACGTGGCAGGCGAATTCACTCCTGCGCCGCTGCCCGCGAAGAGCGCGACCGCAACCGTCGACGGATACACCGTGACTCTCGACGGTGATCTGACCACTGCCGGCGGCCCGATCACGCTGAGCGTTGCTCGCGACGGAGCCCCGGTCACCGATCTCGATCCGTACCTCGGTGCCTACGGTCATCTTGTTGCGCTTCGCACCGGCGACCTCGCCTACCTGCACGTTCACCCCGAGGGTGAACCGGGCGACGGCGTCACTTCTCCCGGTCCTGACGTTTCCTTCCACGCACAGGCGCCGAGCGAAGGCACATACCGACTGTTCCTCGACTTCCAGCACGAGGGCGTGGTTCGCACCGCCGAATTCACTGTTGATGCAGGCACTTCCGCAGCTTCAGTTCCAGACAATCACGAGGGAGGGCACTGATGACGTCATCGACTGCGGTCGACAATGCTGCCAACTCGAGCAGCGTCGAACTCGCGATCACCGGAATGACCTGCGCCTCCTGCGCGTCACGAATCGAGAAGAAGCTCAACAAGATCGACGGCGTCACAGCCACGGTCAACTACGCGACGGAAAAAGCCAAGGTCACCTTCCCGGACGGGGTACCCGTCGAAGATTTGGTCACCGCCGTCGAGAATGCCGGTTACGCTGCCGCGCTCCCGAAACCGCCCAGCGCGCCAGACACCGTCGACCCGGATGCGGAAACCCCGCAGGATCGTGATCTGCGCGAGCTTCGTACCCGCCTGATCATCTCGACTCTGCTCTCCGTGCCGGTCATCGCGATGGCGATGATTCCTGCGTTGCAGTTCGACAACTGGCAGTGGCTCTCCCTCACGCTGGCCGCACCGGTCATCGTGTGGGCAGCCCTTCCCTTCCACCGGGCTGCCTGGGTCAACCTGCGTCACGGCGCCGCAACGATGGACACGCTCATCTCTCTGGGCACCATCGCAGCGTTCGTCTGGTCGCTCTACGCACTGTTCTTCGGCACCGCGGGCGAAGCGGGAATGAAACACGCGTTCAGACTGACGGTCGACCGGATGGACGGCAGCGCCAACATCTACCTCGAGGTTGCCGCGGGCGTCATCACGTTCGTGCTCGCCGGACGCTACTTCGAGCACAAGTCCAAGCGCACGTCCGGCGCCGCACTACGCGCGCTCATGGAACTCGGTGCAAAAGACGTCGCGGTACTGCGAAACGGCGTCGAAGTACGAATCCCCGCCGAAGAACTGGCAGCGGGCGACTCCTTCATCGTTCGGCCCGGCGAGAAAATCGCCACCGACGGCATCATCACCGAAGGCCGCTCAGCCGTCGACATGAGCATGTTGACCGGCGAATCCGTCCCGGAGGAGGTCGGTGTCGGAGACACCGTCGTCGGGGCCACCGTCAATGTCGGTGGAACCTTGACCGTCGAGGCCACCCGAGTCGGGAGCGACACCCAACTCGCCCAGATGGCGGCACTGGTCGAAGACGCCCAGAACGGCAAGGCCGAAGTTCAGCGCCTCGCCGATCGAATCGCCGGCATCTTCGTACCGGTCGTCATCGCGATTGCCGTTGCGACACTGGGCTACTGGCTCGGTACCGGCAACCCCATCGAGATGGCATTCACCGCTGCGGTCGCCGTCCTGATCATCGCGTGCCCGTGTGCTCTCGGATTGGCAACGCCCACAGCTCTGTTGGTGGGCACGGGCCGCGGAGCCCAGATGGGAATCCTCATCAAGGGACCCGAGGTGCTCGAATCGACGCGCGCAGTCGACACCGTCGTGCTCGACAAGACGGGGACCGTCACCACCGGTCAGATGACATTGCTGGACACCGTCGTGGGCGAAGGAACAACCGTCGACGAGGTGCTTCGGCTGGCCGGCGCCCTCGAACATCGCTCCGAGCACCCCATCGCCGCAGCGATCGCGAAGGGTGCGACCGACGCAGTGGGCGAATTGCCTGCGGTCGAGGATTTCGTGAACGTCGCCGGTCGCGGCGTGCAGGGAATGGTCGACGGTCATGCCGTTGTCGCCGGCCGAGACGCGCTGCTCGCCGACTGGTCGATGCCGTTGCCGGAAAATCTCCGTGACGCGAAAGCTGAAGCAGAGAAGGCCGGGCGCACCGCAATCGCGGTGGGCTGGGACGGCAAGGCGCACGGCGTCCTCGTGATCGCCGACGCGGTCAAGGACACGAGCGCCGAAGCAATCGCGCAGTTGAAGGCACTCGGCCTCGAACCGGTTCTGCTGACCGGTGACAACGCCACCGTTGCCCGCACCGTGGCGGATCAGGTCGGGATCAGCACCGTCTTCGCCGAGGTCATGCCGGCGGACAAGGTCGACGCCGTCAAGAAGCTGCAGGCGGAAGGACGCGTCGTAGCCATGGTCGGCGACGGCGTGAACGACGCGGCGGCCCTGGCTCAGGCCGATCTCGGTCTGGCGATGGGCACGGGTACCGACGTTGCGATCGAGGCCAGCGACATCACCCTGGTTCGAGGTGACCTGCGGTCGGCAGCCGATGCAATTCGACTGTCTCGCAAGACGCTCAAGACCATCAAGGGCAACCTGTTCTGGGCATTCGCCTACAACACGGCTGCGATCCCGCTGGCTGCGGCCGGCCTGCTCAACCCGATGCTCGCTGGTGCCGCAATGGCATTCAGCAGTGTGTTCGTGGTGAGCAACAGCCTGAGGTTGCGGCGGTTCAAGTAAGGGGGCAAGCCCCTGTGCGCGGTTAGGGAGTCCCTGCACTCCTTAACCGCGCACGGGGCTATTCGCCTCCAGCCAGCCGAACGAAGGCTGCTGCGTCGAGCATCTCGCCACGCGTCTGTGGCTCGATGCCGGCAGCGAGGAGCCGTCGCTCGGCCTCGGCAGGCGAACCTGCCCACCCGCTGAGCGCGGCACGCAAAGTTTTGCGGCGCTGCGCGAATGCGGCGTCGATGGCAGCAAAGACCTGCTTGCGGTGTTTCTCGTCCATCGGCCACGGCGGCTCCGCGTACCGGTCGATACGAACCAGACCTGATTCCACCTTCGGCACCGGCCAGAACACGTTGCGTCCGACGGCACCGGCGCGGCGAACCTCGCCGAAGAAGTTGGCCTTGACGCTGGGAACGCCGTAGATCTTGCTTCCCGGATCAGCCGCCAGGCGATCGGCAACCTCGGCTTGCACCATCACGAGTGCGGTCCGCAGACTCGGGAGCGATGCGAACAGATGCAACAGCACCGGCACCGCGACGTTGTACGGGAGGTTCGCGACAAGCGCGGTCGGCTCGCCTGGAATCTGTGAAGGCAGCACACGCATCGCGTCCGCTTCGACGACGGTCAGTCGATCGGCCAACTCCGGCGCTCGCTCGGCGACCGTCTTGGGAAGGCGAGCCGCAAGGTTGGGATCGATCTCGACCGCGATCACACGATCGACGACGTCCATCAGCGCCATCGTCAGCGAACCGAGACCCGGCCCCACCTCGAGAACGACATCGTCACGAGTGACGCCTGCCGTGGTGACGATGCGTCGCACGGTATTGGCGTCGTGAACGAAGTTCTGCCCCAACTGTTTCGTGGGCCGGACACCGAATTCCTCGGCAAGAGCGCGCACCTCGACCGGACCGAGCAGGGCTGCCTGCCCGCGCGGAGTAGCGATGGGTTCGTTCGATTGTTCGGCGTCTGACACCAGTAGAACTTATCCCAGTCCGAGGCGACCCGAGCACGACGGCCATGCGCCCCAGCCCTGAGTGCGCTGCGTTTGCGTCGCGATCGCGATCTGCTCTTCACGGGTTGCGAGGTCGGCGCGAGGCGCATACTTCAACCCGCCCTGCCGTTCCCACGTGTTCTGGTCGAACTGCACGCCGCCGTAGAAACCGTTGCCGGTGTTGATAGCCCAGTTGCCGGTGGCCTCGCACTGTGCGAGCGCGTCCCACGTCGAACCGTTCTCCACGGGCGGCACCTCGGTGCCCGGCTTCGTTCCCACGCGCACGACCTTCGGCTGCGCCGGTGTGGTGATCGTCTCCGATACCTGTGTACGTCCGGCCTCGACACCGTTGACGAGATTCACGGCGAACGTCACGTCACGCACGCCGGGAACGCCCGGATTCTCGACGATCGTGCGACTCTGGTTCATCGTCGGATCCTCGATGCGCTGATCCGGCGGATCGAGCGGCAAGGTCTCGACTTTGTTCTCGGTGCGGTTGCGCGTCACCGTGACCTCGAGGCCCTCGGTCAGCGGAGCGTCGGCGGCGGGAACCACCGTGTCCGACTGCTCGAGCGGAGTGCCGTTGGCCGTAAGGAACTCGCCCACCGTCGGTGCCGCGATACGCACGTCGGCCGCCGCATTTGCGCCGTCGACCAGTTTTGCGACGACCGGTGTCAAGACGTCGAGCGCGGCGCCGTCGAGCGGGAGACGCTGCGAGCGCGACGCCGACACGTGCACATCCGCTGAGACATCCAACTGCTTGAGCGCGTCGTCGACGGTCAAGGCGGTGGTCCAGAGCTTCTGCGGCTGACCGTCGACCGTCAGCGTGATCTCACGAGCACGACGGAGCACCACGGTGTCGCCGTCGGACAGCGACGCGTCGGCCGCCGGAGCAACCGCGTCCTTGTCACCGATCGGGTAACCCGCGTCCTCGAGAGCGCCGTCGACGTTGGTCGACATGGTGCTCAGGTGAATCTGCTCACCGTCGACGTCGAGGGTGATGGTCTTGTGCCGGACGACGGCCAGAACGCCACCCACGAGAACCGTCAGGAGAAGAGCGGCGATCGCCGAGTACAACAACGGCGACCTGGTCGAGTTGATCTTGGCGAACGGTGACATGGGTTCCTGAGTTCTGTGTGGAGTGTGGGCGCGTCAGCGCAGGCCCAATTTGCTGGTGCAGGACGGCCACGCACCCCAGCCCTGACCGGCGCGGACCTTCTCGCCGATCGCGATCTGCTGTTCACGTGATGCGAGGTCGGCGCGCGCTGCGTACTGACCGCCGCCGAATGCTTCCCAGGTGCTCTGGGTGAACTGAAGTCCTCCGTAGAAACCGTTGCCGGTGTTGATGGCCCAGTTTCCGGTCGCTTCGCACTGAGCAATGGAGTCCCACGTCGACGCGTTGGACACAGCGGGCGCGGAAGTCTGCTTGGTTCCGACCTTCACCACTGCTGCGACCGGTTCCTTGATCACGGTCGCGGACAGTTCGGTTCGTCCGGCCTCGACGCCGTTGACGGTCTTGACCTCGACGGTGGCCGTGCGCTCGCCGGCAACACCCGGGTTTTCGACGACGGTCTTGTCCTTCTCGAGCTCGGGATCTTCGACCTTGTTCTCGGGCGGCGCGATCGGCTGCGTCTCGACGCGAGTGTCCGTGCGGTCGCGGGTGACCTGGATGGTCAGGCCGTTGGTAACGGGTGTGTCAGCGGTGGGAACCACCGAGTCGGCCTGCTCGAGCGGCGCATTCTTGGCCGCGAGAAGATCACCGACGGTTACGGCGGCGAGCTTGATCTCGGCCGCCGGAGCACCACCGTCGCTGACGCTGACGGTCTTCGGGCTGACGACGTCGAGCTCGGTGCGTTCGAGGGGCAGACGATGCGAGCGCGAAGCCGAGACTGCGAAGTCGTCGGAAACATCTACCTGCTTCAGTGCCTCGTCGACCGTCAATGCCGTGGTCCAGATGGTCGTCGGCTGACCGTCCACGGTCAGCGCCAACTCACGGGCACGTCGCAGTACGACGGTATCGCCGTCGGACAGCGAGGAATCGGCGCTCGGAGCGAGCGCGTCCTTGGGATCGACCGGGTATCCGGCGTCCTCGAGAGCGGTACCGACGCTGCTCGACATCGTGGACAGCGAAATCATGTCGCCGTCGACGTCGAGGGTGATCGTCTTGTGCCGAACCACGGCGAGCGCACCTCCGACGATGAGCGTCAGAAGCAACGCACCCACCACTGAATAGAGAAGTGGTGACTTCGTGGAGTTGATCTTGGCAAAAGGCGACACAGGAAATCCCAAGGCAGACGACGTTCGATCACAATACGGTAACGACCGAGCGTTGTATCGGCAACCAAATCACAACGAAATGCGACTTTTGTCACGGAACGGCAACGGCGTGTCGTGTGTTCTGCACTTTCCGGCTCCGATACCCGTGTATCGATTCAGCTCTGGGCGCAGTATGTTCTCGTCTGGTTCAAAGCAGTCCGGCGATCCCGGGCGCGACAGAAGAAAGCTGGGCGATAGTGCGAAGAAGATTCGACAGACCACGTAATGCCAGGTGGCCGATCCTGGCCATCCTGCTGGCGCTGATCGCAGCGCTGTTCGCCCCCGGAATCGCGAGCGCGCAACCCGGTCGCACCTACACGATCGCCACCGATCTGACATTCGCCCCGTTCGAATTCGAGAACGAAGACGGCAAACTCGTCGGCATCGACATCGATCTCCTCAACGCGATCGCCGAGGACCAAGGTTTCAAGGTCGACATCAAGCAGCTCGGCTTCGACGCTGCGCTTCAGGCCGTGCAAGCCGGGCAGGCGGACGGCGTCATCGCCGGCATGTCCATCACCGACGCCCGCAAGCAGGTTTTCGACTTCTCCGACCCGTACTTCGAGTCGGGCGTGCAGATGGCGGTCCTCGAGACCGACAACGACGTGAAGTCGTACGAGGATCTGAAGGGCAAGCGCGTCGCGGTCAAGAACGGCACCGAGGGCGCCAGCTTCGCCGAGTCCATCAAGGACCAATACGGCTTCACCACAGTCTATTTCGCCGACTCCGCCAGCATGTACGACGAGGTCCGCACCGGAAACTCCGTCGCAGTCTTCGACGACTACCCCGTCCTCGCCTACGGCATCACCCAGGGCAACGGCCTCAAGACGGTCACCGAAAAAGAGGTGGGCGCGAGCTACGGCTTCGCAGTCAACAAGGGCCAGAACGCCGAACTGCTCCAGATGTTCAACGCTGGACTGCAGAACCTGCGCGACGACGGCCAGTACGACGAAATCGTCTCGACCTACCTCGGTCAGGGCGCGTCGACGTCGGACAACTCCATCATCGGCTTGATCAAGAGCACCTATCCCCAGCTCCTCAAGGGCCTGTGGTTGACGATCGTTCTCTCGGTCGTCTCGATCGCGATCGCTCTGGTCCTGGGTGCGATCTTCGGTCTCTGCCGCGTGTCCACCAACATGTTCGTCCGAGGTATAGGCACGACCTACGTCGACATCTTCCGCGGCACACCGCTGTTGGTGCAGGCGTTCTTCATCTACTTCGGCATCCCGGCAGCCCTGCATTTCCAGATGTCCGCCTTCACCGCAGGCATCATCACGCTCTCGCTCAACGCCGGTGCGTACATGGCTGAAATCGTCCGCGGCGGCATCTTGTCCGTCGACAAGGGACAGATGGAGGCGTCACGAAGCCTGGGCATCAGCTACATGAAGTCGATGCGAAAAGTCATCATGCCGCAGGCAATTCGCACGATGATCCCGTCGTACATCAACCAGTTCGTCATCACCCTCAAGGACACGTCGATCCTGTCGGTCATCGGACTCGCCGAGCTCACTCAGACGGGGCGCATCATCATCGCGCGCAACTTCCAGTCGTTCAACATGTGGCTGATCATCGGCGTCATGTACTTCATCATCATCATGGCGCTCACCAAGCTGTCGAACCGCCTCGAGAAGAGGATCAACAAGTGACCGAAACAGCCGTCAACATGGGCAAGTCCGACACCGAGGTCAAGATTTCGGTCAAGGGACTGAAGAAGTCGTTCGGCGACAACGAGGTCCTCAAAGGCCTCGACGTCGACATCAAGAGCGGTGAAGTGGTCTGCGTCATCGGGCCTTCCGGTTCGGGTAAGTCCACCTTCCTGCGCTGCCTCAACCGCCTCGAAGACATCACCGCCGGCTCCGTGCGCGTCGACCAGTTCGACCTCACGAACAAGGACGTCGACATCGACAAGGTGCGCCAGCACATCGGGATGGTGTTCCAGCACTTCAACCTGTTCCCACACATGAGCGTCGTCGAAAACGTGATGCTCGCCCCGGTGCAGACCGGGCGATCGACCAAGGATCAGGCTCGCGAGATCGCCGTCAAACTGCTGGGCCAGGTCGGTCTCGCGGAGAAGGCAGATGCCAAGCCCGCCAGCCTGTCCGGTGGGCAGAAGCAACGTGTGGCCATTGCCCGCGCACTGGCGATGAGCCCGGACATCATGCTCTTCGACGAGGCCACCAGCGCCCTCGACCCCGAAATGGTGGGTGAGGTTCTGCAGGTGCTGCGCGACCTCGCCAAGCAGGGCATGACCATGGTCGTCGTGACCCACGAGATGGGCTTCGCCCGTGAGGTTTCCGACCGAGTCATCTTCATGGCCGACGGATACATCGTCGAAGAAGGTAAGCCGGAGAGTCTGTTCGGCAACCCCCAGCAGCAGCGCACCCAGGACTTCCTGGCGAAAGTTCTCTAGGGGCAAGCCCCCTGTGCGCCTTTTTGGTAGTGGGGACTACCGGAAAGGCGCACGGGTGGTGGCCAATTCGACAACCAGCCCGGTCTCGATCCGATTCTGCGGCTCGAAGTCGAAGTCGCCGAACCTTCGGAACCACCGAGGACTGGCCTCGACCCTTCGATAGTTCTCACTACCTGCGACGGGCAACCACATGCGTGGACTTCCGACCTCTGCGTAGGTCGTCGTCACCACGAGAATCCCGAGCACCACACCCGTGGTCACGACTCCAGACGCCGGCATCCCGCCGTGAACCCAACCGTCGAACGCGTCGTCCTGCGATCGCGGTGCCAATGTCCACGAGCATGATTCACCGACCACCGGAAACGGCCCGCAGCACTCGACTTCGACCGCGTCGACATGAACGCTGACGATCTGGACCGAAGAGTCGACCGGCGTCGGCTCAGCGAAGCTGTGCGCCTTCATTCCCTCCCGGGATTCGAGAAATTCGCCGCGCTCGAGCCGGATCGCGAGGACTGCTCGGCTGTGTGTTCGACGTCGTCGGGATAGACGTCGGAGGGATAGATGGAGTCATTCATCTGAAATACCCCGCGCAGTAGACGGACCGGGACACGACGATCCCGGGCGCGGAGTTACCTGTCGAACCAGAATAGCGTCAGATCTTGTAGACGCGCTCCGCTGTCGCCGTGGACGCCGCTGCCAGGGCCTGCGGATCCTCGCCGCGGATGTCTGCGAGTGCGCGCACTGTGTACGGCAGGCAGTACGACTCGTTGGGCGCCCCGCGGAACGGGTGCGGCGTCAAGAACGGCGCATCCGTTTCGACGATCAGTTGATCCGACGGCACCAACAGCGCGGCCTCACGCAGCGCCTTCGCATTCTTGAAACTCACGGTTCCCGAAAAACTGAGCACATACCCGGCGTCGATGCATGCCCGCGCCATCTCCGAATCCGAGGAGAAGCAGTGGAACACCACTGTCTCCGGCGCGCCTTCCTCGTGCAGCACCCGCAGCAGATCCTGATCGGCTTCGCGATTGTGAATCATCAGCGTCTTACCGAGACGCTTCGCCAGATCGATGTGCCACCGGAAACCGTCGACCTGCTCCTCGATCGTGGCGCACCCTTCGAGCTTGCCTGGCCAGTAGAGATCCAGCCCGGTCTCCCCCACCGCGACGACCCGCGGATCGGACGCCAACCGTTCGATCTCGGCCCTGGTGTCGGCATCCAGGACGTTCGCCCTGGTCGGATGGATTGCGACGGCTGCGTAAACCCTCGAATCCCAGTTCGCAGCGTCGACGGCAAAGCGTGCAGCATCGAGGTCGTCGGCCACCGTGACGACCCGTCCGACGCCGACGGCCTCGGCTCGATCGACTATTTCGGCCACGGTCGCAGCGTCGTGTGCGCCGCACGCGTCGAGGTGCGTATGGGCGTCGATCAGAGGCGACAAGGGCTCAGGGGCATCGGGGGCGGGACGGTCTTTGCTCACGCCCGATAGAGTAAGCCCACCATGACTGTGCCTGCCTCACCCTCCCAGACCCCGCGCCCGGACTCCGCCGCCCCGGAAGGCGCGGAACGATCGCCGTTCTACATCACGACAGCGATCGCGTATCCCAACGGCGCTCCGCACATCGGCCACGCGTACGAGTACATCTCCTCGGACGCGCTTGCCCGCTTCAAGCGTTTGGACGGTCATGAAGTGTTCTTCATGACCGGTACCGACGAGCACGGTCTGAAGATGCAGCAGACAGCGATCAAAGAGGGCATCGACGTACGCGAACTCGCGGCTCGCAACTCCGACGTGTTCCAGAACCTCGACAAGGTCCTGAACGTCTCGTACGACCGGTTCATCCGCACCACGGACGCTGATCACCAGGTCGCCAGCAAGGCGATCTGGGAGAAGATGGCCGCATCGGGCGACATCTACCTCGACACGTACTCGGGTTGGTACTCGGTTCGGGACGAGGCCTTCTACACCGAAGCCGAGACCACGCTTCTGGAGGACGGCACCCGTCAGTCCACCGAGACCGGCACCCCGGTGGAGTGGACCGAGGAGTCGAACTACACCTTCCGTCTCTCGGCGTACGGGGAGCGTCTCCTCGCGCTGTATGAAGAGCACCCCGAATTCATCGCCCCCACGACTCGCCGCAACGAGATCGTCAGCTTCGTCAAGGGCGGCCTCAAGGACATCTCGATCTCGCGCACCACGTTCGACTGGGGCGTCAAGGTGCCGGGCGACCCGGACCACGTCATGTACGTCTGGGTAGACGCCCTCACCAACTACCTGACGGGCGTCGGATACCCGAACGTCGATTCGGAGGAGTTCAAGAAGTTCTGGCCCGCGAGCCTGCACATCATCGGCAAGGACATCACGCGGTTCCACACCGTGTACTGGCCGGCATTCCTCATGTCTGCCGGCATCGAACTGCCGGAGCGGGTGTTCGTCCACGGCTTCTTGTACAACAAGGGCGAGAAGATGTCGAAGTCCGTCGGCAACGTCGTCGACCCCATCGCGATGGTCGATCAGTACGGCCTCGACGCGGTCCGCTTCTTCTTGCTCCGCGAGATCTCGTACGGTCAGGACGGCAGCTACAGTCACGAAGCGATCGTGACGCGCATGAACGCTGATCTCTCGAACGAACTCGGCAATCTCGCGCAGCGTTCGCTGACGATGGTCGCGAAGAACTGCGACGCCCAGGTACCCACCCCCGGTGAGTTCACCGAGGACGACCTGGCGATGCTGGCATCGGCGGATGCCCTGCTCGCCAAGTGCCGCAGCGAGTTCGACGTGCAGGCTCTACACCTCGCGCTGGAAGCCATCTGGGGCGTGCTCGGCGAGACCAACCGGTACTTCTCCAAGCAGGAACCGTGGGTTCTGCGTAAGACCGATCCGGCACGTATGGCGACGGTTCTGTACGTGACGCTCGAAGTGGTCCGTATCGTCGGGCTTCTCGTTCAGCCGGTGATGCCCGACGCGGCGTCACGTATCCTCGATCTGCTCGGCCAGAGCGAAGAGAACCGACAGTTCGCCGACATCGCGGTTCGCATCGACGCGAACCGGAAACTGCCTGCTCCGGCGCCAGTTTTCCCCCGCTTCGTCGAGGAATGAGCTAAGCGAGAGTGCCTCACGTGGGGTCCGAGATATCCGGTTACAGGCGGATGTGTCGGACCCCACGTGCACACTCCAGCCATGACGACGAATAGAACATACATTCGAACCAGCGCTTCGGCGCAGACACTGCCATGGAACGGAGCGCGGGTGTCCACTCAGGAGGTCAGCCCTCAATCCGTTTCCGCGGTGCGAGATCTCGTTTCCGAACTGTCCGCGGCGTACGACCGCGGATGGCAGCCGGCGGATCTGATTCATCTGGCGCGTCGAAGCAAAGAACCGTCCGACGCCGATCTCGCCGCCACCACCATCCTGTTCGATGCGAAAGCGTCGCGCGCCTCCGATCGCGCACCGCTCGAATGGGTGGGGCAGTTGCAGACGATCGGCGAACAGTATCCGAAGTCTCGGCACATCGCTTCTCGAATCACCGTGGACGACGACGTTTTTCGCTCCCTCGCCGCCGGCCTTCTGTTCCAGGATCCCTACTTCCTTGTTTCGCAAATCGTCGACGTCGCGCGATCGTGGATGCGCCTACCTCAGTGGACGGTGTTGCTCGCGCCACCATCCACCTGGCCGTCGCAACGGACCGACACCACCTATGCCGGCGTCGGTGATACCGAGGTCGACTCCAAGGTACTCAAGCGAATTCGTGGATTACTCGCCAAAGCGGAAGCCACCAACTTCGCGGAAGAAGCCGAGATTTTCACCGCGAAGGCTCAGGAGTTGATGACCCGGTACGCCATCGATTCCGCGCTGCTCCACTCTCGCGCCGGGGTCACCGACACATCCGTGAATGCCCGACGCATTCACATCGAGAACCCGTACGTGAAGGAAAAGGTTCACCTCCTGACCGAGATCGGCGAATCGAATCGAGTCAGGACTGTCTGGTTCAGCGACATTGCACTCGCGACCGTCGTCGGCACTCCGGTCGACCTTCAGCAAGTCGACATGCTGTTCACTTCCTTGCTCGTACAGGCAACCCGTGCAATGCAATTCGCCGACTCGAGCAATCGTGGCGGCTCACGCACCACCTCGTTCCGCAAGGGATTCCTGGCCGGGTTCGCCAGCCGCATCGGACACCGCCTGCGTGACGCCGGCACCAAAGCCACCGCCGAAGCGGCCGACGCGGCATCGATGGACGTCGCGGATCTTCTGCCGATCCTGGCCACCACTTCCGAGGCCGTCGACGCCGAATTCGATCGATTGTTCCCGACAACCCGCAAAACTCGCGGACGGTCCGTCGACGCCGAAGGCTGGCACGCCGGCCAGGCCGCAGCCGACGACGCCAACCTGCGTCCCGGCGCACCCGCCGTGAACCGCTCCCGCTAGTCCTTTCGAGCGGCCAGGACCGTCTCGTACAACTCACGCTTGGAGACTCCGGCCGTTGCGACCAGAGCACACGCGTCCTTCAATCGTGCTCCCCCCTCGACCAGCCTTTCCACCTCGTCGACCAGATCGGCAGGATCAGATGCCACCAGCACTGCGCCTTCGAGCACCACCGTGATCTCTCCGCGAACGCCCTCGGCCGCCCAAGTAGCTAACTCTCCGAGAGTGCCGCGCTTCACTTCCTCGTAGGTCTTGGTCAATTCCCGGCACACGGCCGCGCGGCGATCGGGCCCGAGAACTTCCACAGCATCTGCGAGGCAGTCGGCAAGGCGATGGGGTGCTTCGAAGAACACACACGCTCGCTGCTCGGTTGCCAGGGCCGAAAGCCAGGTCTTGCGCTGCCCCTGCTTTCGCGGCGGGAATCCGTCGAAGCAGAACCGCTCCACCGGCAAACCCGAGAGTGCCAGCGCCGTCGTGACCGCCGACGGGCCCGGGAGACACGTGACGGCGAGGTTCTCGGCTACGCAGGCGGCAACGAGGCGATATCCGGGGTCACTGACAGACGGCATGCCTGCATCGGTGACCAGCAGGACGGTCTTGCCTTCGGCCACGTCGGCGACCAACGCGGGCAGCCGCGAAATCTCGACCTGGTCGTAGAAACTGACGATCTTCCCGGTGATGGTGACGTCGAGCGCGGACGCCAGAGACTTGGTGCGTCGTGTGTCCTCCGCAGCGACGACGTCGGCGGTTGCGAGAGCAGACCGAAGACGCGGGGACGCGTCACCGACATCTCCCATGGGTGTTGCGGCGAGTACCAAACGACCAGTCATACCTGACAGCCTACGATTGCCAGGTGACTGTGCAGACGGACGAGCGGCCAACGCCCGCCACGAGCGATCGGGTAGTGCGTAGTCCCGGCCCGCTGGTACCGGATCCTGATTTCGGCCCGACCGACAGATTGCGCGGCTGGATCGTCACCGCTTTCATCACCGCCATCGCGGCGATCACCCGCTTCACGATGCTCGCCTACCCGACCGACGCCGGCACACCTGTATTCGACGAGAAGCACTACGTTCCGCAGGGCTGGCAAGTTCTGACCGGCGGTGGCATCGAGGACAATCCCGGTTACGGATTGGTGGTGCACCCGCCGATCGGTAAGCAGATGATCGCGATCGGCGAAGCACTCTTCGGTTACAACGGTTGGGGGTGGCGATTCTCGTCAGCCCTGGTCGGGACGCTGATGGTCCTGCTGATCATCCGGATCGTCCGCCGCATGACGCGGTCCACGCTGATCGGGGCGATTGCCGGAATCCTGCTCATCGTGGACGGCGTCACCTTCGTCTCCTCACGCCTCGGGATGCTCGACATCTTCCTGGCATTCTTCGTCCTTGCGGCGCTCGGATGCCTGGTGGTCGATCGCGACCAAGTCCGCGAACGAATGGCGAAGGTATACGAGGAAGGTCGAATCGGCGATTCCGCCTGGGGTCCACGGCTGGGTTTCCGGTGGTGGCGGTTCGGCGCCGGTATCCTGCTCGGTCTGGCATGCGGAACCAAGTGGTCCGGCATGTACTTCATTCTGTTCTTCGGATTGCTCAGTGTTGCCTTCGACCTGTCAGCGCGCCGCGCATACCGCGTGCAGCGCCCCTGGGTCGGCACCGCAGTTCGCGACATCGGTCCAGCTCTGTATGCGCTGGTGGTCATTCCGCTCGGTGTGTACCTCGCGAGCTACTGGGCCTGGTTCACCAGCGAGACCGGCGTGGACCGTCACGCCGTCGGTAACGAGATCGGTGAGGGCGGCACGTGGAGCTTCATTCCCTCCGCACTGCGTTCACTCTGGTACTACAGCGGAAACGTTCTCCAGTTCCATGCCGGTCTGACCAACTCCGCCGGAAACCACCACCCGTGGGAGTCGAAACCGTGGACGTGGCCGATGGGGCTACGACCGATGCTCTACTACTACGCCGACGGCGAGCAGGTCACCGGTTGCGGGGCCGCCAGCTGCGTCAAGGCCGTGATGCTGATCGGCACACCGGCGATGTGGTGGCTGGCACTACCGATGTTGGCGTGGGCGATCTGGCAGACGTTCGTGCGCAGGGACTGGCGATATGCCGTGGTCCTGACGGGCTACGGCGCCGCTTACCTTCCGTGGTTCGCGACGCTCGACCGCCAGATGTACTACTTCTACGCAGTTGCACTCGCCCCGTTCATGGTCATGGGATTTGCGCTGGTCCTCGGCGATGTTCTGGGCAAGGCGAGCGCGTCCGTCGAGCGTCGTACCACCGGACTTCTTGCGGTCAGTCTGTACATCGGTCTGGTCGTGGCCAACTTCGTCTACCTCTGGCCGATACTCACCGCCATGCCGATCACGCCGGAATCGTGGCAAAACCATCTGTGGCTGCCTAGCTGGAAATAGAGAGACGAAGGAGGCACCGAACCTGGTTCGGTGCCTCCTTCGCTTCACGATTACTCTGTCGGCTTACCGACGCGACGTCCCCGCCTCGGGCGTAGGAGAGCACGTTTCTGCTCCTTCGCCGCAATGATGATCGGGTCGTGCGAAAGATCCTTGTACAGCGAGAAGCACAGTCCTATCATGACCAGCACGAACGGCGCCGCAGCGATGATCGTCATGGTCTGCAAGCCGTCGAGCGCTTCGGAGCCACCGGTCCACAGCAGAAGCGCCGCGACGCCACCGGTCAACATGCCCCAGAAGACCACAACCCAGCGACTCGGTTCGAGCGTTCCGCGCTGCGAGAGCGTCCCCATCACCATCGACGCTGCGTCTGCGCCGGAAACGAAGAACACTGCCACGAGCAGCATGACGAGGACAGTCGTCACTCCGGCCAACGGCAGATTGTCGAGCATGCCGAACAGTTGAGCCTCTTCCGAGCCTCGGCCGGACAAGCCGATTCCGTCACGTTCCTCGCCGATGCCTGCGCCGCCGAAGATCGCGAACCAGAGCAAGCTGACAGTCGTGGGAACGGCGATGACGCCGACGATGAACTGGCGGATCGTGCGGCCGCGGCTGATGCGTGCCAGGAACATGCCGACGAACGGCGTCCAAGACACCCACCATGCCCAGTAGAAGATCGTCCACGACGAAAGCCACGCGCCCGTTTCAGGATTCGACGATGCACCCGTGCGGGCGGACATCTGGGCGAGGTCGGAAACGTATGCGCCAATGGTCGTCGGGAGCAGATTGAGAATCAGCACGGTCGGCCCGAGAACGAACACGAACAGCGCCAAGATCAGCGCGAGCACCATGTTGATGTTGGAGAGCCACTGAATTCCCTTGGCCACACCGGAAACTGCCGAAGCGACGAATGCCAGGGTCAGCACCGCAACGATGGCCACGAGCAGGAATACGCCGGCTTCTTCCATCCAGCCGACTACCTCGAAACCGGAGCCGATCTGAAGTGCGCCGAGCCCCAAAGATGCTGCGGTACCAAAAAGTGTGGCAAAGATCGCCAGGATGTCGATGACCTTGCCGATCGGCCCTTCGGCCTTGCGACCGAGCAACGGAATGAAGGCCGAACTGAACAGTTGCTTGCGTCCTCGGCGATACGACCCGTATGCAATGGCAAGGCCCACAACGGCATACATCGCCCAAGGATGAAGACCCCAGTGAAACATGGTGGTGGCCATGGCAGTTCCGACGCCACCGTCGGTGCCGGGAGGCGGAGTCACGTAGTGCGCAAGCGGTTCCGCGACACCGAAGAACATCAGGCCGATCCCCATGCCGGCGCTGAACATCATCGCGATCCAGCTGACGGTTCGGAACTCGGGCTTCTCACCGTCCTTGCCCAGCGGAATGTCGCCGAATCGACTGACCGCGAGGTAGATGGAAAACAGCACGAAAGCCGAAGCTGCGAGTACGAAGAGCCAGCCGATGTTCGTCACCAACCAGCCGAGAACACTTCCGGTTACCGAATCGAGGTTGTCGGGAGCTACGAGGCCCCACACGACAATAGCCAGCACCGCGGCAGCCGCCACGGAAAACACCACGTAGTCGGTCCGAACGCCTACTCGAGTAAAGCCCGTCTCCGGGCGCTCTTCGTTGGCCCCGGAATCTTGTTCGGATCGATCAGATTTCGTCACCATAGATGACTACGTTCGTCACTTTATGGGCCAAAAGCAAGCCGGAAGGCGGGCTCAACGTCCGTTGAACCCGCCTTCTCACCCCGATCAAGCTGGGGTTTTAACCCAACCGTTGCCCTTGCCGATCAATCCGTCGATGCTGATGCGTCCTGCGCCGATCACAGCGATCAAGAGCGATCCGACACCGAGTGCGACGACGAGTTCGTAGCCACCGTTGTCGATGAAGACACCCTTGTCCGCGTGCACGATGAAGAACGCGCCGACCATGTCGAGGAACAGCAGCGCGCCGACGAGCGGGGTCAACAGACCCGCGATGAGCAGGATTCCGCCGCCGAGTTCGATGGATGCAGCCACAACCGCAGAAATCTTGGGGAGCGGGGCGCCCATCCCTTCGAACGCGGCCTGCGTTCCGGCGATCTTGTAGGTGAAGAACTTCTGCCAACCGTGGGCGATGAAGATGATCCCGAGGCCGACACGGGCGATGAGGAGTCCGAGGTCACGAGCAATCGACGAATTCATGAGCCAAGACTGACAGCTTTAAGTTGAAGCGTCAACTTAAACATTGTGTCATGCACCTCTCAATGCCGACTCCACCATGGCGACGATCTCACTGTCGGAGTACCCGAGCGAGCGGACCCTATGCGCAAACGCGGTCGCCGCCTGCTCGGCCTGCGCCTGCACCGGATCGGTCCCCGAAGCGATGAATGTCCCTTGCTTTCCCCTCGTTTCGATGACGCCCTGATCGCTGAGCGCGCGATAAGCCTTCGCGACGGTGTTGGCCGCCAATCCCAGCTCCGAGGCCAACGCTCGCACCGTCGGGATCTTGGTTCCCGCGATCAATCCGCCGCCGTGAACCTGCTCGATAATCTGTTGCCGCAGTTGGTCGTACGGAGCTGTGGAGGAATCGTGTTCGATTGCGATCTTCATCGTCACCCTCGTCGTATCTTCTCGGTCACAGGCCCTCGATCGCCTCGCGGATCGTATGCGGGCCGGAGGTCAGAACCAATGTCTTGCCGACGCTGGACGGCGCATCGATGAGCGCTTCGACGACGGCGGCGACATCGGCTCGAGGCACAGAGCCTCGATCGACGGGCGGCTGCGCAAGCAATACTTCACCGGTGGGGTCGTCGTCCGTCAGAAGTCCTGGCCGAAGAATCGTCCAATCCAGCGAAGACCTTGTCTTCAGGTCTTCCTCCGCTGCCGTCTTCGCCCGCAGGTAGGCGGCAAAAACCTCGTCGGTGTTCTCCGGTATTTCGTCACCAGCACCCATGGCGCTGATCTGAATGAACCGACGTACTCCCGCTTTCTCGGCGGCATCGGCCAACAGCACCGCCGCAGCTCGGTCGACGGAGTCCTTGCGCTCGATCGAGCTACCAGGTCCGGCGCCCGCGGCGAAGACCGCGACGTCGGCACCGTCGAGTACCTTCGCAACTTCCTCGACCGAGGAGGATTCCAGATCGATCACCACGGGGAACGCGCCGAGTGTGCGGACCGCACCCTCGTGCGCGGAGTTGCGGATCAGCGCTACCGGCCGATCACCATGTCCTGCCAGCAGGTACGTCAGGTGCTGCGCGATCTTGCCGTGCCCACCGGCAATGACCACGCGTCGTTCGTCCACACTTCGATGTTCCGTCATCGTTTTCTCCTCACACGTCGGTACTTCAAGTGCAGCACTCCGGAGCGGCCCGTTGTTCCCCTGTTTGTCCCACGAGTTCGGACGCAGAGGCAGAATGACGAACATGGCATCTGCAACCATCTTCCACAATCAACGGTGCAACACCTCGCGGACCGTTCTCGGGCTCATCCGGGAAGCCGGCATCGAACCCACCATCGTCAAGTACCTCGATACTCCGCCTACCCGATCCGAGCTGGAAAAACTCATCGCCGACGCCGGCCTCGAGCCCAGTCAAGCGGTTCGCAAGCGCGAAACGCAGTACAAGGACCTCGGACTCGCCGACGCTTCCGAATCCGAGATCCTCGACGCGATGATCGAGCACCCAATTCTGATCGAACGCCCATTCGTCGTCACTGACAAGGGCACGGTGCTCGCGCGTCCGGCAGCCAAGGTGGAAGAGATTCTCTGACGTCCACCGCTCACAGCGGATCGCGGGCGATCGGGCAGGACATGCAGCGAGGTCCACCGCGACCGGAGCCCAGTTCGGAACCCGCGATTCGCAAAACCTCGATACCCGAGGCCTCCAGCCTGGCATTCGTTTCGACGTTGCGCTCGTAAGCGACGACGACGCCCGGTTCGACGGCCAACGTGTTGTTGCCGTCGTCCCATTGCTCACGCTCGGCAGTGACCGTGTCGAGTCCGGTGTCGATCACTCGAAGTTTTCCGATTCCCATGGCGTCGGCTGCCGCTTCGAGGAACGGCGTCGCACCGCGAATACTCACCCCGTCGTCTTCCTTGCAAAGGGTGAACGCTGCCAATGTGTCCTGAATGGCCGGATACATGACGACCGCGTCGGCCTCGACCATGGTGCAGACCGTGTCGAGATGCATCGACGCTCGGCGTTGCTCGATCGGAACAACCAACACCGTGTGGGCGAGACCGTCGTCGAACACGCTACGCGCCAATGCTTCTGCGCCGGCGGGTGACGTACGTTCACCGACACCGATCGCGATCACCCCCGGCGCGAGAAGCAGCACGTCACCTCCCTCGACAGGAGCCGTGTGCGACTCGTACGCGCGGCGCACGCCTCTGAATCGAGGGTGATGCGCGTAGACGAGATCCGTGATCGAGGATTCGCGAGCTCGCGCTGACAACGCCAAGGACGTGATGATGACCCGTGGCCCGACCCAGAACGACGAATCGCGGGTGAAGAGCAAGTTGGGCAGCGGGTCGATCACGAAGTCACCGCCGTGATGCATCCTGCGCACCAACGAGGTCGAGCCGGCGTCGATCGGCAGCTCGTCGAACGTCATTCCGGCAGTAAGGATCGACGACAGCTCCTTCGGGTCTACCTTTCGCAGGTACGCAGCCAGGTGTTGCCCGAGCGCGTGGCCGATCTTGCGTGCGTCGACGGCGGCCGCGATTCCCTGGATCCTCGCTGCGCCACTGACCTCGAGCGCCTCGGTGAGGAGATCGGACAAAAGCAGTACCTCGACGCCGCGCTCACGAAGGACGGTCGCAAACTGATCGTGTTCTTCCTGCGCGCGGTCCACCCACGGCAACGCGTCGAAGAGCAGCTCGTCGTTGTTGCGCGGAGTCAATCGTTTCAACTCGTCGCCCGGACGATGAAGAATGACCGATCGCAATCGGCCCACCTCGGAATCGACACCGAGGGGGACGGAGCCAGAAGCGTTCATGAGTGAACACTAATCCCGTAGGCCCCACCCAGCAGGGATGAGCAGCTGCCATATCTTCCCGCGTAACGTCTGATCCGACGCAGGCGAGAGGACCACGCAATGAGTAGCACGGATCAGGCGGCGCTGGGCGGCGCCGGAATCGACAGGTTCACCGGGCGCTGGGTCGGCGCTGGAGCCGGACATTTCCCCACCATCGACGACTTCGAGTACTCCGAGGAGATCGAGTTCGCTCCGACTCCGAAACCGTTTGTCACCTACTCGTCGCGCACTCGAGGGCTCCCCGACGGCCGACCACTTCACAAGGAATCGGGATACCTGCGCCCGACACCTGGTGGTGAGCTCGAACTGCTGGTCAGCCAGCCCACCGGTTTTGTCGAGATCCATCGCGGCACCGTCGACTCCGAAGGCACTCTCGCCTTGACCCGTCTCACGCTCGCAGCATCGCCCGACGCAAAACCGGTTCACGACGTCCGGCGAGTCATGCGCGTCCAAGGCGACACCCTGACCTACGACTTGTGGATGGCGCACGGCGACACCCCGCTGACGCATCATCTCCACGCCACCCTCCACCGGGCGACGGACCGGTAGTCGCCATGGAGATGCCGTCGTGGAAAGCCAAGGAACTTACGCCCGGCCAGCTCTCCGAGCGCAGCGGTGTCGCCGTCTCGGCCCTGCATTTCTACGAACGAGAAGGCCTCATCGTCAGTCGCCGGACCAGCGGCAACCAGCGTCGATACCAACGAGACACGCTTCGACGCGTCGCCTTCATCCGAATCTCGCAACGCGTCGGCATTCCACTGTCGGAAATCCGGGAAGCCCTCGGCACACTTCCTGAAGGCCGTACCCCGAACCGCGCAGATTGGGAACGGTTGTCGACCGGATGGCGGCGCCACCTCGATCTCCGCATCGAGCAACTGGAACGACTACGCGACAATCTCACCGGTTGCATAGGTTGCGGGTGTCTCTCACTGGAGGGATGCGCCCTCGCAAACCCTCACGATCAACTCGCTGCCGCTGGCCCAGGTGCACGCGTTCTGGAGGTGGATTTCGGCGCCGACTCAGGCGAGAAATGACTCGACAGCGTCCCGATCGCGCCCCAGCAAGTCCTCGACGGTCTTCTTCAGCAACTTCTCGATCTGGCCGCCGATGATCGGCATCTTCACTTCGGCCGTTCCGTCGACGACCAGTCGCGTGCAGGACTCGGCGGCGGTGAGGTCCAGCGTCGTCTCGATTCGTATCGGCAGTCCGTGCGCGATTCCGGTGACCGACCCTGCGGCCTTCCCGTCAGACAGAGGCCCCCAGTGGTCGACCCGTGTCAGACCCAGTCGACTCGGCGCAACCTTGGCGACCAGGGTCGGGAGGGAGGCGGAGTCGATTTCCTCGGACACGGATACTTCGATCGATCCGTCTCCAACTTCGATGTCCGAGGTGGCATAAAGGTCTCCGAGTCGGACTTTCCAATAACTCGGGTCAGTCAAAGTTCGATGCACGTCGTCGATCGGATATTTGAATTCGATATCGAAGTGAAAACTCTTCGGCATGACTTTGGTCCCTATTCGACTAGATAAAAGTCCCGTCGGAGTTAATGCTCATCGCTTGAGCAATTTACTGAACTGGTCGTTCGCTTTTTGCATCACGAACTCGTAAGGCGGGGCGAATTTGCGGGCCCACCAGTATCCGAATCGAATGTCATTGGACGTATACACGAGGTACGTGTTCTTCTCGATTCCCCGCAGAATGCACGAGGCCACCTTCTCCGGGGAGACCGCGCGCTTCTCGAACCGGTGCGTGAGCTTTTTGACCCGCGGGTCATCCCGGTCGATACCCGCGATCTCCACGGTTCCCACCAAAGGCGTCTTCACCCCACCAGGCACAACCAGACTGACGCCGATTCCGTGCCGCTTCAGATCGAATCGCAGCACCTCGGAGACCCCGCGAAGGCCGAACTTGCTCGCACTGTAAGCGGCATGCCACGGCAGTGCCAAGAGCCCAGCGGCCGAAGACACATTGACCAGGTGCCCACCCTTGCCGGCGCGGATCATGGGCGGAACGAACGTCTCCATGACATGGATCGGTCCCATCAGGTTGACGTCAACCATCGACTTCCAGTGCCGATGCTCGAGGTTCTCGATAGTTCCCCACGCTGAAATGCCGGCGATATTCATGACGACATCCATCGGAGAGAATTGAGTGTGAATCTCGGTACCGAATTTCACGACCTCGTCGTAATCCGAGATATCGAGTGCCTTGGCCAAACTGACCGTGCCGCCTCCGGCACCAACCATTGCGGCAGTCTCGTGCAATCCACGGTCGTTGATATCAGTGAGAAACAATTCGGCTCCGGCCTCGGATGCCCGCAGTGCAGTTGCGCGTCCTATCCCACTACCAGCGCCGGTGATCAGGCATTTCTTACCCTCGAGCGACCTTACTGACATGGATCGACACTCCCCCGCACTCGTACTGTGGACATGCGGGAAAGTCTACGCACGCGTTGTGCGGCCGCCCCGAAACACGCATTGCGGCCGTGAGCATGCCAGAACCCACGACCTCGGCGGCAGTCGCCGAACCCACCGACAGCTACAGACGCTGAGCCATCTGCTCTTGATAGCCCCTGACCGTACGGTCGAGTTCTTCCGCCGCTACATCGTCCCCACGCTTGCGTGCGTCGTGGGCTCGATCCTGGATTTCACGGATCGCGCGGCGCAGTTCGTCATCACTCATCGTGTGTTTCATATCACAATTCTGCACCTACGCAGGGGGTTTAGCTAGCGCAGATTGCATTCCGGCAAACCGTTCAAGGTTCAACCCCGAAGTGATTCGAGCAACATCGCGAACAGTCGCCATAATTGCAACCGCATCACTCCACACCGTCACTGAACTGCGGTTTTCCTTTCGGAACACATATGAAAAACCAGGCTAACGCTTAGCTAATATCGCCAAAACGGGTAAAAGGTTTGATACTGGGCACATTAACCAAGTAATGGAAGGTTCGAATAGCGCGACCGTAGCTGCACAATCTTCGTGCGGCCGATACTCAATGTGCGCTGAGACATAGCTGAGCACTCAATGGCCGAACGAATCGAATCTCGGACACATTTGACAACTGGTCCACTAAACAGACTACGGTGAGCTACCGATCGGTTATCCGCGTGATACCGTAGGATTCACTGAACGGACAATTGCTAGCTAGAGAGGATTACGGGGCGGTTCACAATGGCTGACTTTGCAGAACGATTGAACAAACTGTTCGACAGTGTTCATCCTCCGGGGCGCAAACCCCACACCAACGCCGAGGTTGCGGCAGCGCTCATCGAAGACGGCCATCAGATCTCCAAGCCGTACATCTCGCAGCTCCGCTCGGGACAGCGCACCAACCCCTCGGACGAGACAGTCGCTGCGTTCGCCCGGTTCTTCAAGGTGAAGCCCGACTACTTCTTCAACGACATCTACGCTGCCAAGATCGATCACGACCTCGAACTGCTCTCGCAGCTCCAAGGTTACGGCCTTCGCCGCCTCTCGAGCCGCGCATTCGACCTGTCGGAAGAATCGCAGAATCTGCTCACCACGATGGCTGAAAAGCTGCGTGCGAGTGAGGGTTTGCCAGAGGTTCCGCCCGACGCGTCACGCTGATGCAAATGTGCTGAAGCACTGAATTGACATGGAGTAGGTCGACTACGAACGTCGACCTACTTTTGTCGTTTCATCGAGTTCCTTCGCCAACAGTAGGACCCATCGGCGCGCCGACATCCGCTCCGGCGGCGCAATCCATCTGGTGTCCAACACATCCGAGGCCAATGGATCCGCGATCCACCCCGCAAGTATTCCTGCATGGGCGGTAACTGCCCGGGGCGGTTCCTGACCACCGACGTCGAACATCCCGGCGCCGGACTGTATGTACATCGCATCCATGATCTGAGCGATCATGTCCGATGCCCGGAGTACTGACGTACTTCCGGCACTGTCCGCGTCGACAACCTCGGGGAATCGCTTGACGAGAAGCGCGTGCATCCGCCGCAGCCGGTACAGATCTCGTCGGGCACGTAACCAGGTCTCGAGAAGCACCCACGTGATGCCGAGCGCTATCAGAACACTCGAGGCAGCGATGAACCACACCCCTGCGCCCGTCCAGATATCCGATTCGAGTGCGCTGGTGCCACCGATCGATTCGACCAGCATCACGACGACCACGACAAGCAAGACCGACGAACCTGTCACGATCAATGCGATTCCGCGCCCCAACGGCGCCCAGGCAACGTGCCGTAGCCCCGTCGAAATGACAAGGGACAGAGCGACGATGATAAAGATCAGAGCCGGCGCTGGGTATCCGAAGAAAACCGCGATCGCCACCAGCAGCCCCACCGAGTACAGCACCGTGGCGAGACCGCGCATGGCTGGACGCGACATCACCGGCCAGGCAGACACGGCGCCGACTGCGCTGGCCGCAGACAACGCGGTCCACAAGACGATGACGATCATCGCTGCGGCATGTTGCTCCGGCGCAATTCGATCGACGATGTCCCACACCGCCGGCACCATGACCGTCGACGACAATGCGACCGAGAAGCCTGCGAAGACCATCGACATTCGCAACGGCGTCGCGGTGCGCGCGACAACTCGACCCAGTCTCGCGCCGGCTGCAACCCAGACGAGAAGGGCCACAGCCCAAAAGATCATCCGATCGCCTCGTCGTACCGCAACACCGACAGCGGTGTCCCACGGCCACTCATCGTTCGCAGACGCATGATCAACATCGACGCGAACGTCTCGGCTTCCCACTCCGCGATGTCATCCATCGGCACGGGTTCGTTGCGCCGCAGAGAACGTTGACTCAACATGTATGCAATCAAATCGTCACTGACCTCGAGCGTCGCCTCGGCGATCTCGGCACCTTCGTGACGAAACACTATGTGCCCCAACTCATGTGCCAGAGTCCGCTCGACATTGGGTAGTCCGGGAGCCAAAACGATGACGTCGTGGTCGTCGTAGGCCCGGCGCTGACCGCACACTCCGGTGGCGAGCGGGGTTTCCAGATCGATCTCGATCGGGCGCCCACGCTCGCGGGCGACTGTCTGTACCACCGTAAGCAGTGACACAGCCTCCGACGACGCTGCTGCGTCACATACGGCATCCACCGCGGCCAGAACGCGGCGATGTGAACGTCTGTCCGGCACGACTCACGCACCTCCCTGTGATCCGGGTGCCAGGAATTCGGCACGTGCGGCAGCCAAACGTGCCTTCTGCAACGATGCTCCGCGAAAAGTCATTGCTCCCGCACCCGCCGCTACGACTGCCATTCCGCCCACACCGCCTGCGACGGCGGCAGCGTTGAGAATCGGCGGAAGGCCTTGAGTGAACGCCGTCGGGAATGCCTGCGGGTTCTCACTGGGACTCGCGACGTTCGGAGCGTTCGACGGTACCTGGGGAGCTACGGGTGCCGGTGCGGCCAGAACCTCGGGCGCGGACGGTGCTGCGACTGCGCCCGGCGCAGCGTTCGCCGGTCCACCGGCAGAGGGTGCAGCTGCTCCGCCGCCCGCTGACGGCCCCTGCGGATCAGACGGTCCAGCCGGCGGAACCGCGGCCTCCGAGGATGGCTCGGAACTCGACTGCGACTCGGAAGGGGACTGCGTCGTCTCGGAGGCTGCTTCGCTAGATGAACTCTCAGTCTGCGAAGTTGCGTTGGTCGCAGGGGAAGCGCTGCTGCTCGGACGTTGCGACGCCGAAGGGTTGGTCGAGGCCTCAGTTGTCGTGGGCTCAGCCGTCGTCGTGGTCGGCTCAGTCGTCGTGGTCGGCTCAGTCGTCGTGGTCGGCTCAGTCGTCGTGGGCTCAGTCGTCGTGGGCTCAGTCGTCGTCGTGGGCTCAGTCGTCG